>NZ_JAZHRR010000001.1:0-300000 GCF_036924515.1 Bradyrhizobium sp. AZCC 1610 | reverse complement strand
AGCGGAGGCGTCTCGATCGTCCGCCCTTCTCCGACCGACAGATCGCGGTCCTCAGCACCGGCATCGGTGCGTTTCGGTTCGCGTTTCCGATCCTGCTGCTGAGACTCTCTGAGTTCGCGTGGCCTCTTTGGCAACATAACGAACCTCCGCATAGATAAGATGCCAGGTCCGAGATCGTTCACCGCGGCGCAAACCTGTTCGCGCAATTCTGCGACGCAACGGCCATCATGCCTAGGACCGAAGCTATGGTTGCGGCTGGCCAGTGTCGCCAAGTGGCGTAGCCGGGCCGTTCGAGGGCTTAACCGCTATCGCGAAGGACGAGTTCAAATCCGAGATCGATATGACGCGGCCCTTCCCGCGCCAGGATCAATTTTGCAGCAGTGCGCCCGATCGCATCGCCGTTCACGCGGATGGTGGAGAGACTTGGCGCGATCAGACGGCCCATTTCGAGATCGCCGAGGCCGATGACCGCGACCGGTTGCTCCGCCGCCGGGCCGTTACACAAGAGGCCCGCCTTTCGCAGACCGGACATGAAGCCGATGGCATGCGCATCGTTCGCTGCAAACACGGCGTCGACACCGGGCAGCTCTGCAAGCGCGACGACACTGCCGGAGGCGTTGCGGTCCAGGACCAGCCGCCGCGGCGCTTTGGCGCCAAGCGCCCGCGCCGTGTCGTTGAATCCATTCCAGCGCCGGGTGGCGCGCGGATCGTCGCCGCCGATGAAGGCGAGACTGTTGCGGCCTTGCTCGAGGAGATGTCGTGCCACCGCGACGCCGGTTTCGTAATTGTTGAAACCGGCGACAGCGTCGATCGGTGCCGCCGGAAGATCCCATGTCTCCGCGACGGGAATTCCCGCGCGCCGCAGCAACCGCGCTCCGTCTTCCGTAGCGGGAGAGCCCACCATGATGATCGCCTCGGGGCGCCGCGACAGCAACGCCGAGAGCATATGATCTTCACGCGCGTCGTCGTAGCGCGACTGTGCCAGGATCACGGCGTAGCCGAGCGGCTCCAATTCGTCGGACAGGCCCTGCACCGTATCGGCGAAGATCGAATTGGCGATCGTCGGCACCAGCACACCGATCGAACGGGTGCGGGCCCTGGCCAGCGCGACGGCGAGCTGGTTCGGCACATAGCCGAGTTCCCGCATCGCGGCTTCGACCCGGCCCCTTGTTTCCGGCGCCACCAGAGCTGGCAGGCGCACCACGCGGCTCACGGTAATCGACGATACGCCGGCCAGTTTGGCCACGGCCGACAGGGTCGGGGCGGAATGGGGCTCTTCGGGGCTGGCGATGCTCATCTCGGCGCACATTAGCGAATGCAGGTCAGGAATGCACGATTCGGCTTGAATACGGCAAATGACAACGTTAACATTTGATATGACAACGTAAACATAGAGGAATGAAGCCAGATGATCTCAGAGAAAGATGTGCAGGCCTATCAACGCGATGGCGTGATCGTGGTGCCTGAGGTTCTGGGGGCGGCCACGCTTTCCCAGGTGCGTTCGGTGATCGCGGAGCTGGTCGCGGGATCGGCCAAAACCCTCGAACACACCGACGTCTACGATCTGGAACCGGGCCACACCGCGGAAAACCCGCGGGTCCGCCGTATCAAGACGCCGCACAAGGTGCACAAACTGTTCGACGAGATCGTGCGCAGCGAACCCGTGCTCGATATCCTGAAAAAGCTGCTCGGTCCGGGCCTGCGGCTGCACGGCTCAAAACTCAACATGAAGTCGGCGCAATACGGCTCGCCGGTCGAGTGGCATCAGGACTGGGCCTTCTATCCGCACACCAATGACGACGTGCTCGCGATCGGCGTGCTGCTGGACGATTGCGACCTCGCCAACGGGCCGATGCTGGTCACGCCGGGCACGCATAACCGCGAGGTCTGGAGTCATCACGGCGAGGACGGTTGCTTCGCCGGCCTGATCGACCCCGATACCATCAAGGAAGAAATCGAACGCGCAGTACCCTGCATGGGCAAGGCCGGCAGCATGTCGTTTCACCACGTTCGGGCGTTGCATGGATCGGCCATGAACACCTCGGACCGGCCGCGCAATCTGCTGCTGTACGAAGTCGCCGCCAGCGACGCCTGGCCGCTGATGGGTGTGAAGGACTTCGACGAATTCAACAGCCGGCTGCTGTCAGGCGATCCCGTCATTGCGCCGCGGATGATCGACGCTCCCGTGCGGCTGCCGCTGCCACCAGCCAAGCGGCAGGGATCGATCTACGAAACCCAGTCGGCCGCGAAGAAATCCTACTTCACTCGCGCCGCCTGATTTTTGCGAATGCGCCCGTGCGATGCACGGGCGCGAACGACCCACAGCCAAAGCGAACACCACAAATCCAGATCAATGACAAAAAATCAAAACGGGGAAAACGATGACGGAGATGACAGCCGATAGCGCCAGCCGTTCGCGTTTGCGCGTGATCCTAGCGGCCAGCATTGGGTCCGCGCTCGAATGGTATGACTTCTTCCTGTATGGCACCGCCGCGGCGCTGGTGTTCGGGGAACTGTTCTTTCCCAAAAGCGACCCGGTGGTCGGCACGCTGCTGGCGTTCCTGACCTTCGGGGTCGGCTTTGTGGTGCGGCCGCTCGGCGGCATCCTGTTCGGCATCATGGGCGACCGTTACGGGCGTAAACCCGTTTTGGTGGCGACGCTGCTCATGATCGGCGTCGGCACCACATTGATCGGCCTGCTCCCGACCTATGCCCAGATCGGTTTTTGGGCGCCGACGCTGCTGGTCGCGATGCGCGTCGTACAGGGATTGGGCGCCGGCGCCGAATACGGAGGCGCGGTGATCTTCCTGGTGGAAAACGCGCCCCCGAAGCACCGCGGTTTCTGGGGTAGCTTTGCGCCGCTCGGCGTCTCCGTCGGCAATCTGCTGGCGGCCGGCGCGTTCGCGCTGGTGACCCTCTTGCCGCGCGAAGACCTGATGTCGTGGGGATGGCGTATTCCGTTCCTGGCGAGCTTCCTGCTGATCATGGTCGGCATCTACGTTCGCCTCCGCATCACGGAAACGCCTGTCTTTACCGAAGCGGTGGTGGCGCGCGGCAAGGTCGAGCGCAACCCGGCGATGGAAGCATTGAAGCGGCATCCGCGAAATTTCTTTGTCGTGCTTGGAGCGCGGCTGGCCGAAAACGGTCTCGGCTATCTGTTCCCGGTGTTTGGTCTCAGCTATGTCATTACCACGCTCGGCGTGCCCAGATCCGATGCGCTGAGCGCCTTGATGCTGGCCTTCGTCGTCGAGCTCTTCACCATTGTCGGCTTCGCCTCGCTTTCCGATCGTATTGGGCGGCGTCCGGTCTATTTGTTCGGCGCGCTCGCCGGTATCGCGTGGGCGTTCCCCTTCTTCTGGCTGGTCGGCACCAAGGAGTGGATCTGGATCGCGGTCGCCTTCATCGGCGCACGCGCGGTAGTGACGGCGGCGATGTTCGGTCCGCAGGCGGCGTACTTCGCCGAACTGTTCCCGCCGCAGCGGCGTTTTGCCGGATTCGCCTTCGCCCGCGAACTGGGCTCGCTATTGGCCGGCGGACCGGCGCCGTTCGTTGCCGCGGCGCTGGTGGCGTGGTCCGGAAGCTGGTGGCCGGTCGCATGTTACGCAGCACTTCTGGCCGGCCTCACCGCACTCGCGATCTGGAGCGGTCCCGAAACCTACGAGGAGAGCATCACCGTCGACAATACCTCGGACGGCCGGATGCACGCGACGGCCGCCGTCCCGCAGCACGCCACGTAGCCGATGGCGCAGCAACTCCGGATCCTGCAGTCGCTCTGGGCGATGGAGCGGCGGCGGGCGGATAAAGCGGAGTGGCCGCTGCAAACCCAGCTCGCGATGATCCGCGACGCCGGCTTCGACGGCGCCGGCGTCCGGTTCATCGATCCGGTGTTTGCGCAGGAAGTCACTGACTTCCTGCGCGCGCACGGGATGATCTGGCAGGCCCAGTGCTACCCGACCTGCGTCGACGACCTGAAACCGGCGCTGGACCTAGTCGCGCGACTCGGCGCCGACCATGTCAACCTGCAGCCGGACGTGCGGCCGCAGCGGCTGGAAGCCTGTATTCCCCTGCTCGAGGGGTGGCGGCGGCTGGGTGATGAAGCCGGTGTGGCGGTGCATGTGGAAACCCATCGCGACCGCATGACGACGGACCTGTTTTTCACGCTGCAACTGCTCGATTGCTTTCCCGACCTGCGGCTGACCGCTGACGTCTCGCATTATCTGGTGGGGCGCGAATTCGCCTGGCCGGTGGCCGAGGTCAACCACGCGATGATCCATCGCATTCTCGATCATAGTTGGGGCGTCCACGGACGGATCGCCAGCCGCGAGCAGGTGCAGATCTCTCTGGGTTTTCCGCAGCATCAGGGTTGGGTCGATCTGTTCATGGGCTGGTGGGAATACGCCATCCGCTCCTGGCGCAAACGCGCGGGCCCCGATGCGGTGCTGACCTTCCTGTGCGAACTCGGCCCGCCGCCCTATGCCATCACTGGACCAGACGGCGCGGAATTATCGGATCGCTGGCAAGACGCGCTGCGAATGAAGGATATGATCAGAGCGCTGTGGCAACGGATTGCGGAAGAGGATGCGCGTCCACGATAACAGCCGGGACGAATCTGGTCGCGAAACGCGCCTGATGCTTGAACACTTCGGCGAATCCGATATATCCGTTGAACTCGTCGGGAGTAGTGAACAGCCTGCGCATCGGGAAGCTAACTCAAGTTGGCGTCAGGATCGCAGGCCGGTCGGCGAAGGCATACCTCGATACGGCGCCCTGAAGGGCCAAGTTTGCTGCGCGCAAGAGGATCAACCTCCCCTCATCCGATCGTGAGCATGATATCTCGCAGCGCCGGCAACGTATTCTCAGATGCAATCTGGTGCTTTGATGCTTTCGCAACCAAGGAAGGCACAAATGACTTTTATGTATCGGTGAAATCGCACTCACCGATGAGCATCGGAGAGCATTCCGGCAGCGGAAGCACGCTTGGGCCTCCAAGTCTTCCAAGCGCTCGCGCGCCCGCGCGCAACTCCAGGGCGCCGAACGGCCCTTACCCCGAAAGGCATCTACGTGCCGCGAGAGCGTACGACGTGCACTTCTGGACACGATGAGATAGGCGAAAATTGCTCGATCAGCGGAACGGCCGCGCGCCCTGCGCGGCGAACGAGCAGGAACATCATCCATCGACTTCGCGGCAGAGCAGCTGCGTCCCGAACGCAGTGCGCACCTTCTAAGTTATTGATCTTTCTTGATCTGGCGATCGTTCCGTCCCGTTTTGTTCACGGTCGTTTCACCCAATTCGTTGCGATTTCGTTGCGGCACTCTCAACGAGAACAGTTCTCGCAGCGGTGACGGTTTGGTTCAAAAAGCAGGTACCTTTGAGTTCGACCGCACCGTTCGCTGGTTCCAAACCCGGATTTGTTATCGCGCCTACCGCGAACCGAAGGTTGGAGAATTTAGCTTTGGTTCGCAGTTGTAGCCTCGCTGGCGCGGCACTCAGAGCAAGACTGCGAAAGCTTCTGTGATTGAGATTGAGATTGCGATCCAATCACTTCCGTCATCCAGATGAGATTCTGCTTCGTTACAAGCCGCTCTCGGCTGTCACCCTCTGAACGACGCTGGTAAACTCTTCCACCAGGCGTGAAGCCGGCCGCTTTGTGCCCTTCAGCAGGCGCGCGACGCTTTGCAGGCTCGGTGTGAATGGACGCGTGACGAGATCATGGGCTCGCGCACTGAGCAAGCCGAGGCCGTCCAGGATCGCGATCCCGGCGCCGGCACGCACCAATTCGCAGGCGATATTCGACTGCGAGGCCTCAACGGCGATGCGCAGGCGAAAATTGGCCTCGGCAAAGGCAATCACAATCGCGGCTCCGATCGACAAATGCGGGCCCGGACAGATCACCGGCTCGTCCGCCAGATCGAGCGCGCTCAGGGCAGCCTTGACCGCAAGCCGGTGACCGGCTGGCAGCACGCAGCCGAGTTCGGTCGTGCAGAGAATGGTGCTGTCGAGGGACGGATGCCCGATCGGGCCGACGGTCAGGCCAAGATCGGCGCGCCCCTGGGCGACACGGGTGACGACCTCCGGCCCCGTCAGCGTTTGAATAACAACAGAGACGTCCGGCCGCTCGGCGCGGAAGCGCTGGACCGCTTGCGGCACAATGGTGTGACCGAACCCGGTCACGGTCGCGACCGTCAGGAGCCCCGCCTGGCCGTCGCGAAGCTCGACCGCCAGCCGCTGGGTGTGCTCGATCGCCGCGAACACGTTCACGACTTCCGCGAAAAGCGTATGCGCCTCGGACGTCGGCTTCAGCCGTTTCTTCTCGCGCTCGAACAACCTGAAACCGAGACGTTCCTCCGCCTGCTGCAGCATGCGGCTGACCGCCGGTTGGGAAATGTTCAAGGCGACGGCCGCGTTCGTCACAGAGCCCGATTGCATCACGCATCGGAACACATCCATCTCCCGCACGCTGATCGCCATATATAACCTCAGAGCATGAAATATGACCAAATCGGCATTTGAAACTATGTTGCGGGCGACGGCAATATCCCGGTGATCCGAATGATGGTTGCCCATGCATTTCCTCGACCGACGCCGACCCCGTCCCGTCACCGACACGCTGCGCGCAACGGTGCTCGAGGATCTCCCGGAGCTTGCGCAGATTCGTGACGACGAACTGCGCCGCAAGGCGATCGAAGCCTGGGCCTATGCGCTGGCGGAAACGGATTTTCCGCGCATCACTGCCATTCCGGGAGAGGCGACGCCCGGCGTCTTCGCGCTGAAGCGCGGCAGCCAGGCGGTACATCTGCGCAGCGTAGCCCGGATCGCGATGGCGATCGCAGACGAGTTTGCGCAGGAATTCCCCGAAGCCACTGTTGACCGCGACATCGTGCTGGCGGGCGCGTTGCTGCACGATGTCGGCAAGGCCTGGGAGTTCGATCCCGCCAACCGCAAGCGATGGGAAGCGGACAGATCGCAGGCCGGCTCGCCCGCGCTCCGCCATCCGGTCTACGGTGCCCACGTCTGCATCGCGGTGGGTTTGCCCGAGGAGATCGCGCACATCGCGCTCGGCCATTCCTACGAAGGCGACCTGATGCAGCGCAGCCTTGAATGCCTGATCGTCCATCGCGCCGACCACATGTGGTGGTCGATTGCGGGCGGTTTCGGCCTGCTAAGGGCGGAAACGGCGGGCATGCTCGAAAGCCGAAAAATAACGCCGCGCGGCTTGCGAACGGCGAAGAACCGGGAGGGACAGGATGACAACGGCGAAAGGGCTGACGCGGCGAGCTAGCCTTGGCCTGCTCGGCGCACTCGCGACCCCGTGGCTGGCCCGCGCACAGAGCGATTACCCCAACCGCATCATCAAGCTGATCGTGCCCTATGCAGCCGGCGGGAGCAGCGACGTTGTCGCGCGCTTCATCGCGGAGCGCATGCGCGACCGGCTAGGGCAGCCGATCGTCATCGAGAACCGGCCGGGCGCGGGCGCGATTGTTGGATCGCAATTCGTCGCGAAGTCAGCATCCGACGGCTACACGCTGCTGCTCGGCGGCGTATCCACCCATGCGGTGAACCCGCATCTGCGCAAGCTCGCGCCCTATGACGGAACCAACGACTTCACTTCGCTGGGGCTGATCGGCACCGGACCTCTGGTGGTCTCGGTCAATCCGGGCGTGCCCGCCAACAACCTGCAGGAACTCATCGCCTACGGCAAGGCGAACCCGACCAAGCTCGCTTACGGTTCCGCGACCGGCGTCATTCTCCATCTCGCCGGCGAGCTGCTAAAGAACATGGCAGGGTTCGAGATGCTGCACGTTCCCTATAGCGGCAATGGACCGGCGCTGACTGACGTGCTCGGCGGACGGCTGCAGGTGATGGTCGACGCCGTCAGCAACTCGGCGCCCTACATCGCCGATGGGAAATTGCGGCCGCTGGTTGTCCCGTCGCGGCACCGTACGCCGCTACTGCCGGACGTGCCGAGTTCGGCGGAGGCAGGCTTGCCCAACTATCAGGTCGAGACATGGTTCGCGCTCTATGGGCCGGCAGCCATGCCGGACGGCGTCGTCGCCAAGATCAACAGCGCACTTAATGCCGTGCTGCAGGAGCCCGACGCGGTCGGCCAGTTCGCCAAGGTCGGTCTCGACCCGCGGGCGACGAGCCCGGCTCAAGCCGCTGCGCTGCTCAAGACGGAATCGGACAAGTGGGGAGATGTCGTCCGCCGGATCGGACTACAGGTGGAATAGCTCCCAATCGACAGTGTGACAGGGTTGGCGCCGCAGCGAGCAACGCGACGACGCACAAAAGGAGTGCAGCCTCACGAGCTGCGCCAAAAGGAGGAAGCAGGCAATGAAAACACTCGCAAGGATCGGCGTCATGGCACTCGCTCTCTGCGCCTCGCCTCATCCGGGCGCATCGTACGCCGCAGCCAACTCACTGCCCCAGGGGCCCAGCGTTGGTGACCAGGACTTGTCGCCGTTCTACCGCTGGACCGGCGCCTTGCCCGAGAAGCCAGGCCTCATGCTGCGCGAAGAGGGGATACAAGATCAGCCCGAGATCGTTGCGGCCGCCACAGCCAGAAGAATCCTCTACACGTCGACAGATGCAAGATGGCGGTCCGGCATCATTGCGGTCAGCGGCACGCTCTATCTTCCGAAGCGAACCGCGCCGCAAGGCGGATGGCCGCTTGTCGCGTGGGCGCACGGCACGCTCGGCGTCTCGGACAGGTGCGCCCCATCCTGGGGCAGGCATCGGCCCCGCGACGGCGCCTACATCAACAACTGGCTTGAACAAGGCTTTGCTGTCGTCGCGACCGACTATCAGGGTCTCGGCGGCCCCGGTCCGCATCCCTATCTCAATTGGGAAGCAGAAGGACGTTCTGTGCTCGATGCGGCAAGAGCGGCGCTCGATCATTCGAAAGGGCAGATCGCCAATGCCGTCATCATCACCGGTCAGTCGCAGGGCTCCGGCGCCTCGCTCGGCGCAACACGTCTCGCGCCTTCCTATGCTCCCGACCTCAATATCAAGGCATCGATCGCGACCGGCATCGTTTCCCGGTTTCCCGACGCGACCAAGAAGGCTTCAAGCGAACAGACTTTGGCGCGTTCATCTCCGCCGCAATACACCATTCTCATGATGGTCGCAGGTGCTCTCGGCGACGACACCATAAAACCGGACGACCTCGTCACTGAAATGGGGAAGCCGTTGCTGCAGGCGGCCCGAGAGGGATGTACTGCAGAGCTTGGACAAATCGTTCGCAGCAACGGTCTGACCATAGCGAACAGCCTGAAAGATCCAGAGATCGCAGATCGTCTAGGCGCTGTCATAGAAATGAGTCCGGTTCGCATGCCGGTGCCGGTCTTTCTCGCTACAGGTCTGGCCGACAAGCTGATACCGCCGCAACGCCAATATGCTGCGGTTGCAGCACTCTGCGCCGCCAACAGCAATGTGGTTTGGAAGACCTATGCCGGCGTGACCCACAACGGAACGGTCCATGCAGCCTACTCCGACGAACTTGCATTCGTTCAGGCCGCCCTGGCTGGAAGCCCGATCCAGTCCAATTGCGATTCGATTTCCGATCCGGGATCGCCGGGAGAGCCCTCACCCGGTTTCAAGTTCAACGATTGATGCCCGGCCACGGAGAAGAACAATGCGCTCATTGACGCGAAGAAACATTGTCGGCTCGGGACTGGCGGCTGCGCTTTCTGTTTCGCCGTTGCTGCGGCGAGCCGAAGCGCAGACTTACCCGCAACGACCTGTAAAGATCATCGTTCCGTATGCCGCGGGTGGCGCCTCCGACATCATTGCGCGGCTGATTGCACCGGAATTGGAGCGTGCGCTGGGCCAGCCCTTCATCGTCGATAATCGCGGCGGCGGCGCTAGCATGGTCGGTACGCAGGCAATCGCGGCCGCCTCTGCTGAAGGCGAGACCATCGGCGTTGTCGATAGCGCGTTTGTCATCAATCCCGGCCTCTTTCGCACGAAGCTTCCTTACAATACCAAGAAGGACTTTGCGCCGATATCGCTCCTGGCAACCTCGCCTCTCGTTCTTGTCGTGCATCCTTCTGTAGCCGCCAATAGCCTGCAGGAATTTGTCGCCCTCGCCAAAGCTCAGCCCGGCAAGATCAACTTCGCCTCGGCCGGGCTCGGAACCGCGATTCATCTGGCCGGAGAACAACTACGACAAGCCGCGGAGATCGACATTCTTCATGTGCCGTATCGCGGAGGCGGGCCGGCCATCACCGATCTGATTGGCGGCCAGGTACAAATGACGTTCGGCACTGTCGCAGCGATTGCACAGCAGGTACGTCAGGGCCTGGTTCGCGCGCTGGCAGTGACGGGAGGCGACCGCGTCGCACAGTTGCCCGACGTACCCACAATGGCAGAGGCCGGTTTGCCGGCCGTCGACGCCATACCGATCTTTGGCATGGTCGGCCCGGCGGCGCTGCCGCCTCCCATCATCCACAAGCTTGGCGACGTCGCCGGCAAGGCATTCAGGAGCGAGCCACTCCGGTCCAAAGTGACGGAGCTTGGTTTTGTTTCTGTTGGCAGTCCGCCGTCGGAGTTTGCGGCGCGCATCGATGACGAAGTCGCAAAATGGACCCGCATCGTCGAGAAGGGGAATATTCAGCCGGGCTGACCTCCGCCCCTCACCTGCACCCAGTGAGCTGTCATGAAAATTACCGAAATCCGTGGCTTCAATCTTAGCTTCCCGCTAGCCGAGCCGATGGGAAACGCAATCGGCCTGTTCCGGAAGCGGGATGCGTTGCTTGTCCAGATATGCACGGATAGCGGCCTCTCCGGCTGGGGCGAGGCAGGCAATTCCCCGCACGCCGCCGGCGCCTTTATCCGCGCCCGGTTGGCCGGCCTCGTCCTGGGCATGTCGCCCGCCGAGTATGGCCGCCACTTTCAATCGATGTGCGCTTCCGTCGGGTATGATCGGCGCGGTGCAGCAATGATGGCGATATCGGCCATCGACATCGCCTTGCATGACCTTGCCGCGCAAATGCATGGAATCAGCGTAGCGGCGCTGTTGGGCGGGGCGCTGCGCAACGAGGTGTTTGCTTACGCAAGTGGACCGTTCGTGCGAATGCAGCCCGATCCCTACAGGGAATATCAGCGCGAGGTCGACCATTATCTTACTTTGAACTTCAAAGCCATCAAACCCCGGGGCGGTGTCGAACCGAGAGCCGATGGCATCATGGCAAACGCGCTTCGCAGGCAGGTCGGTCCTAACATCGGCATCATGGTCGACATCAACCAGGGCTATACGGCAGCCGCCGCCATCCGCGCGGCAAAATTCATGGAAGATGCCGACCTACTCTGGATTGAAGAGCCGGTTCAGCCGGAGGACATCCCGGGCTATCAATCATTTGCGCGCGCCACCAGGGTCGCAACGGCGGGCGGAGAGGCACTCGGAAGCGTGCGCGCCTTTCGTGATTTTCTTGCCGCAGGTACCTTCGATATTCTTCAACCCGACCTTTCGATATGCGGAGGTTACAGCGGCTTCCGCCAAATTTGGGCGCTCGCGCAAGCGTATGATCTGCCCATCATGCCCCACGTGTTTGGCACTGCCGTGAACTTCCAGGCCTCGCTTCAAATGTCGGCTGTGCTTGAACGACGCCGGGGCGGAGCCTGCGCCGCGTATCCATTTGTGGAGTACGACATGATGGACAACCCGCTGCTGCGCCTCAGCGGCACGCCATCCGTTGATCGACACGGCATGCTCGCCGTACCGGACGGTCCCGGGACGGGGCTGGACCTTCGGCCCGAACAGTTTGAGCCGTGGATCACGGGCTGTTGGTCAGAGCATCTTTAGGAGGTGCGCGACCTCGCAGAATTTCGTAGCTTTTGGCGCTCTCTAGGGGCACCATCCTTCGCAGCTGCGGCTTGAATTCTACCGCTCCAACTCGACACGTATTCTCCATTCCACCTTGCCCAGCGCAAGGCTGCGTTCTATTGCGTGGCCCCACTCTCAGGTGGAGCAACATTGGCAGATTTACGGTTGAAAGATTGGACGCATTCTTCCGTTGTTTGCCCGACAATGACTTTGGTATGCGGCCCGCCGAACTGTGCGAATAGCCGGATAGTGCACGTGACTAGCAAAATGCCGCCGACCGTTGTCACGTCATATCGGATTTCATGAAGGGTGTTTTTAGGTTCAAGGGGTCCCTCGGCGCCGCCGACGACATAAGAAAGAGCGGCATCTGCACCCAAAATGTAAGGCGGCAACCAAGGCGTAAACCAATCTAAACCGAACGTTCCGGCACAAGTTGCATGAGCGATCTTCGCCATCATCCGTGCGAGAGAATCTAAATCAAAGCCCTGCTCGACTGAAAAATCAGGTGCAGAGTAGTCCTGCCATAGTTGTATATTTCGTGGTGAACCGGTCTGAACTCCCAGCGTGGCGCCTGTCCAATTCGTTTCCTTGATGAGAGGATCTTTGAAGTAACCGGGCGGTCGGAACTGCACTGTCGGTATGGTGGTGATAACGCCCTGAAGGGGCATCTCCACGATCTGACCAGTTGATGAACGCATAGGCAAAG
Source organism: Bradyrhizobium sp. AZCC 1610 (assembly GCF_036924515.1). Taxonomy (NCBI): domain Bacteria; kingdom Pseudomonadati; phylum Pseudomonadota; class Alphaproteobacteria; order Hyphomicrobiales; family Nitrobacteraceae; genus Bradyrhizobium; species Bradyrhizobium sp. AZCC 1610. The sequence goes on along the minus strand of NZ_JAZHRR010000001.1, from coordinate 287,472 downwards.
TTTTCGGACGCTTCGTCGGTCTTCGGGTTTGTATATTTTGCGTGACGCGCAAGGAGCGATACATTGCGTGGGCACAACGCCCCTCGAAGGCGGAGGTAATATCGGCGCAGTCTTTGCAGCTGGATTTGGGCAAGACGGCCTGGCCTTGTAAAGCGAAGGGAACGATGTGTTCATCGCCAAGTTCGTTTGCACTGCCATCACGGCCACAATAGATGCAACGGCCGACCGGCGCGTATCTAACGATACCGCTGCTTGACGTACCAATTACCGCCATCTCTGATCTGCCTCGATATCCCGGAAGTTGGCTGGTTCACCCCGGACCCAAAGATTAGTCCGGCAACTCTTGCCTGCAGTCAATCGGGAAGACTACCACTCCACAAAACAGAGAAACCGCCCGCCAGGGGGCCGCAGCTCTCTAACCGCTTCACCCCCTCGTGACAGCAATCCCGCCGACGTCGATAATCTCCAAAGCCGCGCGGTCCTTGGGTTCGTTCCACAACAGCATGTTGCTTGGGCTTGATTGACTAGCCAATGCTTCAGCCGGAAGAAGTTGCTGGAACGGTGATCGGTTAATTTGATCCATCCTGGGTAAGATCGACGGGTCGAAAGTTACGCTCCGCGCGACGACCGAAACCTTGAACCAATTATCAATATTGGTTTCAAACACCGGCTGCCCAATCTCCAGAAACAAACGTACTGGAATATCTTCACCGCTGTTCGAGAGAAAAATCAGTATCTGGAGAGCACAGTTCGGTCCGATACCGAACACAATTACCTTTTTCTGCGAAACGTATGGATGAGCCTCGCGTGCCATAAACTGAGAGGGCACTGTGAGCGACGCGATCTGGATGGCTTCGCCGGTGTTGGACCTCGGCAGCTCCCATTCAAACATCGTCTTTGATGACAGTTGCAATCTTCCTTCAGCCTGCTTTCGCCGGAAATAGTTACGATCGAAGCCGACGTAGCCTCGGTGGTTATTGGCGTGCAGACTAACCTTAAGACTGCTGATTACGCTTCTTGGTCCAAAATAGAAGCCGTCCGTCCGCCCCAAAAAACTCCAGATACTGGAAAATGGCCTGATGCGTTCTCGCCAACGATTCGAACAGAATCCTTGAATGTCTTTTCGAGGTAAGCTTTCAGCTCTAGGGACGTCACAGCCGCTTGCCTCTACCAGCCAACCGTCACCGTAATGCTGCGAATTAAGTACACTTCACCGTAATTCTGTAGAGTAGAACGGGAGATCGCTACGGCAACCGTCTTTTCAAGCTACCGAATATATTTCATAGTTTTCGAACCCGAAGGCGCCAGCAAGATCAACACTAACCTCCGCGCATCGTTCGAGCCATTGAACGTGAACGCGCTCATAAAGCTCCCGCCCAATCAAAAACTGCCCTGCCTTTGCCTTGCCCTGAATTTTTGCGCACCGATTGAGGCCATCACTTTTCATCACCTTCTCGGAGAAGCCAGTGGATGGCACGCTCAGTTCGGACACGACGGCAACGCCGTGATCTGCTCCCACTCGGATCGAGAGGCTAGGCAATCCCTCGGCTTCGAGTGCAGGGTTCACCGCACCTTCAAGCACGGCTAGGAATGTAAGGCCCATATCAAGGGCGTTGTCGGACTGAACATTTACCGATTGCGAATCAATATAAGCGATAAATCCATCTCCCGTAGAAGTCAGGATCGTGCCATGAAACTGGCCAACCACTGCCCCCAACTCTTGAAAGAAAACCGCATGGGCACGGTCATAGGTACTTGCACCCCTTGCCCTCAGTTTTGTCGAGCCACAAATGTCGACCGAGACAAAGGTCATATCCTTGTTCGATTCTTGCGCCGCGAGTTGGCGGTGCCGATCCGGCTTTGAGTTGGGTGCGACGAAAATGCCGGACTGCAACTGTGTTTCAATCGCCGTCCGACGATCCTCCGTGTAATTTATGGCGCTCTCTATTGTGGGCGGGTCAGAATACATCGGTAAGCCGGCCGCGCCCGCCATGGACTCCTCTAAGCACTTTTCTGAAATGAAAAAATCGAGATACTTATCCCTGTAGTACAGCCCATCATCTTTGCGAATGGTTTCATATCGGCGAGGATCGAGCTTCGCGATAGCGCGAACCGTGCGGGTTGCTTCGTCCAGAGAAACGATATCCCACACGAAGTCCATTCGGACATAGCTCAGTATCCTCGCGTCAGGTGGCTGACCACTTTGCATCGTCTCTCTCACTCGCCGCGAGTCTGGACATTTACGGCGCGATTCGCGACTAGCAAATATAGACCATTTGAGTTCGTCACACCGCGTGACGTCGGTCACAGAAGTTGGCGATTACCCCTGTTTGGAGGTTGTCGGCCAACAGCGTCTGCTCCGACCGCAGCGACGGAAGCGCGTAACCGCTAGAGTTGGACGCCTGCGGAGGACCGCTTCAGGGCGCTTCTTATTCCTTTACTCGCTGCTATTTGAAAGCTCAGAAAGCCCGGTCTCACGCCTCCCGATACCAGCTCGCGAGCTGCCACAGATCGTTGTCCCAGCCCGAGATATGCGCGGTCAGCTTGTTGCCGAGCGCCGCGACCCGGGTCCGCGAGACGATGGGCTGGATGTAATTGTCTGTCACGACGAGGTCGTTGAGCTTGATGAACAGCGCCGCGCGCTTCACCGCGTCGAGCTCCCGTTCGGCCTGCTTGTAGGTCTCGTCATATTCCTTGCTTTGCCAGCGCGAGACATTGCGCCCCTGCCACTTGTTTTCCTTGTTCGCCACCTGCCACGACACATACTGGTTCATGAAGAACTGCGGATCGGCCTGCGGCATGGTGGTGTTGTACATCTGCGCGTCGCAATAGAAATGCGTGTAGGTGTCGGGATTGGCGATATCGGAGGAGAAGAACACCGATCCCACCACCGACTTCAGTTCGACGTCGATGCCCGCCTTCTGGCACGCCTGCTTGACGATGGCCTGGGTCTTCTGCCTCGGCGCATTGATCGAGGTCTGGAACACGAACTTCAGCGGCTTGCCGTCCTTGGCGCGAATGCCGTCGCCGCCCTTTTTCCAACCGGCGGCCTCGAGGATCTGGTTGGCCTTCTCGATGTTGAATTCGAATTTGGTGTTCTTCGACCGGAAGCGTTCCGGGTTGTTGAGGAAGTTCGCGGTGGCCCGCGCCGTGCGGCCATAGATGAATTTCTCGATCGACGCGCGATCGATCAGAAGATTGATGGCCTGGCGCACGGCCGGATCGCTGAACAGCGGATGTTTGGTCTTTATGCTGGCGCGCTCGCCGTCGACCTCGACCGCGGGATCGGTCGAGTTGAGCGACATGAATTCGACATTGCCTGACGGCGTAATGTTGACCCTGCCCTTTCCGGCGGCTTCCAGCTTCAGCAGGATGTCCTCTTCGATCAGCATGTTCCAGGCATAGTCGTATTCGCCGGACTGCAGCACCGCGCGCGCCGCCGACACGGCGTCGCCGCCGCCCTTGACCTCCACCTCATCGAAATGCGGCCGGTTGGCGACGTGGTAGTTGGGATTGATCTTGGCGCGGAGCATGTCGCCCGGCTTGAAATCCACGAACATATAAGCGCCGGTGCCGACCGGCTTCAGATTGTGCGGCGCCTCGCGCGACTTGGCGCCGACATAATCCTTGAACAGGTGTTTTGGGATGATCATGCCGTAGTTGCCGACAAAGGCATCGGCCCAGAACGGTGTCGGCTTGGCAAAAGTGAGGCGGACGGTGAAGTCGTCGATCTTCTCGACCGTGATGTCCTTGTAGTTGCCGATCGAGACTGCCGCTGTCTCCGGCGTTTTGGCATACTCCCAGGTGAAGACGACATCATCGGCCGTGAACGGCATGCCGTCATGCCATTTGACGCCGCGTTTCAGCTTCCAGACCACCGAGCGGCCGTCCTCGGCCAATCCGTCATTCTCCTTGCTCGGAATCTCGGCAGCGAGGATCGGAACCAGATTGCCGTCGCCATCCCATCCCGCCAGCGGCTCGTAAAAGATCCGGGAGCCTTCCTGATCCTTGGTGCCGACGGCGAAATGGGGATTGAGCAGGGTGATGGCCTGCCAATACATCAGTTTCAGCACGCCGCCGCCGCCGGCCTTGGTCGGCTTGTAGGGAAGCGCGGTCGCCGCCATCGCGACCCCGGACTGGCTCAGCATCATCCCGGCCATCGGCGCCGAAAGGCCCACGGCGATCATTCGCTGGACAAAGGCCCGCCGCGACAACCGGCCGGTCTTGACGTCTGCAATCAGGCCTCGAAGTTCCGGTTCTTTCATGGGGCCGACTCCTTAACTGTGCTGAATGGCTCGTCACTCTCGATCAGGGAAATGGATCAGGTCAGCGCGAACCTGTCAAAGCAGGATACGGGCCATCCCGTCATGCCAAGCCCAACTGAGGCAAGGTGACGCGGCGTCAGCCGGCCATGGGAATTGCGGTGGCAGTGCACTCAATCGACACGTCACGCCTTCGCGGGCAGCGGCTGCGAATTAAGTGCACCGTAATTCAGCCGGCCGATGGGGCGTATGGCGATTGTTCGCTCGCGCGCCATTCTGCGTGCAGAAGGAAACGATTTTCGGCCAGGAGCTCCAATCGCTTTTGCGCGGGGTGTCGCCACCAACAATTCTGTTGCGCAACGACTACCCGGCGCATTCACTTTTGACTGCGCCGAAGAAGCCGCGCACCGATCTCCGCCTGATCACTTCTTTCCGAACGAGCTGAACAGTCCGCCCAGCACCTTCGACGCGATCCCGCCCAGCGCGCCGAAGCCGCCGGTGGCGCCGATCACGCCGGTGATGATCGGAATCAATGTCGCCAGTGTCGAGCCTGAAACCGGCGCGGTTGTGGCGGGCGCCTGACCGGCGATCGCTCCCAGATTGAAAGGCAAACTGAGAGCGCCTATCGACTGCAGCAGCGTAACGATGCCGAGCGCGCCGGTAGAGAGCTGCACGCTCGGCCGCGACATGGCTGGCGCAAGCGGCTCGGCGGGGGCATCCGGTTTCTCGGTGCCTGGGAACGGCTTGCCGGTCAGCCGCTCATAGAGCATTGGCATCAACACCATGATGGGATCGACCGACGCCGCGGCGGCGCCCGGCTGCTGCGGCAGTACCGGTTGCGAGCCGACCGGTGCCGGGACGGTGTTGACCGGCTGCGCGAGCACCGGCGCGTTCGCGATCGGCGTGACCGCCGGCGTCGTCAGTGGCTTGCCTGTCGCAAGCACCGTCAGAAGCTGCGTGATGTCGAGTTGTTTGCCGGTAAGCGCCGACTGCAGAATCAGCGGCAGCAGCAGTTCGAGGCCTTGGCCCGGCCTGGCAGAATCGGCGGCCATCGGTTTCTCCTTCGGTAGCAACATGAGAATGAGCGGGAGCAGTTGATGCAGGTCGAACGCGGGCGGGCCGGCGGCCGAGCCCGTCTCCACCACCGCGACACCGGGCTTGACCGCCTCGGCCCCAAGGGACACGCCGAGCGCCGCCGCCGTCTCTGGCCCGACCGCGCCATCGACCACCATGCCCTCGGCTTCCTGGAAACGCAGCACAGCCGCTTGCATGTTCAGCCCAAACTCACCGTCGATCAAACCGGGATCGAAGCCCTTAGCGGCCAGCGCCGCCTGGATGCGCGCAACGACGGCCATGTCCATGTTCGGCGCGTCGACCTCATAGATGATGGCAGGCGGGTTGACCTTGATCGGCGCCGCGGCGCCATAGGAGATCCCGGGAATGAGAATGCCGGTGTGCCATCCGCGGCCATGCACGGTATCGGCCACCACGCCGTAGCGTCGCCCCTTGGCCTCGATAGTGCCGCCATTGCCGTCGCACACCGCGATGTGGCCCATCTTGCCCGGACCCGGTGGATAGCGAAGCACGATGCCACCGACAGTCGCCGCCGCCTCGTCCACGGAAACACGCTTGCCCAGCCGCTCGAGGTCGGCCTTCCAGGCGCCCGTATAGGCATCTGCCTTGGCCGGCGGCGCGGTGTCGTCAACGCATCCGTAAAGCGTGCCGGCTTCCTGATAAACCAGCCATGAGACAAACTCGGCGCAGTCCCACGGACCATGCCAATGCGGATCGTCCTTCGGTATCTGCGTGTTGACGTATTGCTCGCCGATATGCGCGCGGGCGCGCTGCACCAGACCGGCGCCCGACGGCACGCCGCTCGCGGGTGGCTGGACAACGGCTACAGCAGGCAGCCTATCGAAGAAGGCGTCGGCGCTACCGGCCTTGTACATTCGATGTGCCTGGCGCCACTGCTCCTCGGTCAAGTTGTTGCCCTTGCCCGACTCGCGGCCCGCAATGGCCTTCAGCAAGGCAATCGCCTGCACGGGATGGTCGACTATTTCCTTTGTCAGTATGGAGTTCGGATCATGGCCGGGCACGCCGAAGCCGTGCGCGCCGGTCCACTTCGTTCCGGCTTCGCCGATCCGCATGCCGACATAGCTGCGCGACAAGAGATCGAAGTTGGAGGCGGCGCCGTTCACCGGCGAGGGAAAGCGCGCGATCTTGTGGCCGCCACCGATGATGCCATAACCGGTCTGGCCGAAACGCGCGGCGCGTGCGCTGGGATATTGTGCGCCGGGATTGTTATAGCGGAACGATGCGACCTCGCTGCCTGCGACGTCGTCGCGATTATCAGCGGTTGAGGGGTCGGTAGATCTTCCGATTTGACCCATAGCGCGTTCCCCCGTTGGTGTGCCTGTTGCCGGTTTCCTCTTCGCCAATCGCTGCGTCCTCGGCCTCGGTTTGCTGCTCATTCGCCGGCCCGTTTGCCCGGCGGTGCCGGGCACCTGTCGATGCAGTTCGCTTTTCAGCACGAACATCCGATCGCCGCAGCCAATGACAGCCAGCCGGTCGCCACCCTCAGCATCGATATTGGTTCGTGCAGCCGGAGGATCATTACTCACGGCGAACAGTGAGAGCTTACATCGTCCAGTAGTATTCATGTGTGAGGTAGCTAACAGTTGTGATGCTGGATCTACTTGCGGCGATGGCTCGCGCGTCTGCTACCGCAACGCATGAAGCTTCGGTTCGAACGCAACTGCGCTCGCCTACCCATGAGACTTTACATATGCGGATTTCGGCTTTCACGGCCATCACCTGCAATTGAGTGCGTTGGCACGGCAGTTCCCGGAGTTGTTGTCTTGACCGCACTCGCGTTTGTTACAACGATTGACGATCAGTACACCAAGTTCAGGAGCTCGCATGTCCTCGACATCCGATCTGCCGCGTCTGAACCGGAGAGCTTTCGTTGCCGCGGCTGCCAGTGCGGCAATCTGCACGCCGGCGCTGGCCCAGCATTCGGGCCATGGCACGCCGTCAGGCACAGCCCTGCCTGAAGCGGCCCCCTCCTCCGACCCGTTCGCCCGGCTCCAGGGAGGCACGCCGCATCACCTCACGACCGAGCAGATTGCCCAGCGAAAGGTGGAAAGTCCCGCGCCGAAGGGCCCGCAGGGGCACTGGACTCCCAAGGCGGCATTGCCGCTGCCTCGAAGTGAGATGGCCTGGGCCACCGCCTGGGCGGGGCGCATGCATATTGTCGGCGGCTATGGCGAAGGACGCGTCGACCGCGCCTATCACCATGTTTACGATCCCGGGAATGACCGATGGTTCAACGCCGCGCCGTTGCCGCGCGGCGCCAACCACGTCGCTGTCGTGGCGGATGCCGGCCGGGTCTACGCGCTCGGCGGCTTCATCGAGCAAAATCGCAATCCGGATCCGAATGCGTTTGCTTACGATGTGGCTAATGACAAGTGGACGGCCATCGCACCGCTCTCGCGGTCGCGCGGTGCCGCCGCAGCCGTCGCGCTTGACGGAAAGATCCATCTGATCGGCGGCGCCGGAGCTCCGACCAACGAGCGCGCCAGCGTCGGCTGGCATGAGGTCTATGATCCGCAAACCGACAAGTGGGAAATCCGAAAAGCGCTACCTGCGGCGCGCGACCATGTCGGAGCTGTCGCCTATAACGGCACGATCCATATCATCGGCGGCCGCTTCAACACCTTTGAATACAACACCGACCTTCACCACGTTTACCTGCCCGTATCAGACACATGGAAGGAGCGCGCGCCGCTGCCTACTGCGCGTTCCGGCCACGGCCTCGTCGTCTATCGCGACCGCTTGTTCGCGATGGGCGGCGAATACGGCGTGCAAGACAAGGGTCAGATAACGCAAGGCGCTGTTTTCGGTCAGATGGAGAGTTACGATCCTAAGACGAACACCTGGCAGTCTCATGCGCCAATGACGACGCCGCGGCACGCGGTGGGCGCCACCACCATTGGCGACGCCATCTACGTTGCGGGCGGAGGAGCCGTAACCGGCGGGGCGGTCCAGTCGTCCGTGCATGAGGCTTTTACGCTGGCCGTTTGACGGCGTCAGTCGCTGCCGGCGCCCAAAATCGGAAACGCAAAGCCGCGCGGCGAAAGCAAAACGACCTCCGCTCCCGGCTCAGCCTTTAAGCGCAACGGCTCCCTCTCCGCTGATCGCGCGTTCCAGGGCATCGATCAGCACCTGAATCTCGATGAACTTGTTGCGGGCCCGTTCGGCCTTGTCGCGGTCGAAAGGCGCGGCCAGCACCTTCGCATGCGCGTCCCTGTCCTCGACCATGCGCGCACGGGCTTTATTCAGCGTTTCAAGTCGCTCGCTCATTTTGGGCTTCTTTCATCAGAGGGATTGGCGCCATGCTGCCGGCGCGAATCTCAGGGTATACCTGATACAGCCACTGATGCCATCGATCAGTTCATCAAGCGATGCGCGGCGCCGAATCCCGCGCGTCGGAAAAGCCGAACCAGGCAAGCGGCAATGCGAGGCCGCAGAGAAGCGCCATTGCAAGAAACGCCCCTCCTCCATAGCTCGCATAGAAGAATCCCGAAAACAGCGTCAATGCGGCAGTCACAACGCCGGAACCAAACGCGTAGAGAGCTTGGGCGGTTGCGGCCAAATGGGCGGGAATGAGACTTCCCATCATACGCATGCAAGCGAGATGAAGCAGAGCGAAGGTCAATCCGTGCAGGGGCTGCAAAATCGCGAGCACCATCACGGAGCTCGTCATTGCCGCAATCGACCAACGCATGATTCCGGCCGCGGCCGCCAAGGCAGCCGCGCCCCGCGCACCGAATCGGTTGAGCAATGCGGGACCGATCAGAAAGAACACGATGACTTCTGCAGCGACGGCTTCCGACCACAGTACGCTTATGACGAAGGTATCTATTCCGGCATTGCTCCAGCGGATGACGGCAAATGCATCGTGCATGGCGTGGCTGCCATAGACCAAAGCCGAGACGAGAATCAGGATTCGAAACCGCGCGATGCCAAGAAGTCCGTGAACCTCGCTCGCAATCTTTGATGCGCCGCTGTGCGGCGCCGATTGAGCTGCACCCCCGGGCACCAACGCGGTTGCTCCGGCGGCGACGACAAGCAGAGCAGCATTCAACCAGATCACGCGCGTGAGGTCGGTGGGGCTTATGATCTGCCCGATGACCAGCGTACCGCAAACGAAAGCCGCCGACGCCGAACCGCGAATCCAGCCATATTCAAACGGCCTCCCCGCTATCTGCGGCCTGGCTGCGTTGACCGACAACGCGTCGGCGATCGATGTCGTTGGCGCCAGCGCTGCCGCTTGAACCAACGCCACCAGAAGCAACAGCCAGAAGCCATCGGCCCAAAGCAATGCAACGGCTGTTGCGGCCGCCAGGCCAGCGCAGCATGCGAGCACAAGGCGCAACGATTGCACGACGTCGGCAAACATCCCGACAAGGGGACCAGCGACAAGCCGCATCAACAACGCAGCCGCCAGGATGATGCCGATCTGCTCTGGCGTCAGCGCTCTGGTCTCGAAATATTTCGGCCAGAACGGCGAGGCCACGCCAAACGCACCATACAGCGCGGCGTAAAGAGCGATGTAGGCAATCGGCCCACGAGAGCCTCTTCCGTTCCGATTACATCGGAACGGGTCTCTCGATTCTTGGTTTGACGCGTTTTCTTTACGCGAACCGGCTTCCACTTCGCTTGAAAACGCTCTTACGCGCATCTCCAAAAGTTCCCCTCGGTAGAACTACGGGTGCGAATACCATCTCGCTGCCGCAGTTAATCCGCGAAATGTCCACATCCGACTTCTATCCGGCCGGCCATCACCCACCACGAATGGAATGTTGATGCGATATCTCTTCGCCGTTGTGATTGCTGTGTTTGTAGTCGCCGCGGATTTTGAAAGTTCCAGTAACAAGTCAATATGGACGGAACCATCTTTCGTCGCCGAAGCGCAATCGGAACCTGCCGCACCATCGAACTCCCAAACCGGAACTGCGACTGCGTCGGCTGAATCTTCGCAAGGAGAGGAGGCAGAAAATGTCGCCGCGCCATCTGAGACGACGACGGCGGCTGATGCCGCGGCTCATGCCGCTGCGTCGACCAACGAGGAACCCGCACCATCGAATATGATCTGTGAAGCGGTCAAGGCTGCCGCCGAGGAACACGATCTCCCGATCGGATTTTTCGTGCGCCTGCTGTGGCAGGAAAGCAGGTTTCGTTCCGGGGAAGTCAGTCATGCAGGCGCGCAGGGCATTGCGCAATTCATGCCGCGGACGGCCGTCGAAATGGGTTTGAAAAACCCGTTCGATCCGTTGCAGGCGATCCCTGCGTCGGCAAAGTTTCTTCGCAAGCTCTATGATCAGTTCGGAAATCTGGGACTTGCCGCAGCAGCATATAATGCAGGCGGCGGCAGGATCGAGAAGTGGCTCTCGCGCCGTAGTTCGCTGCCGAAGGAAACGCGCGCTTACGTCAAGATCATCACCGGCCACAAGGCCGAAGCCTGGACTGAAGAAGAGAGCACCGTCCACATGCCGACCGAACTGCCGCAGAAGGCGCCATGCGAAGGCGTCGGCGGCCTGTCGCGGCAAGACCAGATCGCTGCCGTGAATGTCGACCTGACGTCTTCCGCCAGCGCACTGTTGCGCAAGGCGGAAACTGTTGTTGCCGAGAGCAAGAAGTATGTTGCCGAGAGCAAGAAGTACGCGGCGGTCAGGATACTGCGTGTCGCAAGCTCGGCGGCTCGACATGCCAGTGCGGTATCCCGAAAGACAAAGGCCCGCGCTGTGCTGTTGGCAGCAAAGGCATCGGCGCGCAAGGCGGGGAAACAATCCGTCGTGCGTCTTGCGTCAGCTTCGAACCGGACGAAGTCATCGCGGGCGGCGCGGGAACTGTAATTGTTGCCGCCAAACGAAAGAGGCCCGCTGCTCGCGGGCCTCTTTGCTGTCAGCTTGTTGTCTCACTACCAGCCGCGATAACCGCCGGTGCCGAAGCTGAAGCTGATACCGGGTCCACCGCCATAATAGCGAGGTCCTCCGTAGTAACCGTACCGACGCGGCGCATAGTAACCGTAGCTACGATAGTACGGCCTGTAGTGGTGGTGGCCCCAATGGCGATAGTAGCGGCGGTGCGCGCTGAAGTCGGTCGAGGATTGCGTAGCAATCCGGGATTGCGTGACATCCGTCGACGGTTTCGCCTTCACCGCATTATCGGCGGCGTAAGCGGCGGAACCTCCGATCAGCGTGGCAGCACCAACGGCGAACATGACAGCTAGCTTCTTCATCGTCGAACTCCAATGAACGTGTCGGAGCTAACCGATCGGCGCGCGTGACGTTCCGGCGTGCGACATAAAGACCGTGCTCGATGCTTGAACGAATGTTCATGTAGATTAACGCGCATCACGCGCCGGAATCGCTGGCGTTGGGATAGAACAACTGCTCGCCGTTGATCTTGTAGTCGGCGATCGCCTTCTGGCCTTCCGACGACACCAGCCAGTCGATGAACTGCTGGCCAAGATCCTTCTTGACGCTCGTATGCTTCTCCGGGTTCACCAGCATGATGCCGTACTGGTTGAACAGGCGCTTGTCGCCTTCGATGGCGATGCCGAGTTCGTTGCGGTTCTTGAACGACAGCCAGGTGCCGCGATCGGCGAGCACATAGGCGTTGGAGGCCGACGCCGTGTTCAGCGCCGCGCCCATGCCTTGCCCGATCTCCTTGTACCAGGGGCCTTTGTCCTTCGCGATGTCGATGCCGGCGACCTTCCAGAGGTTGAGCTCGGCCTGATGCGTGCCGGATTTGTCGCCGCGCGAGATGAAGTCGGCGCCCTTCGTCTTGATCGCACTGAGCGCTGCAACGATGTCCCTCGATCCCTTGATGCCGGCCGGATCGGCCTTCGGGCCGATCAGGATGAAGTCGTTGTACATCACGGGATAGCGCTTGACGCCAAAACCTTCGGTCAGAAATTTTTCTTCCGCTGGCTTTGCGTGGACGAACACCACGTCGGCGTCGCCCCGGCGCGCGGTGTCGAGCGCTTGTCCCGTGCCTTGCGCCACCACCTTCACGTCGATGCCGGTCTTGGCCTTGAACATCGGAAGTAAGTGGCCGAACAGGCCGGAATCCTGCGTCGAGGTGGTCGAGGCCACCACGATCGATTTGTCCTGCGCAACGGCGTGGCCGGCGAATACGAGAGCGACGACTGCGATCACCAGACGGCGTGTGAGCATGTTCATGTGTTTTCTCCCATTAAACGAGTAGTTCGCCCGCGAGGAATGTTTTGGCCTCGGCGGTTTGCGGCCTATCGAAGAACGACGCAGCCGTGGCGGTCTCCACGATGCGGCCGCGGTGAAGCATGACGACGTCGCCGGCGAGCCTGCGCGCCTCGCCGAGATCGTGGGTCGCCATCACGACCTTGATGTTGCGTTCGCTGACGGCGCGGATGATGTCTTCCACCGCCTTGGTGGAAACCGGATCGAGGCTCGCGGTCGGCTCGTCCAAGAACAGCACCGCCGGATCGCGCGCGAGCGCCCGCGCCAGCGCCAGCCGCTGCTGCTCGCCGCCGGATAACCTTCGCGCGGCGCGGTCGGCCAGGGGTCCGAGACCGACCAGTTCGAGGAGCTCGCTGGTGCGGCGCGCATGCTCCGCGTGCGGGATGCCGGCGGCGCGCAGCGCGAAGCGGATATTGGCGGCGGCGCTGCGCCGGAGCATCGCCGGGCGCTGAAACACGATCGCGCGCCTGAGCGGCGGAACATGTTCCAGGCCGCCCCAGGTGATGCGCCCGCGCGACGGCGCGAGCAGCCCCATCGCCACGCGCAGCAGCGTGGATTTCCCCGAGCCGTTGGGGCCGATCAGCACCGTGGGCGGGCCCGGCAGCAGAGTGAGCGCGATATTATCGAGGATCGTGACGGCGCCTGCCGCAACCGTCACGCCATCGAACACGATCGGTAGTTCTTCGGAAGGCGCGCGCATGGTCATCCCGCCAATCGCTCGCCGGCGCGGCGGGCGGTCCAGGCCAGTGCGTTGACGGCGATCACGATCGCGATCAGCACGAGGCCGAGGCCGACTGCGAGCGGCAGGTCGCCCTTGGAGGTTTCCAGCGCAATCGCCGTCGTCATCGTGCGGGTGAAGCCTTCGATATTGCCGCCGACGATGATGATGGCGCCGACCTCCGCCGCCGCACGGCCGAAGCCGGCGAGCAGCGCGGTGACCAGGCTGAAGCGCGCATCCCAGATCAGCGCCGCGACCCGGCCGAGGGGACTAAGATTCATCGCGGTGAGTTCGTCGCGATATTCGATCCAGAGATCCTCGATGGTCTGGCGCGTCAGGGCGGCGATGATCGGCGTGACCAGCACGGTCTGCGCGACGATCATGGCGGACGGTGTGAACAACAGGCCGAACGCGCCGAGCGGCCCGGAGCGCGACAGCGTCAGATAGACCGCGAGACCGACGACGACCGGCGGCAGGCCCATCAAGGCGTTGAGCATGACGATGACGCCCTGGCGTCCCGGGAATTTCGTGAGCGCAATCCAAGCGCCCAGGGGAATGCCGATCAGCGCGGCCAGCACCACCGCTGACAGACTCACATAGAGCGACAGCCGCACGATGGCGAACAGCGCGGGATCGCCAGAGAGCACGAGTTGAAGGGCAGTTACGTCGTTGGGCATGGAAATTCCGTTTGACTGACACCTTGCGCAGATGGTGCCGGTATGGTCAATTTCTGTATTATCTGCATTTACATGCATATTGGTGCCTATGCCAGAGCTCCTCACCACCGACGAAGCGGCCGAGTATCTGCGGCTCTCGGAGCGCAAGCTCTACGAGCTGGTGGCGGAGCGTGCGGTGCCCTGCAGCAAGGTGACGGGGCGCTGGCTGTTTCCCCGCGCAGCGCTCGACCGCTGGGTGTCCGCCGGCCTGATCGCGCCCATGGCGCTGGCGCGGGTGGCGCCACCGCCGATCGTCGGCGGCAGTCACGATCCGCTGCTGGAATGGGCGCTGCGCGAAAGCAATTCCGGCCTCGCCAGCCTACCCGAAGGCAGCGAAGAGGGCCTGCGGCGGCTGACCCGGGGCGAGGTGATGATTGCCGCGATCCATCTGCATCGGTTGGATGGCGACGACGAAACCGCCAATCTCGATGCGGTCACCGACGCGCCGGGGTTGCACGATGCGGTCGTGCTCGGCTTTGCACGGCGCGAGCAGGGCATTCTGGTCGCGCCCGGTAATCCGCTGGGCTTAAGCGACATGGCCTCGATCGCCACGTCGCGGGCACGCATGGCGCAACGCCCCACTGGGGCCGGCGCGCAATTGCTGCTGCTCGCGCTATTGGCGCGCGCCGGCATCGCGCTCGACGAGCTGAAACTGGCAAAGCCGGCCTTTCCGACCGGACCCGACATCGCCCAGGCGATCCGCGCCGGCCGCATCGATTGCGGGATCGCCACGCGATCGGTCGCGCGATCGGCCGGGCTCGATTTCCTGCCGCTCGCCTGGGAACGCTTCGACCTCGTGATGCGGCAGCGCGATTATTTCATGAAGGGGCCGCAGGCGCTGTTCGACTTCATGCGCCAGGCCGTGCTGCGCGACCGCGCGGCCGAGCTCGGCGGCTATGACGTCAGCGATGCCGGCGTGGTACGGCTCGTGAATTAGAGGATATCGATCGCCAGCGGATCGCCACCGCCGCGCCACCAAATCGCCTAACGACTCAACGACGCCTATTGCAGCGGGCCGCGGGCAGCAAGGGAGGAACTGATGGATACCCCAACGTCTGCCGCACTCGACGAGAAAACATCTCCGCCGGAGCAGGCTCTGGCGACACAACCCAGCAAAGAGAAATCGAATCCCTCCGGCCCGCTGGAGATCACCGCGGAACGATTCAACTCTTCTGTCGCCCGGTTGACCACAAATTCGATAGACGAACTTCACAAGTTGGCTTTCGAACTCCAAAAAATGCAAGAGTTCCTGAAGTCCGAGGTCGACAGCGTGCAGCGCCAAATCGACAGCGCGGTGGCCGGCATTAATATCATCGTCGAAACTATCGGTCCGTGGAAGAGCATGGCGGGCTCACAAACACCTCCATCAGGCACTCGCAATGTCCGCGCGGGAGGACCGGCAGCCAACATTGAGCAACGCAATCGCGTCGGATAGCAACGGCCGAGGCGCCGCTCAGCGACTTGCTGGCTGCGGCGGACTCTGGATGCATCACGTTTTCCAACCATTCTCAGTGCAGGCGTTGATGGAGCCGCTAACGAAAGCATCGGCAGATCAGCCGCACCGCGCACAGCTCGGCCGGATGAACGTGACGGCTGGTCAGACCAAACGCCGTCCCACTCCGCCAACCCAGCGGCGCTGAGGGATCGAGCGGTGATCTAAAGCATCAGGCTCCAGAATCCATGGTCCGCGATGGCCGCCAGCTCCGTCCTCGCATCAACCGCGCAACAGCACGGCCTCCCGAACGGTCTGGCTCGAGCCTAAGACGGAGACGACCCCGAGCGCCATCAGCAGCACGCCAAGCCAGGTTGCCATCCAACCCCGCCCGTCATCGGCCGCCTCGGCGATGGGAAAGGCGACCGGCGCGGCCGGAGGCACGGAGGCGGCAACCGCGCCGCTGGCAGCCGGTGCGGCCCCCAGAAGCGCATCGACGTCGACCTGGCGCGGCGTCGCGCGGTCGGGCGTGAGCTGATCGGTCGCGAGCTTTTCGATGGGGGCCGGCGGCACGAAGGCCACGGTCCCCGTAGCCAGGACGGAAGCCGCATCAGCCAACTTGAGCTCGCGCGCGGGCCGCATCGGCTGAGACGTTTCCGCCGGTGCGGAGCGCGGCAGCTCCGCACGCGCATCCACGACCGCTTTCCGCTTGCGCCGCGCGGCCTCATCCTCCTCGGACGCGGCGACACGCGCCTGCGCGGCGCGATGGCGAACCTGCGTCTTCACCGTCGCGATCCCCTCAGCGGCCTGGAACCAGCATTTGCGGTGGCCGTCAAAACGATACACCCAGTGCTGGCCGGCCGCCGTCGACTTGCCGGGCCGCGGCAAGCACTCCTCTTCCGCGGAAGCGGGCGGAGTGGCTTGCCGGGGAGCGGCATTGAAGAAGTCGGCAAAAGGATTCGAAGACGCAGGCGAAGTCGGGAGACTTGCGAGAAGGACAACAGCGGCGAAGCAAAATCGCAAATGACCGGACATGGAAACCCCCGGTGTTGCGCCCCCGTGAGCGCGACCTTTCGCCGTGACCTAGGTCGCAATGCGGCTCAAATCAGGCAACGCGGTGGATTCATTCAGGCCCGGAAACGAGTTTCGGGCCCGAATGCTGCACGACAAAGCAACCCAATACCGCGCTCCGGTCATCGTCGAGCCAGCGCGGGACAAACTTTCCGGACGTCGAATATCGGAAGGTGTGCTGAGTATGCCAATAGATAGCCCGACCCAAAAGAGCAGCTCAGCAGCAGGCGTTCACCGGTCACTCTGAATGCGCGGGTTTGCGCCCAGCACGTCGCTTTGACGGCGGCTTCCTTTACGCGAACCGGGATCTGCTTCGTTCGAGAACGTCACGTTACCGCCGCCCGGGTAGCCACGCGACATAGCCGGCCTCGCCGAGCCGCTTCATCACGTCCTCCAGATGCGCGCGATCTCTCGTTTCGATGACGACTTCGAGCAGCGTGCCCTTGGCCGGCAGGTCCGAGAACGTGCGCTGATGCGAGACCTCGATGATGTTGGCGCCGGCTTCGGCCAATAGCGCCGAGACCGACGCCAGTTGCCCTGGCCTGTCGACTATGTCGATGGCGATCTGCGTCAGCCGGCCCTCGCGCGCGAGTTCGCGGGTCAGCACGGAAGCGATCAGCCGGGTATCGATGTTGCCGCCGGTGAGCACGAGGCCGACATTGCGCCCGGCAAAACGCGCCGGCGCTGCCAGCACCGCGGCAAGGCCCGCCGCGCCGGCGCCTTCGACCACGGTCTTTTCGATCGCGATCAGCATCGCCACCGCACGCTCGATCTGGTCTTCGGTGACCAGAACGATGTCGTCGACGAGACGGCGGATGATCTCGGTGGTGATCCGGCCAGGCACCTTGACGGCGATGCCTTCGGCGAGCGTGTCGCCGCGCATCGGCAGGCTCTCGCCCTTGATGGCGTTATACATCGAAGGATAGAGCTGCGCCTGAACGCCTATGATCTGCAGCTCCGGCTTCAGCGATTTGGCGGCGACCGCCATGCCGGAAATCAGCCCGCCGCCGCCGATCGGAACCACCAGCGTATCGAGCTGCGGCACGGAAGCGAGCATTTCGAGCGCGATGGTGCCCTGGCCTGCGATAACATGCGGATCGTCATAGGGGTGGATCATGGTGAGGTTTTTCGCCTTGCCATGCGCGCGCGCGAACTCGGCGGCCTCCTCCAGCGTCTTGCCGGAAATAACGATCTCAGCGCCGTGACGCCTGGTGTTCTCAATCTTCACCATCGGCGTGCCCACGGGCATCACGATGGTGGCGGGAATGCCGAGCCTATGTGCGTGATAGGCCACGCCCTGCGCATGATTGCCGGCCGACATCGCGATCACGCCGCGCCGCCGCTCGTCCGGCGACAGCGCCAGCAGCCGGTTGAGCGCGCCGCGCTCCTTGAAGGTCGACGTGAACTGCAGGTTCTCGAATTTAAGCCAGAGATTGCAGCCGCAGATCTCGCTCAGCGTCCGGCTCTGGTCGCATTCGGTGACGATGACCGAGTCGCGGATCGCAGCCGCCGCGGCTGTGACGTCGCTGGACGTGACGGCAAGACCTACTTCTGAAGCGTGCTGGTCCGGCGGGGCGTTCTTGGGGGCTTTCGGCATCTCGGGGGCCTCGTTGAAAGGCAATCGTATAAGCCTTTTCCGCCGGACGCGCCTCCTCCGAATCTCGTAAAATCCCGCCCCATGAACATGGGTGTCGCAAAATGCTCTCGCGGCGTTACACTTGCGAGGGTCGCAGGGACAGGCGGCCGGAGTTTTCAGATGAATTCATTGAACGATGAGCCGAAGGTGGAGGCCATCACGGTGGTGCTGGTCGAGGACGACGCGCCGACCCTTTGGCGGCTGCAGGACGCGCTGGCCAAGGCCGGATATCAGGTCAGGGCCGCCGGCACGCTCGCTGAAGCCCGCGCCTGTCTCGCGCAGGGCGCGCCAAGAGTGCTGCTGACCGACCTGCAACTGCCTGATGGCCACGGCGTCGACCTGATCCGCGAAACGCGGCGGCGCTTTCCCGACACCGAGATCATGGTGATCTCGATCCTTGGCGATGAGGAGAGCGTGATCTCGGCGATTACCGTCGGTGCCACCGGCTATCTGCTCAAGGACGCGTTCCCGACCGATATCGCCGCCACCGTGCGCGACCTCGTCGCCGGACACTCGCCGATCTCGGCCTCGATCGCGCGCTTCATCGTGCGCCGGACCCAGAACACGCCCGAGCCGCCGCCCGGCCCCGCGCTCAACACCGCCAAGCTGACGCCGCGCGAGATCGACATCCTCTGGGGCATCGCCAAAGGTTTCAGCTACGCCGAGATCGCCAGCCATCTCGGCCTGTCGCGCCAGACCGTGCCCGGGCATATCAAGAACATCTATCGCAAGCTCGAGGTTCATACCCGGGGCGAGGCAGTGTTCGAGGCGGTCCAGCAAGGCTTGATCAAGCTGTGAACGACCACGGAGACGACGCGCAACCGGACTTGCCTGGCCGCGAGCGGCGGCGGCTGCAGACGTCCCGTCTCGTCCAATACCTTTTGCTGCAGGCGCTGATCGTGGCCGCATGCATCTTCGCGCTGCGGCAGTCGCTGCCGGAGCCTCCGGCCGAATATCAAGTCACGGCGTTCAGGCTCTCGGAAAGCGGCACTGAGCGCGCAGTGACGCTGCCGTATTTTTCACCGCTGCGCCACGCGATGAACGACCCGCCGCGCTTCGCCGGACAGTTCATCCGGCCGGCCAGTGAGGCCGCACGGGCCTGGTCGGTGTTTCTGCCGCGGTTCACCAACGGCGTCGAGCTCACCGTCAACGGCGTCGTGATCCTCGACAGCCGGCGCGACCCCGCCGCCAACCGTCCCGACCGCAACACGGCGCAGATCGCGGTGATCCCCGCGTCGGTGCTGCGCGACGGCGCCAACGACGTTTCGATCAAGTTGTTCATCTGGGGCCCGATCTCCGGCTTCCTGGACCGCATCTGGGTCGGCCCGGACGAGCTGTTGCGTCCGAGCTATAATCTGAGAACGCTGATCTTCGTCACCTTGCCGGTGGTGTTCTCGTCGTGGCAGGCGATCCTCGCGGTCATCCTCGGAATCATGTGGGTGATGCGACGCCATGAGCCGGCCTATGGCGTTCTGGCCGCGGCAATGGCGGTGGGTGTCGGGCAGGCGTTCCTGCAAACGCCGATGGGCGAGACGCCATTTTCCCGGCTCAACGTGATCCTGATTTCTTCGGCTCCGATTGAAAGCGGGCTGGTGCTGACATTTGCGCTGCTGTTCGCGGGCTGGAAATGGCAGCGCTACGGCTGGATCATTTTCATTCCCGGCGTGCTGCTGGCGCTGGCCGGCCTGTTCGGAAACCAGGCGATGGTGCGCGCGCTGTTCCTGTATCTCGCCGTGCCGATGGTTGGCGTTTCCCTTCTCATCATGGCCGTCGTCACCGCCCACTCGATGCTGAAGCGGCAGAATGTCGCGAGCCTGCTGCTGGGCTGCGCGGTCACGATCATGCTGACCTGCTGGGCTGTCGACCTGCTCTCGGTGTTTGGCGTGATGCCCAACCGCATCTTCACCGCGCGGCTGTCCTATTCGGCGATGCTGGTGGCAATCGGCGCGGGGCTGACCTGGCGGTTCGCCCGCGCGCTGAACGAGGTCGACGGCTTTGCCGGCCGCCTTGTCACCCAGGTGCGCGAGGCGGAAGAGAAGCTGAAGGCCAGTTTCGCCCGCGAGGAAGAACGCGCCCGCGCCGCGGCGCTGGCACGGGAGCGAACGCGGCTGATGCGCGACCTGCATGACGGGCTCGGCGGCCAACTCGTCAGCATCGTGGCCTTGAGCGAGCGCGGCAATGGGAGCGCGGGAATCGGCGATGCGGCGCGCGCGGCGCTGAAGGACCTGCGCCTCGTCATCGATTCGATGGACGACATCGGCGGCGATCTGATGCTGGCGCTGGGCTCGTGGCGCGAACGCGCCACGGCACAGCTGCGTCCGCATGACATCGCGCTCGACTGGCGCGCGGTCACGGCGCAGGGGCTGCCGGTGCATCCCGAACTGCGGCCGTGGCATGTGATTCAGATCGTGCGGCTGCTGGATGAAGCCGTGACCAACGCGGTCAAGCATGCCAATGCGCGGCGGATCACGGTGAGGATAGAGACGCTCGCAGGCGCCGATGGCCTCGAACGCGGCTGCATCACCGTCGAGGACGACGGCAGGGGTTTTGAGATCGCGTCGGATGGTGCGGCGGCGGGCGCGATAAAAGCGGCGCGCGGCTTGCGCAACATGCGAAGCCGCGCGGCGCGCTGTGGCGCGGAGCTGGAACTGAGCTCCTGCGCCCAAAGGACGGACCAAGGGACTGATCAAGGCACGCGCGTGAGACTGACATTGCCCCACCGCTTTCCCGACAGCGACGGCGCTGCCGGTTGACTTGCGTCTCTTCGTTTTGACGGGTTTTCTTTACGCGAACCGGAATCCATCCCCGGATCAAGTCCGAGGACATGCTTCGCTTGAAGACGCTTTGGCTCAGCGGCGGCCGACGCGATTGACCGGGCCACCGCGGTTCATGGGGGTGCCGGGACGGACGCCGACGCCGGGAGCACCGACGCCGACACGGGCGACGCCGACGACCGGTGTAGCGACCACCGCTGCCGCGACCGGCGTCGGCCGCGCCACGCAGCCCTTCGGAACGCCGACCGTCTTGCAGTAAACCACCGCGGCCTGGGCCGAACCCGCGCCCAGCGCAAACGAAGCCACGGCCGAGAACACCGCGAGCGTCAGACCAGCGCTCAGCCAACCTGTCTTTTTCAACATCTGTCATCTCTCCCGAATTGGGCGTGCAGCTCTTTGCGATGTGCCGATCGGTCACCGCAGCCGACGCGAGATGTACATGGTCCATGAGAGCCCGCAGCAACATCCCATGAAAATGGTGTGGGCGCGCGCGCAAGCTTGCAGGGCCGATTTCCGACGCCATGAACATGGCATGGACCCCGGACGCAACCTCGACGAGCTTCCGCGCGCTTTCAACTCCCTAATTCTCGTCGAAAGGTGATTCATGAAATCAATCCACGTCGCAGCCACCGCGCTGATCCTGTCGCTCGCCGCCGGCTCGCTGGCTCAAGCGCAATCCGGACCCACCCCCCAGGAGCAGATGGCCTGCCGTTCGGACGCCGGAAAATTCTGCGCCGAACATGTCGGCAAGCCGCCGCAGATGAATGCCTGCCTGAAGGCGAACAAGGCGAAGCTGTCGGATGGCTGCCGCAAGGTGGTGGAATCGCGCGGCGGCTAGCGCCTCATCCGGGAAAAGTCGTTACCGACTTTCTCCCGGGACAAACGCAAAGCGTTTGCCGGACATCATGCGCAAATAGAAGCTGGAGCGCGATGACGTTTCAAAATCATCACGCTCCAAGATGCAGTCGCGATCGCCGGAGAAGAAATCAATCATCCTGATCGAACAGCCTGATCCGGGGCATTTCGCTTCTGGCTGGCTCGGCGAACATGTCCCTTCTCCTGGGCTCGGCGAACATATCCCTTGGCTCGCCTTCTTCCCGGATTCTGATCCGCCGCGGCTCGGTCACTTCCCGGACGCTCTCTTCGGCCGCCTCGAGTTCCTGGTCGCGCGGCTGCTGGAAGCGGCGCTTGTCGGCCCAGCGCTGTCGCCGTTCCGCGCGCCGCTTTTCGGCGTCCGCGCGTTTGATGTCGGCGTCGCGGGCCCTGGCGAAGGTATCCCGAGGCGCGGCGGTCTTTTCGTCGGCCTGGTCGGCGGGTTTGGCAGGTTGCGGTGGTGGCGGTGCGGGTTGCGCGGCTGCTACTTTGTTGGTGGGCTTCTCTTCAGCAGGAGGAGCATTGGCGGCGGAGGGCGCTGCCGCCTGTGTTTGCGGCTGGGGCTGTTGTTGCGTCTGCGTCTGCGCTTGCGGCTGCTCCTGGGCGGGCGCGGGAGCGGGATTTGTCGCAGCCGCATGCGGCACCGGCTCCGCTGGTGCCGTCGAGACGGTTATCGGTTCCGCCGACATCCTGCGTTCCAGCTTGGAGACCGTCTGCGAAGGCGGGCTGACGATGTTCGCAGCCAGATATCCTCCGCCGAGACCGGCGCCGACCGCCACGATCACAGTTCCCACGCCTGCAAAATAAGCCGTCGATGTCCGCATAATTCGGCTCCCTCGTCGACGCGGGCAACGCGTGGGCTGGGCCGATGTTCCGGCACGTCACGGTGTGGAAAATGGAACCGGCGGCGCTGCAATCGCAGCGCTCGCAGCTCAGATCATCGCGGCAACTTTTTCCAGACCGATGATGCGGGCGAGCGAGCGGACTTCGCTCTTCTGGTCTTCACGCAACTGGAACAGCAGCGGCATCGCCGCCGATTTCAACTGCTGGACTTCTGCGGATTCCGGATCGATCTGCACGCCGCCTGCATTCGGGTTGGCCTGACGGCCCGCGTGAATCTTGCGGGCGACGGCGCGCAGCGCGGTTTCCACGGGCGGCCAGTAGGATTCCTGAGAGGCGGACAGCTTCAGGCGGTCCTTGATTCCAGCGATCTGGCCGTCACTCAGGAGCGCGTAGTTCTTCTGCTGCGGCTGGGGCTTGGCAACGGCCTTGGGCTTCGGCGGCGTCGCAGGTGATGATGCGGCAGGCGCCGTCGGCGCGGCAGGCGCAACTTCCTTCGGCAGCCCGATATCGACGGGAGCGGTCGACGCATACGCCTGGCGCAACGGCTCGCTCAGCGCCGCGGTGGTCTGCGGGGGCTCGTAGGCGGCCAGCGCGTAGCTCACGACGGCCAGCCGGTCCTTCTTGTTTTCCTTGTTCGAAACCGGCGTCTGGACGGCCGCCGCAGAAGCCAGTTGGGGCTGCGCTGAGGGTACGCTGTCGCGGCCGAGAATGGCGGTGGCGGCAGCGCCGACCACCAGAAAACAGATCAGCGCAACGATGGTCATCGTTTTGGTCAAAAAGGTCTCCATTCCCGCCGACGTTTGGCCCTTTTGCCGAAAACTGGACGACAATTGAGGCGTTACGATGCCAATCGGAGCCGTAACGCGATCAAAAAGCTGGGGAAATCGTCCCGAAACAGCTCGGAATCAGGCCGCCGCGCCCAGTTCGTAGGCGTCCTGGATGTCGGCAACGATGTCGGACGCCTCCCACAGGGCCTCGGGGGCGATCGCCTGCAGGGTAACGGTCCAGTTGCTCTTGCGGTTGCGGGGCATGCTGACGACCTCAAATTCGATACCACGGCACAGCGGATGCCGATCGAGCGCAAACATCACCCGCCGGGAGATCTCGTGGAGGGTCGCCGGGGTTTTGGCAGCAAGATATTGATCGAGATCCATTCCACACCCCTTCGATTTGCCGTCCGTCCGACCGTGGCGGCGGACCAACCTCTGGGGCTATTGTTGGGGCTGATGTGGTTAACGGCGCGTTAAGCCTCCCAATGGCACGAGCCGGGACCTGAGCGAACGGCGGAGAGGGAACAGCCCGGCATGGCTGAAGCGATACCTCAGACGACAACGGCCGCGACCGGGCCGTCGGTTCGCGCCGCGCTGGCGGCGGCCATCGCGATTTCAGCCTTCGCGCTGTCGACCGCGACATTCGAACTGTCGATGGCGGACTGGCCGTCCGGCTTCGTCCTGCTCGTGGTCGTGCCGCTGGTGGCGCTCGTGTTCTGCGGCGGCGCCCTGTGGTCCGCGACGCTGCTGCTGCGTATCGGAAACGGCGGCGCGAAGTTTGCTCTTCCTTTCCTGATTTACGCGCTGACGCTCGCCGTCCTCGTTTATGCGCCGCTGCAACAGATCGCCTTGCAGCAGAATTTCTACTGGCATCGGCAGAATCGCGAACGGATCGTGGCGCGGATTGAGGCCGGCGAACTCAAGCCGAACGTCAGCCACAACGAAAACCTGATCGCGCTCGGCGAGCGCGAGCCCAATGTTTCCGCAGGCGGCAACGACATCGTCGTCGAGCAGGCCGACGAAGGCACCTACGTGCTGTTCTTGACCTCGCGCGGCCTGAAGCACTATTTCACCGGCTTCCTGCACGTGCCGCCGGGCGGCGATCCCAAAAAGTTCTTCGAGTTCGAAGACAAGCCGCCGAGCCGGCTCGTCCGCTACGACAAGGATTGGTATTTCGTGGCGAATTAGGGTGATGGTTTGGCGCGCATCGTCCCGTGCGGCCAGCCGCCCGCGACGGTGCCGAGTGCGATCCCGCCGATGATCAATGTCATCGCCAGAAACAGCGACGGCTCGATCGGCTCGTTCAGCATCACGGTTGCGCTGATGATCCCGAGCAGCGGTGTCGCCAGCAGCCACAGCGAGGTGGTGACGGCGGGCAGGCTCCGGTTCACCATCGTCATCGCCCAGTTGGCGAACGCTGTGCAGACGATCCCGCTATAGAGCATCAGGCCGGCGAGGCGTGCGGTCCACACGATGTGCGGCGCGCCTTCCGTGATCCAGGCGATGGCGGAGAGCAGCACGGCCGCCAGCAAGACCTGCCAGAACACGAGCTGGAAGGGCGTCGAGATCCATTTGTGCGCCCGGACATAGACGATGTTGCCGGCCCAGCAGAACGCTGCGAGCAGAATCAGGCCGCTGCCGAACAGCGCGTTGCGGTCACCCCAGTTCAACGTCCGCGGATTGAAGATGACCGCAAGCCCGGCCAGACCACAGCCGATACCGATCGCGCGCTGTCGCGTGATGGGCTCCGACAGAAACATGGCGGCGCCGATCGCGACCCATAGCGGCGTCGTATAGCCGAGCACGATTGCCCTGCCCGCCGGCACAAACTGCAGCCCGGCCGCGACCAGCGCCGAAAACGCCACCAGGTGCAGGATTGAGGTGCAGAACACGATCGGCAGGTCGCCGCGCTTCGGAATGATGAATTGCCCCTGCGTCCACAACATCGGCGCCAGCGTCGCAGCGGCGATCATGCAGCGCAGTGCCGTCGCCCACAGCGGCGGCACGTCCTGCACGATCATCTTCGTCACCGGCCAGTTGGTCCCCCACGCGAGCACGACGCTGGCAAGCAGCACCGCCGCGCTGCGGGTTGAAAGTCCACTGGCCATCTCGAACGCGTCCCGTCATGAGCCGATCTGCATTGCCTAGCCTTCCAACTGGCCCTAGTAAAAGAACCAGTCTTTGCAAAATCACAGAGCCAGTTATGGACGAGCTGTTGCCCGGAATGCTCCATCTGTCGCGGGACGGCGGTGACACGCTGATGCGTCAGCTCAGCGACCAGTTGCGCGGGTTGATCAGCGACGGACGCCTCGCGCCCGGCCGGCGCCTGCCATCGAGCCGGCAGCTCGCGCAATCGCTCGCCCTGTCGCGCAACACCGTCTCGTTCGCGATCGAGCAATTGGCGGCGGAAGGCTATCTGAGCCTTTCGGCCGGTCGTCGTCCGGCGGTGGCGATAGGCCTGTCGCTCGACGGCGGCAAACCGCAATTGCAAGGCAACCGCGCCGCGGCCGGCCGTTTGAAACTGTCATCCTGGGCGCGCGGCCTGCCACAAACGAACTGGCCGCCTGTCCATGCCGGGCGTCCGCGGCCGTTTCAGCCCGGGCTGGCCGATGAGCGGGAATTTCCGCACGACCTCTGGAGCCGCCATCTGCGGCGTGCGGCGCGCAACGCATTATCGCGGCGTGACAGATCCATCAATCATCCGCCGCTGCAGCAGGCGCTGTTGCAGCACCTGGCGGTTCATCGCGGGATCAAGGCAAAGCCGGGCCAGATCCTGATCGTGCCGACTGCCCAGGCCGGCATCACCCTCATCGCCACGGCGCTGCTCGAACGGGGCGATCGCGCCTGGATCGAAAGCCCCGGCTATGGCGGCGCCCATGTCGCGTTACGGGCCGCAGGCGCCATCGTCGCCGCCATTCCGCTCGACGCGCAAGGCATGACGATCGGCTCACGCAAGCACGTCCCTCGCCTGATTTTCGTCACCCCGTCGCACCAGTACCCGACGGGGCGGCTGATGCCGGTCGGCCGCCGCCTCGAACTTCTTCGTTATGCCGACGCCGCGGGCGCCTGCATCATCGAGGACGACTATGACGGCGAATTTCACTACGAAGCGCGCCCGGTGGCCGCGTTGCAGGGGCGCGCGCCGTCGCCACACATTTTCTATCTCGGGACATTCTCGAAATCGACCTATGCGGACATCCGTGTCGGCTACCTCGTCGTGCCCGAAGCGCTGACCGATGTGTTCGAGATCGCGCAGCGGCACATGGGCATGTTGACGTCGGTGACGATGCAGGAGGCGCTGGCCGATTTCATCAGTTCAGGCGCCTATCTCGGCCACATCAGAAGAGTGACGCGGCTCTACAAGGGCCGGCGCGATCGCATGCTGCAAGCGCTGGCCGCGGAAGCCGGCGACCGTCTCAGCGTCGAAGCCCCGGCCGGCGGAATGCAATTGCTGGCGCGATGCCGCCCCTCGGCGAACGACCGACAATTGTCGGCGCGGCTACTCGAAGCCGGTGTCGTCAGCCGTCCGCTATCGAGCATGCTGTATCACAAGACGAATGAGCACGGCCTGTTTCTCGGCTTCGCGGCATGGAATGAAAAGGAGATCGATCAGGCCGCGCGCATCCTCGGCCGGATCGTTCGCTAGAACTTATGGCCGTATTCGCGGCGAACTAGCCGGCCGCCCGCCTCGGCTTTGCATTCGCGGCCTCGTCCGCAGGCGCCGGAACCTGCATGAGAATGGTTTGAGCTGTGGGCGCTATTTCCACGCCGCACTCCTGGAATCGCCGCTTCATGCGGCGGTTGAATTCCCGCTGCACCGGCCAGCGGCCGGCATCGGTGCAGCGAATCTGGCCGACGATCGAGGCCATCGAGCCGTCAACCTTGTCGACGCCCCACAGTTCGAGATCGCCGCGGATCAGGTGCTGGAATTCCACTTCGCGGCGCATCTCGGCGACGATGTCCTTCAGGATCTGGCCGGCGCGGTCGGTGTCTTCCTTGTAGGACACGTTGACGCTGACGGCCGCATTGCCGGCGCCGCGGCTTGAGTTGGTGATCGTCGTCACGGCACTGAACGGCACGATGTGCACCGAGCCGTCGCCGGAGCGCAGACGAAGGGTACGGATCGATACGTTTTCCACCACGCCTGACAGGCCGGACAGTGTGACATTGTCGCCGACCTGGACGGTATTTTCGAGCAGCAGAAACAGCCCGGTGATGAGGTCCTGCACCAGCTTCTGCGAGCCGAAGCCGATGGCGATACCGACAATGCCGGCGCCGGCGAGCAATGGCGCGACGTTGACGCCGATTTCGCTCAGCGCGGTGAGGCCAACGACGATGACGATCAGGCACAACAGCGCCGTTCGCAGCATCGGCTGAAAGGTACGCAGCCGCGCCGCGCGCGCGTAGTGGCCCTCGCGCGAGAGCGCATTGATCTTGCGATCCAAGAGCGCGTTGCTGATTTCCCAGATCGCCGCCGCAGCCAGCGCGGCAATGCCGACGGTCACCACCGCCGACAGCAACCGGCTGCCGATCTGGCCGCCATAGAACCAGATGATGGCGTCGACGCCCCAGACTTCCAGCAGCGCAACAAAGCCGATGAAGGCGATCACCGCCGAGACGATGTTGCGCAACAGCGGAAGATAGCGGTTGGCGCGGGTCTCCAGGCCGGGGAAGCGGCGCAACAGATCCGGGCTGATGCGAAAGCCGCGATCGATCAGGCTCAACACCAGGATGGTGGCGAGACGCATGATCAGCACGACCGCGATGGTGCCGACGAAATATTGCAGCAACAGCGCGTAGCCGTTGCGGATGTTCAGCGCCCACACCGCCCACAATGCGAGGTCGAGGGCGATCGCAAGATAATGCCAGAGGCCGGCGACGCGGTTACGTATCCTGGCCGCGGCGCCGACGCGGCCAGCCGGCGCGCGAATGGCGTCGGCAACGGGCCTTCGGCATTGCAGGATGACGACGACGACAAAGAGATGCACGACCAGCATCACCAGGCGGAGCAACGCCGCGTAGCCGGCGCGGTGCAGGCCCAGCAGCAGCGCCACATTGGCGAAGGCGATGCCCGAGACGGCGACGGTGACGATGCGCCGCGCCCATATCTCGATATAGGCGGCGGTTTCGGCGCGAACGCGAAACAGGCCGAACGGCCCGGCCAGCGCCCGCACGACGCAGATCAGCGCGCGCGACAGCGCATAGGCGTTGACGACCGCGAGGATCACGAGCCGGGTGGTTGAGAGATCGCCGATCCCAGTGCCCAGCAACATCGTGGCGATCCCGATGAAGACGAGCACCGGGAGCAATTCGAGCGCGAGACGTCCCAGCACGAAGGGCAGCCGGACCAGCGACTGCCAGGTGCGCGCCAGGCTGAGCCGGCGTTGCTGCAGCTTGGGCTCCGCGACAACGTCAGCGGCCGACGATGGCGGATCGACGATCGCCAGCGTCTGCACCGGGGCACGCGCGGTTTGCGGAAGGCGCGCTTCCAGAAGCGC
Source organism: Bradyrhizobium sp. AZCC 1610 (assembly GCF_036924515.1). Taxonomy (NCBI): domain Bacteria; kingdom Pseudomonadati; phylum Pseudomonadota; class Alphaproteobacteria; order Hyphomicrobiales; family Nitrobacteraceae; genus Bradyrhizobium; species Bradyrhizobium sp. AZCC 1610. The sequence goes on along the minus strand of NZ_JAZHRR010000001.1, from coordinate 258,594 downwards.
CACTGGCCGCTTGATGAGGCGGAATACCAGCCACTCGGCGGCGAAGGCGCAGAGGAATACCAGCGCTAATTTCCACGCGATGTCGAACAACTGATGATAGGCGGCCGGATCATTGGCGGTTCGCACGAACCAGTAATAGAACGCCCGAAAATGCGTCAGCGTCCGCACGACGTCGGCGACCTCGCGCGAGATCTCGCCGACCTGCTCGGACACCGAAAGCAGGAGCTGCGCGCCAAGGCTGTCCGCCGTGAGCGGTATCGCGGATTTCGGCTCGCCCGCTGCGGCCTGCGGTTGCGGCGAGGCATTGGCGATCGCGCGCAACGTCTCGATGATTTGCGCGCGCTTCTTGTCGTCGGAAAGCGTATCGAGCGCCCGCTTGGCCTGATCGGGCGTCAGGGCCTCGACGTTGCCTGCGGCAGGCGCCGCCGGCGCAACGCCTGGCTGCGCGAAAGCCGGGAAGGCATACAGGGCAACGGCCAGCAGGATCAAGGGGAGGAACTTGTGCGACACGAAAGCCTCGCTGAATAAAATGCGCCCGACGGCGAAACCGGGGACGGTCTCGCCTTCGCGCATGCGTCATGTCGGATTGCCTGTTTTCGCCGTCGTCTTGTGTCGGAAGTTTGCCACGGCGGCGGTTTTCTCTTGGCATTTACCGCATCACAGCCATGCTGCAGCGCTTACTCGCCGGGAACTTCGCCAACCGCGGCTAGATGAAAGGCGCGAAATGTAACGCCCTAGCCGAGTCTTACACGCGCGGCGGCCGCACGATATTCCGCGAGCGTGCGCGCGACCATCTCATCGACGGACAACACCTCCGTCACGCCCGAGACGGAATGGCCTGCGCTCCAGATATCCTTCCAACGCTTGGGGCGGTTCTCGCGCGCGCCGATGTCGATGTCCTTGCCGATATCGATCGCGCCGCGCAGCGGCAAATTATCCGGATCGAGGCCGGCCGCCTCGATCGATGGCCGCAGCATGTTGGTCTGCAACCCCGTAAACGCCGACGTCAGCAGGACATCGTCGGCCGTGCTGGCAACCAGCAGCTCCTTGTATCTGACATCCGCCATGCTCTCGCGCGTGGCGATGAACTTGGTGCCCATATAGGCGAGATCGCAGCCGAGCGCCTCGGTCGCGCGAAGGGCGTGGCCGTCGGTGATACCGCCCGCCAGCACCAGCGGCCCATCGAAGAACGCGCGCACCGCGCACGAACACGAAGGGATTGAGCCAGCCGGTCTGGCCGCCCGCGCCGGCCGTCAGCAGCACCAGCCCGTCCGCGCCGGCGACAACGGCACGCTCGGCGTGGCGGATGGAGGCAACGTCGGCAAACACCAGCGCGCCGGCCTCATGCAGCGGCCCGATCACCGGCGCCGGTGATCCGACCGAGGTGATCACCATTTCGGGCCGGTGCCGCAGCAGCACCTGCAGATCCTGCCCCAGCCGCGCATTGGAGCGATGCACGATCAGGTTTGCGCAGACCGGTGCTGACAGTTTGCCGCTTTCATCCGCATGCGCCTTCAACCTGATGTCGATATCCGTCAGCCATTCGTCCAATTGTTCGGGACTGCGGCAGTTTGCTGTCGGGAAAGAGCCGATCACGCCATTGCGGCACGCGGCTACGACAAGCTCTGTGCCGGAGACGAGAAACATCGGCGCCGCGATCAGCGGCAGGCTGAGGCGGTCGCGAAAGCGCGAGAGAGCATCGATGGATGGCAAGACGTTTCTTCCTCGCTTGAGCAGCGTGCTTGTTGTGCTAGCGTCACCGCCAACATTGGCACGACAAAGCCAAAGACAAAAGCAAGCGGGAGGAAGAAAGATGAGCAATCCGCTCTATGCGTTTCCGGCGGTGTGCGAGCAGACGTTGCGGACGCTGGCGCGCTACCCGGAGCGGACGGCGTTCAGCTGGCCGGGCGGATCGATCACCTACCGCGGCGCGACCGACATGATCGGGCGCATGCAGGCCGTGTTCATGCAGCTCGGCTTCCAGCCCGGCACCCGCGTCGCGTTTCTCACCGCCAACCGCGCCGATACCTGGTGCGCGGGCTGCGCCGCGCAACTGTCGCGGTTCGCGATCACCTGGCTGCATCCATTGGGTTCGCTGGACGACCAGCTGTTTCAACTGGAAGATTCCGAAGCGCAGATGCTTGTCGTCGACGGCGTCACCTTCCGCGATCGCGGCGGCGAGCTCGCCGCCAGGGCATCAAGCCTGAAAACCATCTTCACACTCGGCCCGGCCGACTACGGCGCCGATCTGCTGCAGGCGATCGAGACCGCAGGCAGCGCCACGGCGCGCAGCTTCGCCAGCCCCGACGATATCGCCACGCTCAATTACACCGGCGGCACCACCGGAAAATCCAAGGGCGCGCTGCGCTATCACCGCGATGGCGGCTTTGCCAATGCGATCCTGGCCGATTTCGAAATTCCGGATACGCCACGTTATCTGACGGTGGCGCCGATCAGCCACGTCGCCGGGACAAAAGTGCTGCCGACGCTGATGCGCGGCGGTACCGTGCACATGCTGAAGGGGTTTGATCCCGAAGCCGTGTTCAAGACCATCGAGCGCGAGCGCATCAATTTTACGCTGTTCGTGCCGACGATGATCTACGTCATGCTCGATCATCCCTCGCTCGACAAGACCGACCTCTCCTCGCTCGAACTGTTGCTGTATGGTGCGTCCGCCATGTCGCCGAGCCGACTGGTCGAGGGCATCGAGCGGATCGGGCCGGTGTTCTCGCAGCTTTACGGCCAGACCGAATGCTATCCCGTGTCGGTGCTGCGTAAGGCCGATCACGATCCCAGAACGCCGGAGCTGTTTTTGTCCTGCGGCTTCCCGATCGCCGCTTGTCAGGTCAAGATTCTCGACAATGACGACCAGGAAGTCGCCACCGGCGACGCCGGCGAGATCTGCGTTCGCGCCAGCCATGTGATGGCCGAATACTGGAAGCGGCCGGACGCCACGGCGGAGACGCTGAAGAGTGGCTGGCTGCACACCGGCGACATCGCGCGATCAGACGAGCGCGGCTACATGTTCATCCTCGACCGCAAGAAGGACATGATCGTCTCCGGCGGCTTCAACATCTTTCCGCGCGAGGTCGAAGATGTGTTGTCGCAGCATGCCGACGTCGCCATGGTCGCCGTGGTCGGCGTGCCCGACGACAAATGGGGCGAGGCCGTCACCGCCGTAATCGTGGCGCGCGAGGGCGCGAAGCCGAATGCGGACGAGCTGATCAACCTGGTGAAGGCCAGGAAGGGCTCGGCGCACGCGCCCAAGCACATCAAGTTCGTTAACGAGTTGCCGATGACCGGCGTTGGCAAGGTCGACAAGAAGGTGCTGAAGGCCGGCTTCTGGGCCGGCCGCGAGCGGATGGTGGGATAGGCGCTGCTTCGTGTCCCGGACGCGGTGCAGCGCCATAAGCGCGTTCACGCGCGTCTTCGACGCGCTATGGCGCTGCTCCGCAGAGCCGGGACCTGCCGACACGAAGAAGCCATTGGCTGGGTCCCGGCTCAGCAGAGCACCACGCCGTAAGGACGGCGTGCTGCGCAGCGTCCGGGACACGAGCGAAATTGCAGGTGTAGAGCAACAGCAGAAACGAGGCGATCTCGGAACAGATCGCGCGGTGCTAACAGCCGCCCGCCATCGGCCGCGCGGGCGGAGCAGTCTTTATTCTCAACCGGCCATGCGCCTCTCGATGGCCGCCTTCGCCTTGTCAAAATTGTTGGGCACCTCGATGTCGACTTCCAGCGTCGAGACGGTCTTGCCCCGCTCCAGCTTGACGATCACCTTGTCCGGATCGAGCGCCACGTGCTTCGACACGACGGCGAGAATCTCCTCACGCAGCGTGACCAGAAGGTCCGACTGACCGAGCAGCCCGCGCTCGTGCGACAGCAGAATCTGCAGCCGCTCCCGCGCAACGGGGGCGGTCGCGTTGCGGCCGCCGAACAGGCGCAGCAGCCTCATGCTCATGCAGCCCTCCGTCCCAGCAAGCGGTTCATGAAGCCCTTGCGCTCGGCCGGCACGACCATGGCGACCTCTTCGCCCATCAACCGGCGCGAGGCGTCGATATAGGCGCGGGCCGGCGCGCTGTCGGCATTGTTCAGCGTCACCGGAGTGCCGACGTTTGACGCTTTAAGCACATCCTGACTCTCGGGAATGATGCCGAGCAGCGGGGTTGCAAGGATTTCCAGGATGTCGTCGATGGAGAGCATCTCGCCGCGCGCAGCGCGCGCCGGATCGTATCGGGTGATCAGCACGTGTTTCTCCACATGCTCGCCCCGCTCCGCCTTCACGGTTTTCGAATCCAGCATGCCGATGATGCGGTCGGAATCGCGCACCGAAGAGACCTCGGGATTGGTGACGATGATGGCTTCGTCCGCATAGCGCATGGCGAGCGTGGCGCCGCGCTCGATGCCTGCGGGACTGTCGCACAGGATCCAGTCGAACCGGCTCTTGAGCTCGCCGACGACGCGACCAACACCCTCGTCCGTCAGCGCATCCTTGTCCCTTGTCTGCGATGCCGGCAGCAGCCACAGATTTTCCAGGCGCTTGTCGCGGATCAAGGCCTGCGGCAGCTTGGCGACGCCCTGCACCACATTGATGAGATCGAACACCACGCGGCGTTCGGCCCCCATCACGAGGTCGAGATTGCGCAGGCCGACGTCGAAATCCACCACCACGACGCTTTGCCCGCTTTGCGCAAGCGCCGCACCGAGCGCGGCCGTTGTGGTGGTTTTTCCAACGCCACCCTTTCCCGAGGTAACGACCAGGACCTTGGCCATACTTGATCTCCTTAGCCGATTAGTTCAGCGGGGTAATTTTCATGGTGTCGCCCTGCAGCCAGGCCTGCGCCGGGCGGTTACGGAGCGTTTCGTCGATTTCTTCTGCAGTCTGGTAGTAGCCGTCGATGGCGAGCAGCTCCGCCTCGATCTTCTGGCAGTAGATCCGCGCATTGGAATTGCCGTTGACGCCCGCCATCGCGCGGCCGCGCAGCGTCCCGTAGATGTGGATCGATCCGCCGGCGACGATCTCCGCGCCGGAGCCAACCGAGCCGAGCACGGTGACGTCGCCCTCGATGAAGACGATCGACTGCCCCGAACGCACCGGGCTATCGAGCAGCAGCGAGGTCGACTTCGGCTTGGCCTCCGGCTCGGGCTTCTGCGCCGGTTCGTTTCGCGTGATCACGCAGGCGCGGCCGCCGGTCAGCAAGGGCGGCATGTTCGCTGCAAGGCGCTCTTCGTCCACGCCCTCGATGCCGAGAACGCGGATGCTGCGCTCGTTGAGGCTGCCGACGAGATGGGCGATGGCGGAGCTGGAGAGGTCGACGGCTGCGAGATCGAGCACGATCGGCTTGCCGACGAAATAGCCCGGCGAGCGCGCCAGCGTAGCGTCGATCTCGGCGAGCCATTCCACGATCGGCACGACGGGGCTGAATACGAACGCGACATAGGAACGGCCGCGCAGCCGGACCAGTTGACGCGTGGGATCAGCTCGGACGTCCATGATGTTCGACTCGCCTTTCTTATTGAATGGTTAACAATCGGCCAACTTGGTTAACGAGTAATTAATGCGACAACCCGCGCTACGCGCGGAAAACAGCGCAACTGACGACGAATCTGGCGCATTTGTGGCCGATTCTTGCTGCTGACCGCGAGGAATGCGCGCCAAAGCCTTTGCAAACAGGGGTCTCGTGAGTTGTAGTTAACAGGAGCTCAACTTACTTTTGTCACGTTTCCGACCTAAATTTGTCCTCGCGCGGCTCCAACAAACTTATGTGTGCTGGCGGACTCCCTGGGTCTGACAGCTCGTTCCGTCGGGCAGACGGACATTTGCCGGCAGGGGGCTTAAGGCAGTGGAAGCCGTGGGGATGGTGTGTTCGCGAGACATGAGCTCGCAGGCAGGTGTCGTCGAACGAAGAGACGACGCGCTGCACCTTGATTCAAATCTTCCAGCCACACTTGGCAGCGCCTGGAGGACGGACGTGGATTGTTCCGCGCGCCTGCTCCATCGCCTGGATCCCTTGTCCGACAAGCCCGCAGCCGTTATCGCCGCCAACAAATCCGCTGGGTAATCCGCCAAGTGTCATGAGGAGTAAGCGTATGAGTAGTGTGAGCGAGCAGGATCATCTCAATCCCCGCGATCCCCTGTACTACGCGCCGCGCTCGCTACGTGAGCGGTCGGCGATGCGCGGTGCAAGCCCCGAGACGCCGTTTTCTCCGGTGTCCTTCGACTCCCAGCTCGAGAGCGCGGTATCCGATGCGCTGCGCCATCCCCTCGATCCCGAGGTCATGCACGAACCCGACCTGGCGTCGAAGAAGGCATTGTGGACCGTCGCAGCGCGCTTCGCTGCCGCCATCGGCGTCGCGGCGCTCGTGGCGCTGTTCTTCGTCGTCGCCGTGCCCGGATCGCGGCAGAGCGACGGTGAGCCGTCGACGTTCACCAACGTCGCACAGTCGATCAAGAACGCGCTGTCTCAATCCGGAGAGGCTTCGCCAAAGCCTGCGATCAACGACTTCCAGGCCCTTCTCGCCTCCACGCCGCCGAGTGCTCCGGCAGCGTCCGAGCAGGACAGCCAATTGCTCAAGCAGTTCATGCAGTGGCGCGAGAAGCCGGATCCGGCCACACCACAACGCACCAACCCATAATCCAGACGGAGGGCTGACCATGCCCGAGAACCGACTTTCGGCGATCTTGTTCTCAAGGGAGTCTGCCATGACCTCGCTCCGCGTCACCTTGCTGGTCGGGGCCATGCTGTTCAGCATCGCAGGCAGCGCGCAAGCCGCCGGCGACATTACGATCGTGCGCGACCTTGCCGGCCGCGTCGGCCCCGTGATCGGCTCGGCACAGGCCTGCCGCGACATTGCGCGTCCCCGCATCCAGACCATTGTCGACAAGTTTTCACAGGTGATCCGGGAAGCCTCGTCGAACGAGGCGGAGCGTTCTGACCTTACCCAGACGTTCGATCGCACGGTGTCCGAAGGACGCACCGCCGTGACCTCGGGCAGGGTCGATTGCATTCGGGCCGATCGTCAGCTTGCCGATCTTGAACGCTCGATCTCCGGACCGAGCCTCTCCAGCGTCATCGGTCCGTCGCCAGCCGCCGCGGCGACCGCCGCGAATGCAGCGACCGCGCCGACAGCCAATGTCCCGGCCGGCCCGCTGCCGCGCGGCATAGGCGAAAAGGAAATCCGCTTCGGCATCGCAGCGCCCTTCTCCGGCTCGGCCCGCGAGCTGGGACGCCAGATGAAACTGGGAATCGAAACCGCCTTCAACCGGATCAACGATTCCGGCGGCGTGGACGGCCGGATGCTGAAATTGTTCGCCGCAGACGACGGCTACGAACCCTCGCGCACCGGCGAGGCCATGAAGCAGCTCTATGAAAAGGACCAGGTGTTCGGCATCGTCGGCAATGTCGGCACGCCGACCGCGGTGGTGGCGGTCCCCTACGCGCTTGAGCGCAAGATGCTGTTCTTCGGCGCATTCACTGGCGCCAACATCCTGCGCAACGATCCGCCGGATCGCTATGTCTTCAACTATCGCGCCAGCTATGCCGAGGAAACCGACGCCGTCGTTCGCTACCTCGTCAAGATACGCCGCATACCGCCCAAGCAGATCGCGGTCTTCGCCCAGCAGGATTCCTACGGCGACGCCGGATTTGCGGGAGTCGCAAAGGCGTTTCGTGCGATGGGCCTCAACGATGGCGCCATCCTCCGCCTCAACTACGCGCGAAACACCGTCGACGTCGAGGATGCGATCAACCAGTTGAAGCTTGCGAAGCCGCCGATCAAGGCAGTCGTCATGGTGCCCACCTATCGGGCCGCGGCAAGGTTCATCGAGAAGACGCGCGACCTCTATCCCGGCATGATCTACACCAACGTCTCGTTCGTCGGCTCCACCGCGCTTGCCGAAGAACTGAAGCTGTTGGGACCGCGTTACACCAACGGGGTCATCGTGACGCAGGTAGTGCCGGCCGTGTCGGGCTATTCGTCCGCCGTGCTCGAATACAAGAATGCGCTCGCCAAATACTTCCCGGGCGAGGCGCCGGACTATGTGTCGCTCGAGGGCTTTGTCGCCGCCAACGTCCTGATCCAGGGCATCAAGCGGGCCGGGCCGCAGCTCGACACCGAAAGGCTGATCGACACGCTGGAGACCATGCGCAATCTCGACCTCGGTCTTGGGACCTCGCTCGGCTTTGGCCGCTCCGAGCACCAGGCCTCGCACAAGATCTGGGGCACGGCGCTCGATGAAAGCGGACGCTACCAGCCGCTCGACCTCGAATGATCAGGAAGCCGCGATCCCGGTGATCGCGGCTTCATCATGTTTGATGTCTGCGGTCAGCGCTTTTCGATGACGAGACTTTGGATGGCGCGGCCGAAATAGCCGCGCTCATCGGCGAGCCGCGCCATCGATAGCCCCGCGCCGTCGGGACCTATCCAGGATTCAGCATCGAGCAGTATCCAGTCGCCGACCGGCTCTCGCGAAAAATTCACGGTCAGGTCGGCGTTGAGAAAGGTCCAGGCGCGAAAGTCCAGCACCGCCGAGGTGCCGTTGCAGAAATCCGCCGCCGCCATCGCCCGCATCGCCTGCGAGACCGGGGCGCCTTCCACGATCGGCCGGTCGACGCGGTACCAGATCGCGCCGGGACCGGGCGAGCCGAACCGGCCGCGAGCGGCGCGCAGCGACATGCCTGATACGAACGGACTGGAGGAAAAATCCGCGGGCTCGACACGCGATTGATCCGGCCCCGGAAGCTCGACCGGCAGGATCGCAGCCTCCGGCGGCAGTTCGTGCGCCTGCACCTTGATCTTCAGCACGGTCGCGCCGACCACGACGACGCCTTTAGCCAACAACCTGACCGCGCAAAGCTGGATCTTGCGCCCTTCGCGCAAGACATCGCTTTCGATCGTCAGCGGCGCCACCGGCACGGGGCGCATCAGGTCGACGGTCACGCGGGCGACCCGCATCGCGACCGGCGTCGGAATCCGCTCTGCCGCCCACACCACCAGCGCCGCCGGCGGCGAACCGTGCTGCATGCTCGGGTCCCATGGTCCCGCAGCAAAGGGGTTGGTGACGACGTTGCTGCCGTCAACGCGAAAGATGGCATCCATTAATGAGACGTCCTGTCGATCAAGGGGAACAGCTTCTTGCCTGCTCCGGCGGAACGAGTCGAGGCCGCGGCAGGCAGAGCGCCGTGCGCCATTCGCAAGAGACGGAGAGCAGGACGGCGCGCGTCAAATGAACGCCATGCCGCCATTGAGGACGATGGTCTGTCCGGTCATGTAGCCGTTGCCGAGCACCATCGCGACGGCTTGCGCCACTTCGTCGGCCTGGCCCATGCGGCCGAGCGGGATGTTGCGCGCCAGATCCGTGCGGCCGCCCATCATGTCGGTTGCGATCAGCGACGGCGCCACCGCGTTGACGGAGATGCCTTCCTTGACGAGACGCGCCGCGTAGCCGCGCGTCAGGCCTTCCATGCCGGCCTTGGAGGCGTTGTAGTGCACGCCGATGGCGCCGGCGCCGCGCGCGGCGCCCGACGAGATGTTGACGATCCGGCCCCATTGGCGCGCCCGCATCGCCGGCAGCACGGCCTGCGTGCACAGGAACGCGGATTTCAGGTTTACCGCGATGGTGCGGTCGAAATCGTCCTCGGTCAGATCATCGACGCCCCGCACGATCGCGACGCCGGCATTGTTGACGAGAATGTCGATCGGGCCGAGCGCGGAAGCGACCTGCTCGACCAGACCGGCAACGGAAGCGGCCTGCGAGACGTCGGCCGCAATCGCGATGGCGCGGCCGCCGCCAGCCTTGATCCGGGCAACGATCGCATCGGCATCACCCGCGCGCTCGCGGTAGTTGACCGCGACCGCGGCGCCCAATTCCGCAAGCGTCAGCGCAACCGCCGCGCCGATGCCGCGGGATGCGCCCGTCACCAGCGCGACATGCGCACTCAGATCCTGTCCGGCCATCATCGATCCTCCGTCGCATTGACGACGGGGCGCGCTCCGCAAGACGCATTACAATGCGGGGTCGACCGCCTCGTCGTATTCTTGTCTGAACCGCGCGATCAGTTCAGCGGCCGGCAAAACCTCGGCGACGCTGCCGACGCCCTGGCCGGAGCCCCAGATTTCCTTCCAGGCTTTCGGCTTGGCGCGCTCGCCGGAAGCATCGGTGCCGAAGCTCATTTTCGACGGATCAGAGGTCGGGAGGTTGTCGGGATCCATACCGGCCGCGACGATCGACGGCTTCAGATAATTACCGTGCACGCCGGTGAAAAGGTTGGAATAGACGATGTCTTCCGCGGTCGAGGTCGTGATCATCTGCTTGTAGCCCTCGACGGCGTTGGCCTCCCTGGTGGCGATGAAGGCGGAGCCGATATAGGCGAAGTCGGCGCCCAATATCCGCGCCGCGCGGATGGCCCGGCCGTTGGCAATCGCCCCCGACAACGCAATCGGACCGTCGAACCAGGCCCGCGTCTCCGCCACGAAGGCCAGCGGCGAAATCTCGCCGGCATGTCCACCGGCGCCGGCCGACACCAAAATCAATCCATCGGCGCCCTTCTCGACTGCCTTGTGCGCGAACTTCTGATTGATCACGTCGTGGAACACGATGCATCCCCAGCCATGCGCCGCCTGGTTGAGTTCCTCGCGAGCGCCGAGCGAGGTGATCATCATCGGCACCTTGTGCTTCTCGCAGAGCGCCAGATCCTGATCGAGCCGGTTGTTCGACTTGTGCACGATCTGGTTGACCGCAAACGGCGCCGACGGCCGCGTAGGGTTCGCCTTGTCGTAAGCGGCGAGTTCTTCCTTGATCCGCGCCAGCCACTCGTCGAGCAGCGCCGGCGGGCGCGCGTTGAGCGCCGGGAACGAGCCGACCACACCCGCCTTGCATTGCGCGATCACGAGATCCGGCACGGAAATGATGAAGAGCGGCGCACCGATCACGGGTAGCGACAAACGGCCCTTGAACAAGGCAGGCATGGACATTCGAAACGATCCTTCAGTTTATTCCGCAAGCACGACCCTAGAGATGCCGGACGTCATACCAACAACAAGGCAATCTTTCCAGTGTCAAGTATTGCGTTTTGGCGCTACTGGCAGAGCGCCCTCGTTACGTAATTTTCGGTCTTGCAGTCGCCCGGCTGGCGCTTGTAGCCCGGCAGGTACACTTTCGGCGAGCATTTCTCTGCCGCATCGGTGTCGAGGCTCTTGCCTTGCTTGTAGCCCTTGATCTGGCACAGCCGGTCGGCGCCGGCCTTGCAGTCCGGCGCGCCGTTGGCCGCCACAAGACATGCCGCTCGCCCGCTCACCATGATCGAGGGCCTGGCCATGTTCGACAGGCTCTGGCCGGCGTCCTTGGTGCGCGCGTTGAAATCGTCGAGGGTCTCGCTCGGGCTCTTCAGCGGCGGCAGCAGCGATTTGGATTTCTCGAACAGCTTGCCGATCTCGTTGATCAGGCCCGGATTTTCCTCGCGCGGCGGCGGAGGCGGGTCGATCTGCTGTGTCGCGGGCTGGGCCGGCACCGGTTGCTGGGCCGGCGACTGCAAGCCGAGCGACGGCTGGGGTGCCGTTTGCGTCCACCCGGCATCGGGGGCTGTCGCCAGCATCGACACTGCAAGGCCGAAGGTCGCGACCTGCGTCCCGAATAGCTTGAGAATATGGCCGGTTCGATCGGACATGTGACGAAACCTAGCTTTAAAGGCCGAGGCCCGAAAAGCCGCTCGCTAGACCAGCTTGTAGGCAATGTAGAAACCGAGCACCAGCACGACGGCGCCCAGGGCGACCCAGAAGCCAAGCCGCCTTTCCAATTCCTTCCGGATCAAGTCGCCGTAACGGTTGAGCAGGACGGCGACTATGAAGAAACGCCCGCCGCGCGCCACGATGGAGCACAGGATGAACAGCCAGATATTGTAGCCCGCGAAGCCCGAGGTAATGGTGACGAGCTTGTAGGGAATCGGCGTTAGCCCCTTCACCAGGATGATCACCGCGCCCCATTCGGCATAGGAGGCCCGGAAGGTCTCGACCTTGTCACCGAGGCCGTAAAGGGTGATGAGCCAGTGCCCGATCGAATCGTAGAGCAGCGCGCCGATCGCGTATCCGAGCACGCCGCCGGCGACGGAAGCGATCGTACACACGGTGGCGAACCACCATGCCTTCTTCGGCCGCGCCAGCGACATCGGCAGCAGCATGATATCGGGGGGAATCGGGAAGAACGAGCTTTCCGCGAAGGCGACCGCCGCCAGAATCCAGAGCGCGTAGGGCTTGTCAGCGGCGTCGATGCACCAGTCGTAGGTCCGTTTCAGCATGGCCGCATGAACCATCATGCGGCGGATTTGTCCATGCCGGAAAAAGACGGAATTCGAAAGGAAATTAGTGCCGTTTACGCAAGGAGCGGCCTTCCAGCGCGACAATTCGCCGCCGGACCGCAGGGGGTGCCGTCGCCTTGGACAACTCCTTGGGCAAAGTCTTGGGCAACGCCTTGGCGGGTAGCGCCTTGCTCGCCAGGACTTTGGGCATTTTGACCGCCGACTTCGGCAGCTTCTCGGCGATGCCGAGCATTTCCTCACGCCGCCCCATTTCGCGCCAGACGTCCTCCGGCTTCACGCCGGCCGAAGCCCACAGGACGGTCAGGTTATAGAGCAGATCGGCGCTCTCGCGGACCACCGCCTCGGTGTTGCCGTTGACGGCGTCGATGACGACTTCGATGGCCTCCTCGGCGAGTTTCTTGGCCATCCTGGAGGGACCGCGCTGAAACAGGCGGGCCGTTCGCGACGTGGCCGGATCGAGATCCCTGGCCGCGATGACAGCCTGATAAAGCCGTTCGAGCGAATCACTCATTCTCCGAACCTAATGCAAAGCCGTGGCGAGCGTGTTAACGGCCGGGCCTGCAACCACAAAAAATCCACCGGCCGGGGCGGCCGGTGGATTCATCTTTAACGGTGGCGATTTTAGCGATCACGTTTACCAGTCGGCGAGGGGATGCCCGCGAAAGTGGGGCACGCCCGATCGCCTGTAGTAGCCGCCGCCATAGTAACCGTAAGCGGGCTCGCTGTAATAGATCGGTCCGCCACCGTAGTAGCCGTAGCTGTCATAATAATAGTCGCGGCGGTTCTGCGCGGCCGCGATCGCAAGGCCCGTACCGACGATGCCGGCGAACGCCGCTGCAGCAGCGGCACCGCCGCCACGGTAGTACCTGCGCCGGGCGCTGATATCGGTCGCGTCACTGGTCCCGGTCGAAGCGGTCACGCCCTTGGCCGAAGACGCGGAGCCGGCAAAGGCCGTCGACGGCGCGACGGCCGTCAGCGCCACCGCCACAACTGTCGCCACCGCGCTGGCGCGGCCGATCGATGAAAACACACCCTTTCGCGCAAACATCTCGATATCCTCCGTGGAAGCTGGCCGACAGGCCTCAGATAGCTAACCATCGAGCGGATACTAGGTTCCCCAATCCGAACGGCAGCTGAACGATCCCTGGCAAAATCGTGGCAGTCATCGACCGTTCAGGTTAGATGCTGCAGAATGGCTCGCCCAAGGGCGATTCATGCCGTTGGCGATGTCACGAAACAGTCATCGCCAGCGCGGCAACTTGTCCCACCTCGTGCTGATGTAATCTCGATGCGTGCTATCAGGACCAACGCCATCCGCTCTCGCCTGAGCGTTCTCTTGAGCATTCTCTTGGCTTCCCTTGCCGGGCTGTGCGCAATTGCGGGCTTGATGGCAAACGATGTCCTGGCCGCGGACGATCCTCCTCGGCCTCCACTTGCGATCCAGTTTTCGCTCGACCGTCCAATCGATGCCGCCGCCGCCCCGTTCGTGATGGCCACAGCCGGCGGCCTGTTCGGCGCGGAAGCGCTGGCGGTCACCACCAACATCGCCAGCGGATCGTCGGACGCGATTGCGCGCGTCGCGGCAGGCACCAGCGATTTTGCTCTCGTCGACATCAATGCGTTGATGCGGTTTCGCGACAAGGACAAGCAGGGCGGCCCCAGGATCAAGGCGGTGTTCGTACTGTTCAACAAGGCGCCCTATTCCATCATCGCCCGCAAGAGCCGCGGCGTCCGCGCGTTGACCGATATCGAGGGCAAGACTCTCGGCGCCGCTGAAGGCGACCTGTCGATCCGGCTGTGGCCGGCGGTGGCACACCAGAACGGCATCAAGATCAAGACTGTGAAACAGAGCAGCATCAGCGCCGCGGTGCGCGAGCCGATGCTGTCGGCAGGCCAGATCGATGCTGTGACCGGATTTTCCTATCTGTCGGCGATCAGTTTGAAGGACCGCGGCGTGCCCGCCGATGACCTGGCAGTGCTGAAATTCGCCGAGTATGGCTGCGAGGCCTATGGTTTCGCTGTTATCGCCAATCCGGCGCTGGCGGCCGCCAAGCCCGAGGCGGTGAAGGGGTTCGTGCGGGCCGTGATCAGCGGCCTGCATCTTACGATCAAGGACCCCGCAGGCGCTGCGACCGAAGTCGCCAATCGCATGGACGGCGGCTCAAAGGACCTCGAACTCGAACGCCTGCAGAGCATCCTGCGCGACAACATCCTGACCAGCGAAGTGAAACGCAACGGCATCGGCGCGATCGATCCGGCGCGATTCGAACGCTCGATCGACCAGGTCGCAGAAGATTTCAAGTTTCAGAGGCGGCCGCAGGCCTCCGACATTTTCGACGACCAGTTCCTGCCGCCGCTCACCGGCCGTTTGATCAATTGAGTAAAATGTAACTCCTCACGGTGAGGAGGTCGGCGGGCGTGTCCGCGGCGATCAGAACAAAATTCATCCCGCTCTGGTTCTCCACCGCGATCCCTGATTAGTATAGTGGCCGCTGATCGCTTCCTTTGAGTCCTTATCCGAATGTCCATGCTGCGCCTTTACACCCGCGTCCTCGAGCTGCTCGGCAAGGAGGCGCGGCTGGGCTGGATTCTCGCCGTCGCCAACCTGCTGCTGGCCGCCGCGCAATTCGCCGAGCCGGTGCTGTTCGGCAAGATCGTCGACGTGCTCTCCGGCAAGCCGCAGACCGGGCCGCTGGCCTCGAATTCGGCCTGGCCGCTGCTGGCGGCCTGGGTGGCGTTCGGCCTGTTCACGATCGCCTGCAGCGCCATTGTCGCGCTCCATGCCGACAAGCTGGCGCACCGCCAGCGCCAGGCGGTACTGACCGATTATTTCGAGCACATTATGCAACTGCCGCTGACCTTCCACACCGGCACCCATTCCGGCCGGCTGATGAAGGTGATGCTGAACGGCACCGACTCGCTATGGCGACTCTGGCTCGCCTTCTTCCGCGAGCATTTTGCCGCCATCCTGTCGCTGGTGGTGCTGTTGCCGCTCGCGCTTTACATCAACTGGCGGCTGGCGATCCTGCTGTTCGTGCTGTGCGTGGTGTTCACCGTGCTGACGACGCTGGTGGTGCGCAAAACCTACGGCATGCAGAGCGAGGTCGAGGCGCAGTACAGCGATCTCTCGGCGCGCGCATCGGATGCGCTCGGCAACGTCGCGCTGGTGCAGAGCTTCGTGCGGATCGACGCGGAAGTTCAGGGCCTGCGCTTCGTCGCCGACAAGCTGCTCGCCGCGCAGATGCCGGTGTTGGGCTGGTGGGCGCTGGTCACCGTCATCACCCGTGCATCAACGACCATCACCGTA
This sequence comes from Bradyrhizobium sp. AZCC 1610, assembly GCF_036924515.1. Classification (NCBI taxonomy): domain Bacteria; kingdom Pseudomonadati; phylum Pseudomonadota; class Alphaproteobacteria; order Hyphomicrobiales; family Nitrobacteraceae; genus Bradyrhizobium; species Bradyrhizobium sp. AZCC 1610. The sequence goes on along the minus strand of NZ_JAZHRR010000001.1, from coordinate 242,973 downwards.
CTCGCGATCTTTACCGTCGGCATCTACCTGCACGCACAGGGACAGACGACGGTCGGCGAGATCGTGATGTTCGTGAGCTTTGCGACCATGCTGATCCAGAAGCTCGAACAGGTGGTGAGCTTCATCAACAGCGTGTTCATGGAGGCGCCGCGCTTACAGGAATTCTTCGACGTGCTGGACGCGGTGCCTGCGGTGCGCGACCGGCCCGGCGCCATGGACACCGGGCGGCTTTCCGGCTTGATCGAATTCCACGACGTCTCGTTTTCCTATGACGGCAAACGGCCCGCGGTCGAAGACGTCTCGTTTACCGCCCTGCCCGGCCAGACCATCGCGCTGGTCGGTCCGACCGGCGCCGGCAAATCGACCGCCATCGCGCTATTGCACCGCGCCTTCGACCCGCAATCCGGCATCATCAAGATCGACGGCATGGATGTACGTGCCTTGAAGCTGACCGCGCTGCGGCGGAACATCGGCGTGGTGTTCCAGGAGGCGCTGCTGTTCAACCGCTCGCTCGCCGACAATCTGCGCGTCGGCAAGCCGGACGCCACCGACGAGGAAATGCGCATCGCGGCAGGCCGCGCGCAGGCGCTGGAATTCATCGAGCGCAGCGACAAGAAATTCGAGACCCATGCCGGCGAGCGCGGCCGCATGCTGTCCGGCGGCGAGCGGCAACGGCTGTCGATCGCACGCGCGCTGCTGAAAGACCCGCCGATCCTGATCCTCGACGAGGCAACCAGCGCGCTCGACGCCGTTACCGAGGCCAAGGTCAATGCCGCCCTCGACGAGGTCATGAAGGGCCGCACCACCTTCGTGATCGCGCACCGGCTTTCGACCATCCGCAACGCCACCCGCATCCTGATGTTCGACAATGGCCGGGTGATCGAAAGCGGAACTTTCGATGAGTTGGTGGCCAAGGGCGGACGCTTTGCGGAACTCGCGAAGGCCCAGTTCATGGTGCAGGAAAATGCGAGGGCCAGCATTGAGGCCCGATAGAACGCTGTTAACGTTCAACTATCGTCGAAATTGCGCCTATTTCATCCACGATTTAGTGGCTGGGCCTCTGTTCTGGATCGCCAAGCCGGTATAGGTTTGCAACCGCCGCAAAGCAACGGCGCCGGACACGCTTGAAACCCGAACGTTAGATCGAGAGGACCTCCTTTTTTCAAGGCGGGTCTCAAAGGACCGGAACGGAAAAGTGCATTTTCTTCGCCCGCTGCTTCGCGCTTCCTCGTTGAACTGGATTTTCCTGGCGACGGCGCTTGCCGTCGTGACGCCGCGCGCCGTGCACGCCGAAGCGCTGCTGGTCGTCGAAGCCGATACCGGCAAGGTCCTGCAGGCCGATAACGCCACCATGCCTTGGTATCCCGCCTCGGTGACCAAGATCATGACCGCCTACGTCACGCTGAAGGCCGTGAAGGAAGGGCGTCTGTCGCTCGACACGCTGTTGACAGTGTCGCTGGTCGCCGCCTCGGAGTCGCCGTCCAAGATGGGTTTTCCTCCGGGCACCCAGGTCACCGTCGATAACGCGCTGAAGATGATGATGGTAAAGTCGGCCAACGACATGGCCGTGGTGCTCGCCGAAGGCGTCGGCGGATCAGTCGACGGTTTCTCCGGCATGATGAACCAGACCGCCTCGAGGCTCGGCATGACGCAGACGAGCTACGTCAATCCGAACGGCCTGCCGGCGGACGGACAGGTCACCTCGGCGCGCGATCTCGCGATCCTGGCACGCGCCGTCATTCGCGACCTGCCGGAATACGAATACTTCATGCACATCCCCTCGATCCGCTACGGCCGCAGGGTGACGCAGAATTTCAACAAGCTGATCGGGCGCTATCCGGGCGCCGACGGCTTCAAGACCGGCTTCATCTGCGCTTCCGGCTACAATCTGGTCGCCTCCGCGACCCGCAACGGCAAGCGGCTGATCGCCGTCGTGCTCGGCGCATCGTCGGGACAGGCGCGCGCGGTTCGCGCGGCGCAATTGCTGGAGCGCGGCTTCGGCGGCAACGGGCTGGGCTGGCTGAAGCCCGCGCTCGGCACCGTCGACAACCTGGTTCCGATCGATGCGACGCCGCCGAACCTGCGCGATGAGATGTGCAACGGCAAACGCAAGCGTCCCGCCACCGACGAGGATGCCGACGTCGTCGCCAGCAACGGCAGCGCGTCGACCGGCGAGGCGGCGGTTACGTTCTTCACCGCCGGACTGCAGCCGCCGTTAGCCAAGCCCGCGGACCTGCTGGCGGCTGCGGCCGAGCCTTCCGAGCCCGTTCCGGTCTATACCGGTCCGACCAAGACCGGCGCCGCATTGATCGCGGCCGTTGCGGCGGAGGCCGAGAAGCAGGCGTCGGCAAAGCGCGGCAAGAAGTCGAAGATTGCAGCGAAGAAGCCCGATGCCGCGGCAGCGCCCAAGGCTGAAGCCAACGCAAAGCCGTCAGCCAAGCCTGCGGCCGTCAGGCATGCGAACGCCAAGCCGGAGACTGCCGCCAAGCCGGCCGCTGCGGCCGAACGAAAGCCACCCACCAAACCCGCAGCCACCCAACCCGCAGCCGCCAAGCCCGCGGCCGTCGGAGACAAGCCCGCGCCGAAGCCGGCCAAGCCGAAGGCCGCCGCTAAACCCAAGGGCGAAACCAAGCCGGCTGGTTAACGGCCCACGCGGCCGCGTAATTTGGCAGTTTTTCTGCCATTCGGCCGAACTATTCCAGGTCGCCGAAATGCGTCGATAGCACGCAGCCGCTTGCCATCGGCGGCGGCATTCACAATACTGCCGAAAACAAGGCGCGCCCGGCCGAGAAACAGGGAAACAACCAGAGGGGAAATACCATGGAGCGGTTCTGGCTCAAGCAATATCCGGCCGGCGTGCCAGCCGATATCGACGTCACCCAGTACTCATCGCTGGTCGAGCTGTTGGAAGAAAGCTTTGCGAAGTTCGCCGACCGCAAGGCATTCATCTGTATGGACAAGTCGATCAGCTACCGTGACCTCGACGAAATGTCGGCCGCGCTTGGCGCCTATCTGCAGAGCAAGGGCCTGCAAAAAGGCGCCCGCGTCGCGCTGATGATGCCGAACGTGCTGCAATACCCGGTCTCGACCGCCGCCGTGCTGCGCGCCGGCTATGCCGTGGTGAACGTCAACCCGCTCTACACCCCGCGCGAGCTCGAGCATCAGCTCAAGGATTCCGGCGCCGAGGCGATCATCGTTCTGGAGAATTTCGCCACCACGGTACAGCAGGTGATCGCACGGACCGCGGTCAAGCACGTGATCGTCGGCAGCATGGGCGATCTGCTCGGCTTCAAGGGCGTGATCGTCAACCTGGTGGTCCGCAAGGTAAAGAAGATGGTGCCGGCCTGGTCGATCCCGGGCGCAGTCTCGTTCAACGAGGCGCTCGCCGCCGGCCGCAGCCTGAAGCTCAGCAAGCCGAAGCTCACGCTCGATGATGTCGCCTTCCTGCAATATACCGGCGGCACCACGGGCGTCTCCAAGGGCGCGACGCTCCTCCACCGCAACATCCTTGCCAACGTGCTGCAGAATGACGCCTGGCTGCAGCCGGCGCTGAAGAAGCCGCCGATTGTCGACCAGATGGTCATCGTCTGCGCGCTGCCGCTTTATCACATCTTCGCGCTGACCGCGTGTTACCTGCTCGGAGTGCGCGCCGGTGGCACCAATCTGCTCATTCCCAACCCGCGCGACATGGCCGGCTTCGTCAAGGAGCTGGCGAAGTATCAGGTCAGCTTTTTCCCGGCCGTCAACACGCTTTACAACGGCCTGTTGAATACACCGGGGTTCGACAAGCTCGATTTCTCCAAACTGAAGATCTCCAACGGCGGCGGCATGGCGACGCAAAAGCCCGTTGCCGAGAAATGGCTGAAGACCACCGGCTGCACACTGTCGGAAGGCTACGGCCTGTCGGAGACGTCGCCGACGCTGACCTGCAATCGCGCCGACATCGAGGAGTTCTCCGGTACGATCGGCCTTCCCGTGCCCTCGACCTATCTCTCGATCCGCGACGATGAGGGCAACGAAGTGCCGCTCGGCACTCCCGGCGAGATCTGCGCCAAGGGCCCGCAGGTGATGGCCGGCTACTGGAACCGGCCGGAAGAGACCGCCAACGTAATGACCGCGGACGGCTTCTTCCGCACCGGCGACATCGGCGTGATGGACGAACGCGGCTACACCAAGATCGTCGACCGCAAGAAGGACATGATCCTGGTCTCGGGCTTCAACGTCTATCCCAACGAGATCGAGGAAGTGATCGCAAGCCATGCCGGCGTACTCGAATGCGCCGTGATCGGCGTCGCGGACGCGAAGTCGGGCGAGGCGGTGAAGGCGTTCATCGTCAAGAAGGACCCGAACCTGACTGCGGAGGACGTCATCAAGTTCTGCGGCACGCAGCTCACCGCCTACAAGGTCCCCAAGCAGATCGAGTTCAGGACCGACCTGCCCAAGACCAATGTCGGCAAGATCCTGCGCCGCGAGCTGCGCGATGAGAAAAAGGCCGCGGCGTAAGGGGTGCACGGACCGCTGTTGATGGCTGAAGCTCCTATCACGCCGGCCGGCATTTTGGCGTTCTGGCGTGATGCCGGCCCCGACCGCTGGTACACGCCCGACGACGCCTTTGACGCGGAGGTGCGCCGGCGCTTTCTCGGCCTGTGGCAGCGCGCGGCGGCCGGCGAACTATCCTCATGGGAAACGAGCGATGACGGCGCGCTGGCGCTCGTCATCGTGCTCGACCAGTTTCCCCGCAACATGTTCCGCGGCGACATCGGGACCTATGCCAGCGACCGCCTCGCGCGCGAGGTGGCGCACCGCGCCATCGATCGCGGCGTGGATGCGCGGATCGATCCCGCTTTACGTGAATTCCTCTATCTGCCCTTGATGCATTCGGAGCACCTGGCCGACCAGTTGCGCTGCATCGAGCTGTCGCGCGCGGCCGGCCACACCGAAAGCCTGAAATGGGCCGAACACCACGCCGACATCATCCGGCGCTTCGGCCGCTTCCCCCATCGCAACCGCCTTTTGGGCCGCGCGACCACGCTAGAGGAGCAGGCCTTCCTGGATGAAGGGGGCTTTTCCCCCTGATGACGGAAGCGTGAACGACCACTACCGTTGCCGTTTCGCTTGCCCTGAATATTGTGCCGGTCACCCGCCCGGTCTAAGAAACTATCCGCTCATTGAGGGAGAATTGACGATGACAATCCAAGTTGGCGACAAGCTGCCGGAGGCCAAGTTTCGCGTGATGACGGCGGAAGGCCCGCAGGTCAAAACCACCGACGATATTTTCAAGGGCAAGAAGGTCGCGCTGTTCGCGGTGCCCGGCGCCTATACCGGCACCTGCCACAAGATGCATCTGCCGAGCATCTTCCTCAACGCCTATGCCATCAAGGACAAGGGCGTGAACACCATCGCCATCGTTTCCGTCAACGACGCCTTCGTCATGAACGCCTGGAAGCGCGACACCGACCAGCGTGACGAAGCGGTGTTCCTCGCCGACGGCAATGCCGATTTCACCAAGGCGATCGGCATGGAGCTCGACGCCTCCGGCAACGGGCTGGGCATCCGCTCCAAGCGCTATTCGATGCTGGTGGACGACGGCGTGGTGAAGAAGCTCAACCTCGAGCCCGCGCCAGGCAAGGTCGAGGTCTCCGGCGGCGATACGCTGCTGGGGCAGCTCTGAGAGCAAGCGCCTTCGCCTCAAGGAATTGGTCATGGCCGGGCCTGTCCCGGCCATCCACGTCTTGATGCTCGACCGAAGTGAAGACGTGGATGCCCGGGACAAGCCCGGGCATGACGGCGGATGGCTCCCGCCATTCTCGCAGCGCGGATGGTGGGTTTCGCTGCGCTACTCACCCTACGAGCGCAACCCTACTTCCCCACCCTCTCCTGCAACCGCGCCATCGCCACGCCGTCGCGCGCCAATTGATCGGCGCGCTCGTTTTCGGCGTGGCCGGCGTGGCCCTTGATCCAGTGCCAGCGCACCTGGTGCGGTTTCAGCGCGGCATCGAGCCGCTGCCATAGTTCGACATTCTTGACCGGCTTCTTGTCGGCGGTGCGCCAGCCGTTCCGCTTCCAGCCGTGGATCCAGGCTGTGATGCCCTGGCGGACATACTGGCTGTCGGTGGTGAGGTCGACCACGCACGGCTTCTTCAGCGCTTCCAGCGCCGAGATCGCCGCCATCAGCTCCATGCGGTTGTTGGTGGTGTGTGCCTCGCCGCCTTTCAGTTCCTTCTCTTTGTCGCCGAATCTCAGGATGGCGCCCCAGCCGCCGGGGCCGGGATTGCCCGAGCAGGCGCCGTCGGTGAAGACCGTCACGTGAGGGAGTTCGCTCAAGCGACGCATCCTGGCTGGGTCAGGCCGTAATCGCGCACGCTCGCGACGTTCTGGTGGAAGCGCAGCTTGCGGACATATTCGAGCGGGTCCTTTGGCTTCACCAGCGCGCCCGGCGGCACGTTGAGAAAGTCGACCAGCCGCGTCAGCAGGAAACGCAGCGCCGCGCCGCGCGCCAGCAGCGGCAGCGCCTCCTGCTCGGTATCAGACAATTGGCGCTCGCGGCCATAGGCATTGAGCAGCGCCCGCGCCTTGGTGACGTTGAAGGCATGATCCGGCTCGAAGCACCACGCGTTCAGGCAGATCGCGACGTCGTAGGCCAACATGTCGTTGCAGGAAAACGGGAAGTCGATCAGCCCCGACAATTTATCGCCGAGGAAGAACACGTTGTCGGGAAACAGATCGGCATGGATGACGCCGGGCGGCAGATCTTTCGGCCAGCGCGCTTCGAGGTGATCGAGCTCGCGCGCGATGAAGTCCTGCAAGCCGGGCGCGACGCTGTCCGCACGCGGCGCGGCGAGATCGAACAACGGCCGCCAGCCCTCGACCGACAGCGGGTTCTTGCGGAACATCGGGAAGTCGCGCCCCGCCAGATGCATCCTGGCGAGCGCTTCGCCCACGCCGGTGCAATGCGAGGCATTGGGCCGCCGCGGCCACATGCCTTCGAGGAAGTTGATGATCGCCGCAGGACGCCCGGCTAGTTCGCTATAGACCTCGCCCTTGCGATTCCTCGCCGGCTGCGGGCAACGCACGCCGCGCTCGGCCAGATGCGCCATCAGCGACAGGAAGTACGGCAGGTCGTCCACCGCCACGCGCTTTTCATAGAGCGTGAGGATGAAGGCGCCTTTGCTGGTATGCAGCAGAAAGTTTGAGTTCTCGACGCCCTCGGCGATGCCCTTGTAGGAGAGCAACTCGCCGATGTCGTAGCCTTTCAGGTACTCCGCGAGATCTTCGGCGGCGACGTCGGTGTAAACCGCCATCGCGACTACTCGGCGGCAGCTTCGGGCCGCAGCGAACGCGGCAGCGGGAAGAACTCGTTCTCCTCCGCGGCCGACACCGTCTCCACATGCAATTCGAAGCGCTCGGCGAAGGCGCCCATGATTTCCTCGACGATCACCTCCGGCGCGGACGCGCCCGCCGTGATGCCGAGGCTCTTGATGCCCTCGAAGCGCGACCAGTCGAGATCCGAGGCGCGTTGCGCCAGCACCGAGACCGGGCAGCCCTCGCGCTCGGCGACTTCGCGCAGGCGCTGCGAGTTCGACGAATTCGGCGCGCCGACCACGATCAAAGCATCGACCACCGGGGCCACTTTCTTGACCGCGAGCTGGCGGTTGGTGGTGGCGTAGCAGATGTCTTCCTTGTGCGGCCCGTTGATGTTCGGGAAGCGCTCCTTGAGCAGCGCAACGATCTCCGCGGTGTCGTCGATCGACAGCGTCGTCTGGGTCACGAAGGCGAGGTTGTTCGGATCCTTCGGCGTGAACGTCTTGGCGTCCTCCGCGGTCTCGATCAGCGTCACCGCGCCGGCCGGCAACTGGCCGAGCGTGCCGACCACCTCCGGATGATGAGAATGCCCGATCAGCAGAATTTCTCGGCCGCGCTTGAAGTGGATCGCAGCCTCGCGGTGCACCTTCGTGACCAGCGGACAAGTCGCGTCCAGCGAAAAGAAATTACGGGCGCGGGCGTCTGCCGGAACCGATTTTGGAACCCCATGGGCCGAAAACACCACCGGAGCGTTGGTATTGTCGGGAATTTCGGCGAGTTCCTCGACGAAAATCGCGCCCTTGGTCTTCAGGCTGTCGACCACGTAGCGGTTATGCACGATCTCGTGACGGACATAGACCGGGGCGCCATAGATGGCGAGCGCCCGCTCGACGGTATCGATGGCCCGCACTACCCCGGCGCAGAAACCACGGGGAGAACAAAGCACGATTCTGAGGTGTGGTTTGGCTGGCGTTGACACAGAAGGCATCGGGGCTATCTCGGGACCGAATCACCCCTTGCCGGCGGGCAGGGAACGGCCAATTCGGATAAGGACTTGGGACTGCTTTCGGGCTCTGTCAAGGCACTTTAGCAGACCATTGCGCCAATACCCCGGGAAGGCGTATATAGCGCCCTAATTCCCGTCATCACCGATGACCATAGGCTTCGCCTCCAAAAGAGGTGGGCGAGGCACAAAGGAGATTTGCCATGAGCAATGCACCGCTGATGCCAAAAGCGACTGCCGTGTGGCTGGTTGACAATACCGCGCTGACCTTCGACCAGGTGGCCGATTTCACCAAAATGCACCCCCTGGAGGTCCGCGCCATCGCCGACGGCGACGCCGCCCAGGGCATCAAGGGCATGGACCCGATTTCGACCGGACAATTGACCCGCGACGAGATCGAAAAGGGCGAAAAGGACCCGAATTACCGCCTCAAGCTCGGCGAGAGCAAGGTCGTCCTGCCGCCGGCTGCCAAGAAGAAGGGCCCGCGCTACACCCCGGTGTCGCGCCGCCACGAGCGGCCGAGCGCGATCCTGTGGCTGGTCCGCAACCACCCCGAGCTGAAGGACGCGCAGATCATGCGCCTGGTCGGCACCACCAAGACCACCATCGCGAGCGTCCGCGACCGCACGCACTGGAACGCCTCGACCTTGACCCCGATGGACCCGGTGACGCTCGGCCTGTGCTCGCAGATCGAGCTCGATTTCGAGGTGCAGCGCGCGGCCAAGGAAAAGCCGGTGCCCGCGGCTTACGGCGGCGCGACGCTGCTGCCGGCCTCCGAGACCACCAAGAAGGAGCCGGAATTCGAACCGAGCGAAAAGCAGCAGGACGACCTCAACGTCGACGCGGTGTTTGCAAAGCTGAAGACGATCGGCGGCAAGAAGCAGGACGACGACGAGGAGTAAGGGGCTCCCCGTATTCGGGTTGCCAGATTTCGAACGCGGCGGTTCATCCCGCCGCGTTTTGTTTGCGGCGAATACTGCGGGGCCGGCTGGCTGCGCTTCAACCGTACTTGAGCTTCATCAAGAGGATTCCGCCGGCCAGCACGATCGTAATCGCATTCGCAACGATCAGCGGTGCATCTCCGGAAAGCAGGCCATACAACAGCCAAAGCAGGATGCCGAGCACCATGACGAGGAACATTCCAAGCGAAATGTCTTCGGTGGAGCGGGTTCTCCAGACTTTCACGAACTGCGGTGCATAAGCGAGGGTCGTACACGTGGCTGCGGCAAACCCCAGCAGCTTGATTGCAAGTTGTTCCATGCCGGTCTTATAGCATCGATTCGAAGATGGATTTGCGAAGGATGACCGGGTGAGCCGATCCACCCCTCACGCCTTCTTCAAGAACTCCGTGCGCAGCACCAAGCCCTTGACCTTGTCGGTGCGGCCTTCGATCTCGTCCTCATTATCGGTGAGGTGGATGTTCTTGATCGTGGTGCCGCGCTTGAGCACGGTCGTCGTGCCCCGCCAACGGGTCGCGCGAATGCGCGCCCGATGACAGGCTCCGGCGGGGTATCCAGTACGCCGCGGCTTCTCCGCTGAATCGCTGACGTCTCTGGAATACTTGTATGGGGGTGATCAAGAGTGATCGTTGTCAGATCATTGCTGTCGTCTCCTTGTTCGACGAAGACCGACATCTCCTCGTCCCGACCCCGAGACGACTAGCCGCCTGGGCGGAACGACGGTCAAGGGTGGCCGCAGGCCATCGCGGAGCGACGCAGCCCTTGACGGTCGTGAGCCCGGCGGCAGGCTTGAGGGCGGGACGAGGTTTGGCGTTAGCGGCATAGGGACGATTTCCGAGGCGAGCCCACCGTGGACGCGATACCGCGTCGCAGACTTGTATTCGGTTGATCGATCGGGACCAGAACCATGATGCATGCATGCGCATCGGGGGGCGAAGCTCCGGGGCGGCGGGTCCATTCTGGGTCGCGGCGCAAAGGCCATGTATTCCGGCGGATCACCGCCACCTCGGATGTCGTCGGCAGACTGCCGGCTGCTGAACCGTCAATCGTGTTGGAGTTGCGGAAGCTGCATGGTCAAGTGCCGGCCGGGCGCAGCCTGAGCCCCTCCGTCATCTCGCCGGTGGTTGCCAGCCGCCACAGCGCGATGAGCAGCTTGCGCGCCAGCGCCACGATCATGGTTTTGCGCGTGGCGCTGCGGCCATCTGCGGTGCGCTCGCGGAACCAGCGGACGAGCCGGCTATCCTTCTGGAAGATCAGAAAGCGCCAGGCCAGTTGGATCATGCCGCGACGGACCCGACCATTGCCGGCGCGGGTCCCTTCTCGCGCCGGCGCTTGCCGCTCTCGTCCGGCGCGCCGGTTAGTCCAGCATAGCGCGCCACGGCTCTGCGATCACGCAGCTTGCGCACCAACGCCTCATTTACCAGCATGTCGGCGGTCTCAATGCCGACGCCAAAAACCCTTGCGATCAGACGAACCATCGCGTGAGGCCTTGTCGTTGCGGCCGGCGCGAGCGCGAGCCGGCGCAACCGTTCACTTTCGATGATGTGGATCTGGTCGTGCACCAGGCGCAGCCGCTCCAGATCGCGGCGCAATTCGGCGTGGGCATTTTCCGGTAACGGTGTTCCTTCCGCGGTGTGCAGTGTCTCCAGCTTCTGCGCCGCCTTGCGCAGCCTCGGATTGAACCCGCCGATGCCGAACAGGGCGAGGACAGCCTTGATCCGGTTGACGATCCGTGTTTGCTCGCCCACGAGGCTCTCCCGCTCACGACTCGGCCGCCGCGCATCTTCTTCCGCCATGGTCGGGATCGCGACCATGCTGCAATGGCGCTTCTCGCCACGCAGCCAGCCGAGAAACGAGCGCATCAGCAGTTCCGTATCGATCCGATCGGTCTTGGCCCGGCGGTGCTCGCGGGACACTGCGATGCTTGCGGCATGGATGACGTAGGCCTCGATGGCGCGCGCCTGCAGCCAGCGCGCCAGCCAGAATCCGTCTCGCCCGGCCTCATAGGCGCAGACGATCCGCCTGACCGTCCGCCCGGCCTTGCGCGCTTCATCCTGCCAGCGCTGCAACAGCTTCAGCAGAGCGTCCGCATTTGCACCAAGCTTCTTCAGGGGCTGGCGCTCGACCCCCGGGATCACAGCCGCAACAAGCCACTTCGACTGGCTCATCTCGATCACTGCGACCAACGTGCTATCCTGTTCGAAGGCGGTGAGGGACCTGCTGGCGTCAAACGATTGCGACATGGGGTGCTCCATTGCGTGATCACGGCGCTCGAGGGTATCCACACCCTCGCCGCCGCTCCCCCCATAGCATCTGGATCACCCGCATTCGCGGGTGACGACAATGGAGTATGACTTCGCGATCTCGCGACATGAGCTGCCCGAGGTTTGCTTGAAAACTTCCCGCCCTCTTCGATTAGAGGGCGCAGGGAAGACCGGGTGCTTGCTGCACCCGCGGTCCCGTGTGCGATTTGCGCAAACAAAAGTGCACACGAGCATACAGGGCAGCGGGAGCATTCCGGCCTTCCCTGCGCAATGGCTTTACGGCTTACTTCGTGCTCTCCCTGGTGAACGGCTTTCTTGCCACCATCGCCGGCGGGACACTTCCCGCCAACTTAGCGCCAGCACCGCGGCGCCCGAACCACACGACTTCGCCGTACGCTCAAGCTGCACACGTCAGTCGCAGCTCTCGCGTCCATCGCATCTCACCGCACGTTCGTGACGATGGCCAACGCCCCTCATCTGCCGTGAGACGGGCAGAGTTATGCCGATGATTTGCTTTGGAAGTTAAGCGGAATATTTTTGCGGGAAGGGCTGGACAGGTTTTGGGTGATTTGCCCGTCGTGTTGATTTGTCGCGGTTGTGCGTCGAGATTGTGCTTGCGCGCAAAGCAAATCAGTTCGCAGTCAGTAGGGTGGGCAAAGCGAAGCGTGCCCACCATCACGAGCGAGCGTGAAATGGTGGGCACGTTGCTAACGCTCCTTTGCCCACCCTACAAAATAAAGATCGCGCGCGAACATGCGGAGCCCGCGCGTCCAGCTACCCATATCGAAGCGCGTCGACCGGATCGAGCCGCGCGGCGCGCCATGATGGATAGAGCGTCGCGAGGAATGACAGCGTCAACGCCATGACCACAACGGCGGCGGTCTCGCCGACATCGATCTCCGCCGGCAGCTTCGACAGAAAGTAGAGTTTTGGTGGAAACAATTCGGTATTGGTGATCCAGGAAAGAAATTGCCGGATAGCTTCGATATTCAGGCAAACCAGCATGCCGACGAGAAGCCCGGTCAGCGTGCCGACCACGCCGATCGCAGCACCCGCGATCAGGAACACCCGCATGATCGCCCCTCGCGAGGCGCCCACGGTGCGCAGAATGGCGATATCGCTGCCCTTGTCCTTCACGAGCATGATCAGGCCCGAAACGATGTTCAGCGCGGCGACCAGCACGATCAAGGTCAGGATCAGAAACATGACATTGCGTTCGACCTGAAGTGCAGCGAAAAAGGCTGAAGTGCGCCGGCGCCAGTCGACAAGGAACACCGGCCGCCCGGCGGCGTCTGCCACCGGCCTTCTGAATTCGTCGACCCTGTCGGGGCTGGCTTCGATGAAAACTTCGATCGCGCTCACGTCATCGGCGCGATTGAAATAGGCCTGCGCCTCGGCAAGCGGCAGAAAAACCATCACGGAATCATATTCCGACATGTCGAGGCTGAACACCGCCGCGACCTTGTACGGCTTGATACGAGGCGCTGCACCCTTCGACGTCACGGCTCCGCCAGGCGCGACCAGCGTGATGTTGTCGCCGGCCCGGAGCGACAATTGATCGGCAAGCCTGCGTCCGATGGCGACGCCTTGTCCCTGCTCAAATGCATTCAGCGAGCCCTGCTGGATGTTGCTGGCGATCGAGGCGAGTTTATTGAGATCATCGGGGCGAATGCCGCGAACGAGTACCCCTGAGGCATTCTGCGCCGACGATGCCAGCGCCGGACCGTCCACCACGGGAACCGCAAGCCGGATGCCTGAAACCTGACTGATGCGCTCAGTGACGTCCTTCCAATCCGTCAGCGGCTGTTCGAGTGGTTGCACTACAAGATGGCCGTTCATGCCGACGATCTTGTCGATCAATTCCTTGCGAAAGCCGTTCATGACGGCCATCACGATAATCAGCGTCGCAACGCCAAGCATGATGCCGAGGAACGAGAAACCGGCAATGACGGAGATGAAGCCTTCCTTGCGACGCGCTCGCAGGTAGCGCCCGGACACCAACCATTCGAATGCTGAGAAAGGCAATGGGCGCGGGGGATTCTCCATGGCCCCAATCATAGCGCGTTTTCGGCAGGATTCGAATGCTCACGCTAGTGGGGAAGCTTCATCCACTGCCATATTTCGGATGTTGTCGCCGGGGATGCCGATCCACAAAATTGAGTCAACGGCGGCTGCGCTGCATACAGGCAGTCATATAGCCCTTCAAGGCGCCCCCACCCCCATGGGGGCGAAGACCCATGTTCGCTGCCTCTTGCTCGCACCGTTCTCGCCGGGCAATCAGCCCAGGATGCTTGGCACTCAAACAGGAAAATCGGGACGGGCCGGATGGGTAGGTCCAACAATTTTGCGCGCTTGCTGACCCGGAAGCCAAAATCGCGAACATCGCTAGTGGGATCAAACAGCGTGCCATTCACAACTCAACTTGTGGCCTTGTTAAGGGTACAGCGGGTCAGCCGTTGTGTGTTACTGCGTCAGAACGACAATCAGAGCCACCATGATCGCGAAAATCAGCAGTGCCGGGAGGGATTTTCGGATCAGTGGCCTCGTCGAATGGCGCTCAGCCGATAGACCGGGCTGAGGTTTAGGCCGTCTCTGGACCCGAACGACTTTGCCCTCTGTCGTTGATGTGCGAGCTTTTGGTTCCGGCGCCGCGCCCACGCCGCCCATTTCGCTGTAATAGGCGCTGTAAATCTCGCGAACGGCCAGGGCCGTGGACTCGGCCTCGCTCATCGTCTCCAGTCGGGCCCGATAATTAGTCAGAAAGCTCTGTGCGTTTGGCGGAAGGTCATCGAACCCACCGAGCTTGGCCATCATTAGCCAAGTGGCAAAATCCGCCTCGGCCCTTGTGCGAGCTTTCTTGGCGATACTTGTGTTGGAGCTAGAGGACATGGTGGTCCGGTCGTTTCGCCCACCCAAACTCCCCGGCGTTCATGGCGATCGTTGGACAGTCCCCCGCTTGGGTATCTCGGTTGCCCGTCTCGTGCGCGATACCGATTAAATCATGGTTCTAGCCCTATACAACTGACATCCCTCCCCGACCAACACATGTCCGCTGTTGGCACCTTCTGGGACATGCCCGCCTATCCTGAGAATATCCATTCACCGGGGTAGACCGGAAGTCGCCATGGTCCGGTCAAACGACGCGAATGACCCTGGCTGTGTGAAAACGTGGAATCTCGGGAAGGGCAGAGAATCTGCTTCTGAGATGCCACGGCGCCGAAATTCAGCATGCTCTTCACGCTCCTAGAGCGAGCTTCCCAAGAAATACTTTTCTCCGCAATTTGCTCGGCGCTGCGTTTTCACACGGCCAAGACCCAAAGCCGACACCCCCGAAAAGTCGATTTTTATCCTAAACTGGACTGCCCCCTGGCTGCGGACTTGCGGGCTGATATGCTCACTGATCAGTGCGCTTGTTCGCAACGGCGCTTGTTGCGGCATATCGGTCGGCGGTAAGTCGCCGAAGGACACCATGATGACTGTTTCGGATTGCGAAATTGCCCTCGCCACGACTGATGATATTCCCGGAATCGTAGCCCTTCAGAGCCTCAATCTGCGCAGCAATGGCGGGGCACTTTCCATCGAATTTTCCAGCGACTGGTTCGAACGCGTGCTTTCCGAGATGCCAATCATCGTCGCCCGGCGGGAAGGGCGTATCGTCGGGTATCTCGTCTCAAGTCCATTGTCAGCGGCAGCGAACATGCCAATTATCCAGGCGAAGCTCCGAGCTTATCCGGGGTCGAGCAATCCTTACAATCATGGTCCGGTATGCATAGCCGAGGATGAACGGAACCGCGGACTAATTTCTGCAATGTTTCAGGCATTACGGAAGCGATTGAGGGGTCGAGAAGGCGTCGCGTTTGTCCGACGCGACAATGCCGCGTCGCTTTCGGCGCATGCAAAGCTTGGAATGCGGCAAGCTGCCGAATTCACACATGACGGCGTCGCCTATGTTGTCGTCGCCTATATTGCATGATCGATCGATGAGTCCAGGATTCTGACGACTAATGGACATAGTTGTGACCCCAAAAGAACGAAGCGTACGCCAGTCGGCTGAACTGCGGTGTTTTTTGTGGGTAGCTTATTTCCCTACGGAAATCGATCTTCCGATTGCTCTTGCTTCATTCAGGACCAGTTTTAGGGCCCCGGCCGGCTGCCTGCCTTTCAGCGTCACCGCAGCCATTGGTCCTGCGATATCGCCGAGGTCGACCGGCAACGCCTTGATGCGACCCTTCCGGCCGGGGTGGTCCATCATGAATACCCGCTCTGCAGCAGGTCCAGTCGCAACTGGATCGAAAGAGTCGTTACCATCGCTTTGGGCATCGGCAGCCCTTTGGCCTGAAAGGCCTCCAGCATCAGTTGGTAGAGGAATGAGTCAGGGGGGCCGATCACCCAGCGTTCGTCCAGCAAATCACGAAGGGCTATGTTTCGCCGGCGGGCCAGCGGGTGTGCAGCCGAGGTTACCACTGTGACCCGATCGTGGAAAAGGACCTCCGTGTCGAGGTCCGGTTGGGATCGCGCAAGCACGGCGCGCGAAATTACCACGTCAAGTGTCCGGTTACGTAGCGCCGTGAAAAGAGTGTCGCTGTCGCCGAACACGACTTTGTAGATAATCTTCGGATAACGGCGTGATGTTCGCTCCACGACTATAGAAATATACGCCGACCAAGCATCGACAGCACCGACGCGGACCTCGCCGACGGTCGGATCGGAAAGGTTCTCGATCTCCTGCAAGCCCTGTTGCAGTTCATCGAGCATCGCGCGGCCGCGCCGCAGCAAAATATATCCGCTCGGCGTCAGCTCGGCGCCGCGCGAACTGCGGTCGAACAATGCCACGCCGAGATCACGATCGAGATCCGCGATCGCCTTCGAAATGGTTGGTTGAGAGATTGCCAGCTGCTCCGCAGCGCGGGCCATGCTGCCAGCGGCCGATACGGCCTCGAGCATGTGCAAATCCCTCAGTTTGAGGCGCCGGCTCATGAAATTGACCGAGACCACCGCTATGCCTTTTTCTGATAGGAGGTTCCGCTATTTCTATTGGTTTTTTTATAGGACAGCGGCGCACTATGCCAGTGTAATTGAATTTGAGGCCGTCGATCTATGTTGCAGCGCAGACACCGATATTTTCTTGTCCTGCTCTCCTTGCTCGCCGTTGCGCTTTCCGCGAACCCATGCGCTGTGTCGGCTCAGGCATTTCCGGCCCAACCGGTTTACATCGTCGTTCCGTTTGCTGCTGGCGGCGTACTGGATTCGCTTACGCGCCTGATCGCCGAACAGTTGCAGGCGAAGTGGCGGCAGGCCGTTATCGTAGAAAATCGTGTTGGCACCTCCGGCAATGTCGGTGCGGCCTATGTCGGACAATCGAGGGCGGATGGCTATACGCTGCTTGCAAGTCCTCCGCCGCCGCTTGCGGTCAACCAGTTCTTGTTCAGGTCGCTGACTTTCAAGCCGTCCGACTTTGCCGTTGCGACCATCCTAGCCAGGTCTCCCAATGTGCTGGTTGCCAATCCGAAGCTCAAGGCTTCGAACCTGCCGGAATTGATTGCGCTCGCTAAGGCGTCACCGGGTAAGCTCAACTATGCATCAACCGGCCGGGGCGGCACGCCGCATCTGACCATGGAATGGCTTAAACTCGAAACCGGGATCGATCTGGTTCATGTTCCCTATGCCAAGGGCTATCCTCAGGCGCTGACCGATCTCGTTGGGGGCCAGGTCGACCTCATGTTCGTCAACCTATCTGATGCCAAGCAGCTGATTCAGAGCGGTCAGCTTAAGGCGATCGCGGTGGCGGATGCCAACCCGATCAAGGGTCTCACCGATGTATCGCCGATCTCCAGGCAGATACCCGGTTTCACATCCCTGACCTGGTTCGCGATCGCAGCGCCGCGTGCGACGCCACGCCCGATCGTGGAACAGATATCGGCCGATGTTGTCTCCGCCATGAAGTCGCCCGTGGTCGCCGACCGCCTGAAGGCTCTTTCACTGACGCTTGTCGAAACGGCGCCTGCCGAGGCGAGCAGCTTTGTCGAGGAGGAAGCCGAGCGATGGCACAAGGTTATCAACCGGATCGGTCTTCAGCCCGAATGATTTGCCATTGGCGGACCGCCCGTTCTCAAGCGTCTCGACCTTGCGGCCCAAAGCAATCGCGAAATGTCGGAACGTCCGGCATGACGCGTCGCGATTTTGCGCGGGCAACGGTAGTAGCTTTAATCATTAGCGCAGCCTTGACCGTCATAGCTATGGCCGATGAAGTCAGACGCATTTCCGCCAACGGCACTGAGTTTTCTTATGTTGAAGTCGGCCAAGGCGAGCCGCTAATATTTGTTCACGGCGGCCTTCAAGACTACCGAATGTGGGCCGGACATCTGCCAAAGTTCGCTGGTCGTTATCGCGCAATAGCATACAGCCGCCGCAACAATTATCCGAACGATGTAAGTCCGGACGGTATGCCGGATGGGGCTGCTGATGCGCACGGTGAAGACCTTGTTGCGTTCGTGCGGGCTCTAGGCTTATCGAAAGTTCGGGTTGTTGCGCATTCCTCGGGCGCGCATGCCGCGCTGTTTTTTGCTGCCTCGCATCCAGAGATGGTCGTCAGCCTAGCACTCAATGAACCGCCGGCCACTGGCATTTTGGTCGGCGTTCCCGACGTCGCTGATATGTTGAAAGCGTGGGCCAATGGTCTTGCGCCAGCAAGGCAGGCACTCAAGGCTGGCGACGCGAAAGCCGGCATACCGCTATTCGTAAACGCCGTCGGTGGACCGGGCGCTTATGAGCGCCGCTCCGATGCCGACAAGATGATGAATTTGGACAACGTGGCGTCGTACCAAGCCGATGCCACGACAAAACGCCCGAGGCCGATTTTCACGTGCGAAATGGCCAGGGCGATCAATGCCCCGGTACTATTGTCGAATGGCGAGCGAAGCCCCAGATTCTTTTACCGGATTGTAGATGAGTTGGGGGTCTGCTTGCCAAACCACCAGAGGATCGTCATTGCCGGAAGTTCACACACCGTGCCTTCCGAGAACCCTGACGCTTACGATGAGGCTGTGCTCGCTTTTCTAGCCAAGCACTGATGCGTTAAACGCTTAAGCGGCTCTAGAGAGTCTCCATTTCCGTTTTTGGCACATCGCGTCATTTCGGTGCGATGTGGAATTTGGTCGCGATCGGGGCACAGCGGACATCCCAGCCGCACCGATCAAACCCTCAAGACAACCGCGTTCAATCAAGCCCGGTATTGCTCGTCACTGACCTTCTCCATCCAGTCGACGGCCTTGCCGTCGAGCCGCTCCTGGATGGCGATGTGCGTCATGGCTGTGGTCGGCGTCGCACCGTGCCAGTGCTTCTCGCCGGGCGGAAACCAGACGACGTCGCCGGGGTGAACTTCCTCGACCCGCCCGCCCCAGACCTGACCCCAGCCGCGGCCGGATGTGACGATCAGGGTCTGGCCCAAGGGGTGGGTGTGCCATGCCGTCCGCGCGCCGGGCTCGAAGGTGACGCTGGCGCCGGCGACGCGCGCAGGGTCAGCCGCCTGGAAGAGCGGATCGACGCGCACGCTGCCCGTAAAATATTCGGCAGGCCCTTTGCCGGAGGGCTGTGAACCGCTTCGCTTGATTTCCATCGTTCCGTTCCTTGCCTTGGCCGGGACAGCCGGCGTGGTGCCTGCTGCCAACACCGCGAGGCCGGTGGTGGCGAGCAGGCGTCTTCGCGTGATCATGGTGCTTTCCCCTAAAGGCACTTGCGGCGAGCTTCGAGATGATACGCGGCCGCGCGCGATCCGAGCGCTCAACCCACGTCCGGCATTTGCTCCAGGAGCTTGTCGAGCGTGATCGGATAATCGCGGACGCGCACGCCCGTCGCGTTGTAGACCGCGTTGGCAACCGCTGCCGCCACGCCGCAGATGCCGAGCTCGGCGACGCCCTTGGCCTTCATCGGCGACGACATCGGATCGGTCTCGTCGAGGAAGAACATGTCCTGATGGGGGATGTCGGCATGAACCGGCACTTCGTAGCCCGCGAGATCGTGATTGACGAAGAAGCCGGCGCGCTTGTCGACCACGAGCTCCTCCATCAGCGCAGCACCCACGCCCATGGTCATCGCGCCGATCACCTGGCTGCGCGCCGTCTTCGGATTGAGGATGCGGCCGGCGGCACACACCGCAAGCATCCGCCGCACGCGGATCTCGGCGGTTGCGGCATCGACGCCGACTTCGACGAAGTGCGCGCCGAAGGTCGATTGCTGGTACTTCCTGGCGAGATCGCCGTACTCGATTTCGTCTTCGGCCGTGATGCCGCCATCGGCCGCAGCCTGCGCCAGCGGCACGCTGCGATTGCCCGCGCGCACCTCGCCATCGGCGAACTCCGCCTCCGCGGAATTGAAACCGAGCTTCTGCGCGACCGCCTCGCGCAGCTTGACACACGCGGCATAGACGCCCGCGGTGGAGCTATTGCCGCCCCACTGCCCGCCGGAGCCCGCCGACACCGGGAAGGCCGAGTCGCCAAGGCGCACCTGCACCTTTTCAAGCGGCACGCCCATCATCTCGGCCGCCGTCTGCGCGATGATGGTGTAGCTGCCGGTGCCGATATCGGTCATGTCGGTCTCGACGGTCACGACCCCTTTGTTGTCGAGCCGCACCCGCGCCGCCGACTTCATCAGCAGATTGTTGCGGAACGCAGCGGCTGCGCCGATGCCGACCAGCCAGCGTCCGTCGCGGACCCTGCCCGGCTGCGGGTTGCGCTTGCTCCAGCCGAAGCGCTCGGCGCCGGTGCGCAGGCACTCGACGAGCTGACGCTGCGAGAACCGACGCTCCGGCTTCTCCGGATCGACCTGGGTATCGTTGATGATGCGAAACTCGATCGGATCCATGCCGAGCTTCTCGGCCATTTCGTCCATGGCGATCTCCAGCGCCATCATGCCCGTCGCCTCGCCCGGCGCGCGCATCGCATTGCCCTCGGCCAGATCGAGCGTCGCGAGCCGCGTGGCGGTCATGCGGTGTGAGCCTGCATACAGCAGCCTCGTTTGGGCGACTGCGCCATCGGCCTTGCCGCCCGGCAGATCGCCCGACCAGCTTTCATGACCGATCGCCGTGATCTTGCCGTCCCGCGTCGCCCCGATGCGGATGCGCTGGATCGTTGCCGGTCGATGCGTGGTGTTGTTGAACATCAGGGGACGCTGCAGCGCCACCTTTACCGGCCGTTTCGCGGCGCGGGCGCCGAGCGCCGCCAGCAGCGCGTCGGCGCGCGGGAACAGCTTGCCGCCAAAGCCGCCGCCGATGAATGGCGAGTCGAGGCGGACGTTTTCCATTGGCATGCCCAGGATCTTGGCCATCTCGGCCTTGTTCCAGGCGATCATCTGGTTGGAGGTCCATAGCGTAAGCTTGTCGCCATCCCATTCGGCGATCGTCGCGTGCGGCTCCATCATGGCGTGCGCTTCATCGGGCGTTGAGTAGCGCACATCGAGCCGGACCGGCGCGGCAGCGAAATTGGCGGCGAAGTCGCCGACCGCCGTATCGCCGGGACCGCCGGTGATGGGATTCGGCTTCGCCTTGTCCAGCAGTGAAGCGAGATCGAACGCGCCCTGCTCCCTGACGTAATCGACGCGGATCAGCTGTGCCGCGGCGCGCGCCTGCTCAAACGTTTCCGCGACGACGACGGCGATGGCCTGGTGATAATGCTGGATCTCGGGACCGCCGAGCAGTTTTGCAGTGTTGAGCCTGCCCTTGTCGAGCTTGCCGGCGTTGTCGGCCGTGACGATCGCGAGCACGCCGGGCACAGCCTTGGCGTGGGTGAGATCGATCGAGGCGATTCGTCCCTTGGCAATGGCCGAGCCGACCACATAGCCATAAGCCGGGTTCGAAACGACATCGTGGCGCTCATAAGCATAGCGCGCGCGGCCGGTGGTCTTGAGCGGACCATCGATGCGATCGGCGGGCTTGCCGATCACCTTGAGCTGGTCGATCGGGTTTGTCGTAGCTGATGTTTCGAACTTCATGTGTCAGCCCTTCGCTTCGGTCAGCACCGCGCCGAGCGTGCGCTCGACCAGCGACAGCTTGAATGCGTTCTCGCGTGTCGGCTTCGCATCGGCGAGCAACTGCGAGGCGACGGCCCTGGCGCCGCGCGGCATCTGGGCCTCCGCGGCTTCAACGCGCCACGGCTTGGGCGCGACGCCGCCGAGCGCAACGCGCCCGGTGCCGTCGCGCTGCACGATGGCAGCAACCGACACCAGCGCGAAGGCGTAAGACGCACGGTCACGCACCTTGCGATAGATGTGCATCCCCCCGACCGGTTTCGGCAGCGTCACCGCCGTGATCAGTTCGCCTGGCATGAGCGTCGTTTCGATATGCGGCGTATCGCCGGGCAAGCGATGCAGTTCCGCGATTGGCATCGTTCGCGTCGCGCCGTCGGCACGTATCGTTTCCACCGTCGCGTCGAGCGCGCGCATGGCCACCGCCATGTCGCTCGGATGGGTCGCGATGCATGCTTCGCTGCCGCCCACCACGGCATGCTGACGGCTGAACCCGCCGATCGCCGCGCAGCCGCTGCCGGGCCGGCGCTTGTTGCAAGGCTGGTTGGTGTCATAGAAATATGGGCAGCGGGTGCGCTGCAGCAGATTGCCCGCGGTCGTCGCCATATTGCGCAACTGACCCGAGGCGCCAGCGAGCAGCGCACGCGACAATACGCCGTAGTCGCGCCGCACGCGCGCGGCGGCGGCGAGATCGGTGTTGCGCACCAGCGCGCCGATCCGCAATCCGCCCTCCGGCGTGGATTCGATCTTGTCCAGCGCAAGGCCGTTGACGTCGATCAGATGCGCAGGGGTCTCGATCTCGAGTTTCATAAGGTCGAGCAGATTGGTGCCGCCGGCAATGAATTTTGCCTCTTGGGCGCCCATGGCGGTGGCTGCGGCCTCGACGGGGGTGGCGGCGCGCTGGTAGGTGAAGGATTTCATGCCTGTCTCCCGGCAACTTCTGATATCGCCTCGGCGATGTTGGAATAGGCGCCGCAACGGCAGATGTTGCCGCTCATGCGCTCGCGGAGCTCGGCGTTGGTCAGTTGTGGGGCTGCGTTCAGGTCGGCGCTGACATGGCTCGGAATACCGGCCTTGATCTCATCCAGCACCGCGACGGCCGAGCAGATCTGCCCAGGCGTGCAATAGCCGCATTGATAGCCGTCATGCTTGACGAAGGCGGCCTGCATCGGGTGCATGCTCTCGGGCAGACCCAGCCCCTCGATGGTCGTGATGCTGTCGCCCTCATGCATGATAGCGAGTGTCAGGCATGAATTGATCCGCCGCCCACCGACAATGACCGTGCAGGCGCCGCACTGTCCGTGATCACAGCCCTTCTTGGTGCCTGTAAGATGCAAGTGATCGCGCAGCGCATCGAGCAGCGTGGTCCGCGCGTCAAGCGCGATGATCTCACGCGCCGTGCCGTTCACATTGAAGGATACGTGCGATACGGCAGAGGCTGCAGCGGTGGCGGGCCGGGCTGGAACCGCTGGAGTCTGGGCATAGGCGACCGACGCTGCGGCAGTCGTCGCCACCGATGCGGCAGTTCCCAACAACAATTTACGCCGCGATAATTCGAAGTCGCTCGGACCTTGCATGTCGTGTTTCCCATTCTGCTGTCGTGCGAATCGCGTTCGGCGCGCCCGTTTGGGCGTCCGCATCAAACATCCGGTCGCACATCGTGTAACCGCGCCGCGTTTTGGCTGTTCCTCTCCGGCGTTCACGATTGAAAGAGGCGACGCTGCCGGGATGGCGGCTACGCTTGCCGACTCACAACAAAAGCTAACGGCTGCACCGGGCTTCGATTAGGTGGTACAATCAGCTTGTACTTATGAAATGGATTCATGAATGGCGCGGCAGAACATCAATGATCTCCTCGCGTTCCTGGTGGTGGCGCGGGAGAGAAGCTTCACCCGCGCGGCAGCCCAGCTCGACGTTTCACAATCCGCGCTCAGCCATACGATCCGCGGGCTGGAGGAGCGGCTCGGTCTGCGGCTATTGACCCGCACCACCCGCAGCGTCGCACCGACGGAGGCGGGCGAGCGCCTGCTGCGAACGGTGGCGCCGAAGCTGGAGGAGATCGACGCCGAGCTGTCCGCGCTGACCGAGCTGCGCGACAAGCCGGCCGGCACCGTCCGCATCACCGCGGCCGAGCATTCGGCGGTAACGATCCTCTGGCCTGCTCTGGCGTCATTGCTGCCGCGATATCCCGACATCAAGGTGGAGGTGAACATCGACTACGGTTTCACCGACATCGTCGCGGAGCGTTACGACGCCGGCGTTCGCCTCGGCGAGCAGGTGGCCAAGGACATGATCGCGGTGCGCATCGGACCGGATTTCCGCATGGCGGTGGTCGGCACGCCCGGCTATTTCGCTGTTCACCCCAAGCCCGCCAAGCCGCAGGACCTCGTGGCCCATAGCTGCATCAATATCCGATTGCCGACCTATGGCGGGATCTACGCCTGGGAGTTCGAAAAGCGCGGGCGCGCGCTAAGGGTCCGGGTCGACGGCCAGTTGGTATTCACCAACATCACGTTGCGGATGAACGCGGTGCTGGCCGGGCTCGGCCTCGCCTATCTGCCCGAGGACCAGGTGCAGGCCCATCTCGCCGGCGGCCGCCTGATCCGGGTGCTGGCCGACTGGTGCCCGCCGTTTTCAGGCTATCACCTGTATTACCCGAGCCGCCGTCAGCTAACGCCGGCCTTTGCCGTGCTGGTCGCGGCGCTGCGTTACCGGGGCTGATGCCACCAAACGAAAAAAGGACCGCAAGCGACGCTTGCGGCCCTCTCTCCTGGAAGGGTCTGTCGTTAATTACTGGTGCAGACCTTCACGATTTTCATACTGGTTTCGGCCTCGACCAAAATCCATGACGATGCAAACCGGCAACTCGCGAAGAAATCGATTGTTCCAGTTTTTCCCGACGAGAATCTCGATTGTCCGACCATCGGCGGCGTACGCCTAGCCGGTCCGGGACCCGTCCAGCTGCTTGAGATATTTGAGACCTTCGACCGCGAGATACTCCGTCTCGTTGTCGCCCGCTTCGCAGCGCATGCGCACGAAATGCTTCAATTTGTCCCGCCGTGCGTCATTCTCATCAATGCCGCGGTTGATCAGGAGGTAAACGCCCCACGCCCGTGCGCAGGCGGTCTCCACGATATCCGAGTCAGCCATTCACCGCTCCTGCCATCGACCATCGAGGCGCACGTTGCCAAAGTTTCCCGTCAATAACCACGAACGCCCTTGTTATTTTACTTCATGCGCGCCGGAACAAAACGTTCCACAGGGAACTTGTGCCCGACGTCGCAACCACGCGAACGGGAGGACATCGTATGAGACGTATCGCCCTGATTGGTCTCGTGCTGCTGGCTATGACCATATCCGCTTCCGCCAGGCTCGGCATGGCGCCGATGGCCGCGCAGGACGGCGGAGTGATTGAGGTCAAGCACGGGCGCGGTCGTGGCCACGGCCGTTGGCACTGCGGACGCGGACACCATTACGGGTGGTACAGGGGCCGCGGTCATCACAAATGGCGTCACCATCGCCGCTGGTAAGGCTTTCGCTGCATTCGCGTTCGTCACTCCCATTGCCCGGACGACACGCGAAGGCCCGCGATGCGAACGGTCGCGCCGTCGAGGCGCGGCCGGTTCGGTGATTAAGAGTGATGATTCAGCCGGCGGTCAGCCGAGCCCCATCTCCACCGCGATCCGGATCAGATCCGAATGGTTCTTGGCGCCGAGCTTCTGCTTGAGGAGCGATGTGGTGTTGGCCACCGTCTTGTAGGAAATCTCCAGCGCATCGGCGACTTCGACGATCTTGTCGCCGCGGCCGAGCAGCCGCAGGATTTCCAGCTCGCGCGCCGTCATTTGCGATGCCGGATTGGCCTTGATCGAAGCGCCTGAAAAGGTCACCGCCTCCGCCAGTTGCGGTGAAATGAAATTGTCTCCCGCGGCCACCTTGCGGACGGCCTTCACCAGCATCCTTGGATCGTCGCTCTTCGAGACATAGCCCTGCGCGCCCATCTCGATGGCGCGAACCACGAACGCCGGATCGTCATTCATGCTGAACATGATGATCCTGGCGTCCGGGTCGTCCTTGCGGATGCGCCGCATCAGTTCGAAACCGGAGACATCCGGAAGCTTGATATCGATCACCGTGACGTCGGGCCGCTTCGTCACGTAGGCGCGGTGGCCGGACTTGGCGTCGGTGGCCTCGTCGATCTTCACGGAATTGTCCGACGCAAACAGCGACCGGCAACCCGACAGAACCACCGGATGGTCGTCGACGATCAGGACCTTCGTTGCCGATCTGGTAGAATTTTGCATCATTTAATCCCCTACCGGAATAAATAGGCGGTTGGCGATATTTGAAAAGAGAAATCTTGGGTTGCGGGAGCTAGAATAACCAAAATGTGGGCAAGGCTTTCTCTTCGAACGCGATTATTGCTGCCGCTCGGCCTGATGTTCGTGGCCGCTCTGCTGGCCGGCGGCGTTTCGCTCCAGATCTTTGCCACGGCGCAACTTATGGAAGAAACCGAGCCGGCCGCTCGCTCGGCCAGAGCGGTTGCGGCGGCGCTCAACGGTGCGCTTCGGACCTCCACCAATCCGCAAGCGACGCTGGAAGCGTTCGTGCAATCGCTGGGAGGCTCCGAGACAATCCGGTTTCGACGCCTCGGGACCGACCTCGATGTCCATCCTCCCGAGGTGCAGACCCCCCTGGGAACGATGCCTGACTGGTTCGTCCGTCTCATCGCCACACCCGAATTCAAAGCCGCCTTCCCCGTGATGATCGAGGGAAAGCAAGTCGGCGACATTGTATTTGCGCCCGACATGTCCGCCGACATCTACGAGAAGTGGATCGGATTTCTCGCGATCGTCTGCTCCGGAATTACCCTGATGCTGTTGACGGGGATCATAGCCCATTTCACCGCGCGCTCCGCATTGCGGCCGCTGCAAAATCTGGGCGACGGCCTGACCCGAATGCGAACGGGCGAATACGAACAGCCGATTCCTCCCGGCGGTCCGCCCGAGATCCGCAGGAGCGCGCAGGAAGCCAACGAACTCGCCCGCACCCTCAATCGCCTGAGCCAGGATAACCGCAGCCTGCTGCGCCGGATCGTGTCGCTGCAGGACGACGAGCGGCAGGATATGGCGCGCGAGCTTCATGACGAGCTCGGGCCGCTGTTGTTCGGGATCCGCGCCAACACGGTGGCGCTGCTGGAATCGATTCCCTCCGGCCAGGCCGAGTTGAGTAGCGCCGCCGAGGGCATTCTGCAGTCGGTCGAAACATTGCAGCAGGCGAACCGCCGCATCCTCGACCGGCTGCGGCCGCTCTACATTCAGGAGCTCGGCCTGGAGAGGAGCATCCAGACGCTGCTGCAGAACGTGAAGGCGCAAGCGGCTGACCTCAAAGTGACGTCAAAGATCGACACGACGCTGAACGAGGTCGACGGCCTGCTGTCGCAGACGATCTATCGCGTGATCCAGGAGGCGGTGACAAACGTGCTTCGTCATGCCAGGGCGAACGCGATGCATGTCGCGGCAGGGATCAACGACCGCGAGGTGATCGTGGAAGTATCCGATGACGGCATAGGCTTTCCGGCGGATCGGATGTTCGGCCGGGGATTGACGGGAATGCTGGAGCGCGTTCGCGCGCTGAGCGGGACACTTGAACTGCTGCGCGAAGAAGGTCGCACCAGCGTGCGTTGCCGTCTTCCGGCCGGAGATTCCGCCGCACATGCGCGAGGCGCAAAACCGAGCTAGGCTAATGATCAGCCAACCTAGTCCGCAACGCCGGCAACCTCCTGACGCAACGCCGGCCCCGTGGGCGCGCAGGCGGCCCGCTGGATCTTGCCGTCACGCGAAAAGATGAACGCGATACGGACCGGCTCGCCTTCGTTGCTCAGATAATCGAGCACGACGCCTTCGGCGGTCGGCGTGATTTCTTCCAGCCCGAATGCGGTGGGCGCGAGCGCATCGAGGCGCGGCCGCCAATAGGATTCGAGCGCGGCGCGGCCTTCGCTGACCTTGACCCCGCCGCAGCGGCATTCGAGCATCGCGTCGTCGGCATAGAGGTCGAGCAATGTCGTCAGGTCGCGATTCCGGCACGCGTCCAGCCAGTCCACCACCAAGCCTATCTGATCGAAATCATACGCCAATTCCACGATCCCATCCGCGTCGCCACATCCTGCCCCGGGCGCTGACGCGGGTGACGGAATATGGCTATCGTCGTGAATGGACACTGAACGGCCTATTGTCCGGAACGCACCGTGGAACTCAAACGATTGTGCGGAACAAAGGTTCCGACAAGCTAGTCCGGTTGAATACGGGGACGGAACTTTAGCCGCGTCGCTGCCCGCGCCACCACACACCGAAGGCGATGACGACCGCAAATGCCAGCGTGAACCAGGTGATGGCATATTGCAGGTGATCGTCCTTGAGATGCACGGAGAGCGGGCCTGGCTTCGGAATGCCGCTTTCGGGCGCGGGCGTTTCCAGGTCGACGTAGAACGGCGCAACAGTCTTGCCGCCCTCGACCCAGCCGAGCACACGGGACATGGCGAGATGATCGCGGGTGAACCAGAGCCGTTTTGCCACGCTCTCCGGCGGCGTCAGCGTTCCCGCGCTTTCGGGAAAACGGAGGTAGCCGCTGAGCTGCACGGGGTCACCGGTGATGAGCCGTCTCACGGCGCGATCCTGCTGGGCGCGGTCCTGCATCGTGTTCTGCACGAAACCAGTGTTGACCACGATGGTGTTGCCATCGGCGAGACGGGCCGGCAGGAAGGCCCAGGTGCCGGGGCCGGAGACGTCGTCGCGGACCGCGGAGCCCGCGCTATAGACCATCGCGTCCGGCAACGGCGCGTAGGTGGCGCTAAAGCTGATGCGGCGGAATTCGTCCCTGGCCGGCGTCAGCGAACTCCATTGCGACGACGCCGGCAACGCCTCGGGCGCGGCGCCGAGCCGCTCGTTCAGCAAGGCGATCAGCGCGTGCTTCTCGGCCCGGCGCTGCAGTTGCCAGATTCCAAGGCCCGCGAAGGCCACCACCATGACAAGTGTGAAGATGGCAAAACCGGTAACCGCCGGCCGCCGCGACAGCAGGCCGGTCATTTCGGCTCGCGGTCGATCAGCCGGCCGGGCGCCGCCTTGTGATGAAATTGTAGCGCGATCAGAAGCGACTTCATCGAGCGCAGCGGCAGCAGCGTGGTCGCGAGGATCAGCGGCAGCCAGAGCGCCGCATGCAGCCAGAACGGCGGCTGATACTTGATTTCAACGATCAGGGCCGCGGTGACGACGATGGCGCCTGCCAGCATGATGATGAAGATCGCTGGCCCGTCGCCGGCGTCGATGAAGGCATAGTCGAGCCCGCACGCTTCGCAATTCGGGCGCAGGTCGAGGAAGCCCGCATAGAGCTTGCCCTTTCCGCAACGCGGGCAGCGGCATGCGATGCCGCGGAGTGCGCTCTGGGTGAGGGTGGGTGCCGCGTTATCTGTCATGGCCTCGCTTTGCAAAGAAAAAGGGGCGGTCCTTCTGACCGCCCCTTGTAGCACGTCAAGCCTGTATCAGTGCCCGGCCACCGGTCCCGCACCACGGAACCAGACATAGATGCAGATGAACAGGAACAGCCACACCACGTCGACGAAGTGCCAGTACCAGGCGGCGAATTCGAAGCCGAGGTGCTGCTTCGGGGTGAAGTGGCCCGCATAAGCGCGGATCAGGCAGACCAGCAGGAACACGGTGCCGACCAGGACGTGGAAGCCGTGGAAGCCGGTCGCCATGAAGAAGGTCGCGCCGTAGATGTTGCCGGAGAAGCCGAACGTGGCGTGGGCGTATTCATAGGCCTGCACGCCGGTGAAGGCGGCCCCTAACAGCACGGTGAGGATCAGGCCGTACTTCAGGCCCTGACGGTCGTTCTCGAGCAGCGCGTGATGCGCCCAGGTGACCGTCGTGCCCGAGGTCAGCAGAATCAGCGTGTTGAGCAGCGGCAGATGCCAGGGGTCGAAGGTCTCGATGCCCTTCGGCGGCCAGGTGCCCGGCACGCTGCAGGCGCCCATCGCCGTTCCCGGACCGCAGCCGAACACCGCGTCGCGGGTGGCGTGGACCGCGTCGGCGGGGAACAGCGCGGAATTGAAGAAGGCCCAGAACCAGGCGACGAAGAACATCACCTCGGAGGCGATGAACAGGATCATGCCGTAGCGGTGGCTGATCTGCACGACGCGGGTGTGGTCGCCCTTGTACTGGGCTTCGCGGATCACGTCGCCCCACCAGCTCGCCATGGTGTAGAGCACGCCGATGGTGCCGATGCCGAAAACGACCGGTGCGCCGGCGAACATCTTGTGCATCCAGGCGATCGCGCCCACTGCCATGATGAAGGCCGAGATCGAGCCGACCACCGGCCACGGACTCGGATCGACAAGGTGGTAGTCGTGGTGCTTCGCGTGCGCCGTAGCCATTGCGGTCTCTCCGTTAGATGTGCCGTTCCCTTCGGCACATATTCGTCTCAAATTTCAAAGCCGAAATCCCGTTAGATACGGAATCCGGCGGTCACAGGTTTCTCGTCACAAGTTTCGCGTTACAAGTTTCCTCTGCGCTTGTCCTGTTCGCCGGCCGCAAGCGGCTTCGGCGCCGGATCGCGCACGGGATAGAAGGTATAGGATAGCGTAATGGTCTTCAGGGTGTCGTTCTCGCTGTCTTTGGCAAGCTGCGGATCGACATAGAACACCACGGGCATCTCGCGCTTCTCGCCCGGGCCCATGGTCTGTTCGGTGAAGCAGAAGCAGTTGATCTTCTGGAAATAGGCGCCAACCGTCAGCGGCGCGACGTTGTAGGCCGCAACGCCTACGGTGGCGCGCGCGGCCTGGTTGGTCACGGTGTAGAATACGGTGACGACTTCGCCGATCCGGACCTCGATCTCGTTCTGCTCGGGTTCGAATTTCCAGGGCAGGCCGGGGCCGACATTGGCGTCAAATCGCACCGCGATCTTGCGCGCCAGCGGCGCGTCTGACGGCGCCGACGTCGCGACCTGGGTGGTGCCGTTGAAACCGGTGGCGCGGCAGAACCAGTTGTAGAAGGGCACGGCGGCGTAGGACGCGCCGACCATGAACACTACGACGAAGCCGCAGATCGAGGCCACGATCGCATCGCGCGTCAGGGTACGACGCGAAGCGACCCTGTCGCTTCCCGCCGTTCCCTCGTGCGTCTGCGGCTGGTTTTTCATCTCAATCACATCGGACGGACGAGGACGCCCGGCCCCTTGACCATGGTGACCGCGAAAAACAGCACGACCAGCACGGCGAGCGCGAGCGCAATGGCGACCGAGCGATGACGGCGGCTTCTCTTCTGCGCCTCGGTGAGGACGATTCCATCTGGCTTCTGCTCGTCGTCCATTCGCGTCCCATGCGCCCCCTACCCGATCGCTGATGCGATGGCGCCGATCGCGGGGGCGACGGCGCGGACAACGACCTCGAGCAGGAGGGTCGCAAACAGCGCGAACAGATAAAAGATCGAAAAGGCAAACAGCCGGCGCGTGGCGCGCAGCGCTGCCTTGCCTTCGCGACGGCGATAGACGTTGATCGCAAGCGCCATCATGCCGGCGCCGAGCGCCAGCGAGGTGACGCCGTAGACCGCGTCGAAATAGCCGAGCGGCCAGGGCGCAACGGCGGTCGCGACCAGCACGACCGTGTAGAGCAGGATCTGCAGCCGCGTCGCATCGGGCCCGGCGACCACGGGAAGCATCGGGATCCCGGCCCGCGCATAGTCGTCGCTACGGAACAGCGCCAGCGCCCAGAAATGCGGCGGGGTCCAGAAGAAGATGATCAGGAACAGCAGCACCGGCTCCATCGACAGCGAGCCGGTGGCCGCAGCCCACGCCACCACCGGCGGCAGCGCGCCCGCGGCGCCACCGATCACGATGTTCTGCGCGGTCCAGCGCTTCAGCCACATGGTGTAGATCACCACGTAGAAGAAGATAGTGAACGCCAGCAGTCCGCCGGCCAGCCAGTTGACGAGGGTGCCTAGCGTTATCACCGAGAAGAACGCCAGCGTCAGACCGAACGCCATTGCTTCGGGCTGGGTAATGCGTCCACGCGGGATCGGCCGGTTGGCGGTGCGCGTCATCTTGGCGTCGATGTCGCCTTCCAGGGCCATGTTCAGCGCGCCCGAGGCGCCGGCGCCGACTGCAATGCAGAGGATCGAGGTAAATGCCAGGATCGGATGGACGTGGCCGGGCGCGATCACGAGGCCGACGAGCGCGGTGAAGATCACCAGCGACATCACCCGCGGCTTCAGCAGCGCGATGTAGTCGCCGACCTCGGCCTCGGAAATCCGAGGGCCAAGCTCGACGGCGTGGTGATCGACAACCGACACGATGGACTCGTTTTCCTAAAGTGCGGCGCGCCTTCCTTGAGAGCGCGCCGCGGTTTGCCTTACTGCACGCGCGGCAGCACTTCGAACTGGTGGAACGGCGGGCGGCGACGTCAGCGTCCATTCCAGCGTGGTGGCGCCAGCGCCCCACGGATTGTTTTCGGCCGCCTGCTTGCGCATGAAGGCGTTGACCACGCCGTAGATGAAGATCAGCACGCCGAAGCCCGAAACGTAGGAGCCGAGCGAGGACACCAGGTTCCAGCCCGCAAATGCGTCCGGATAGTCGACGTAGCGGCGCGGCATGCCCGACAGGCCAAGGAAGTGCTGCGGGAAGAACACGAGATTCACGCCGACGAAGGTGAACCAGAAGTGCAGTTTGCCGATGGTTTCCGAGTACATGTAGCCCGACATTTTCGGGAACCAGTAGTACCAGCCGGCGAAGATCGCGAACACGGCGCCGAGCGACAGCACGTAGTGGAAGTGCGCGACCACGTAGTAGGTATCCTGCAGCACGCGATCGACGCCGGCATTGGCCAGCACGACGCCGGTGACGCCGCCGAGCGTGAACAGGAAGATGAAGCCGATCGCCCACAGCATCGGCGTCTTGAACTCGATCGAGCCGCCCCACATCGTGGCGATCCAGGAGAAGATCTTCACGCCGGTCGGGACCGCGATCACCATGGTGGCGGCGACGAAATAGGCCTGCGTCGCCGACGACATGCCGACGGTGTACATGTGGTGCGCCCACACCACGAAGCCGATGCCGCCGATCGCGACCATGGCGTAGGCCATGCCGAGATAGCCGAACACGGGCTTCTTCGAGAAGGTCGAGACGATCTGGCTGACCATGCCGAAGCCGGGCAGGATCAGGATGTACACTTCGGGATGACCGAAGAACCAGAATAGATGCTGGAACAGCACCGGATCGCCGCCGCCGTCGGCGGAGAAGAAGGTGGTGCCGAAATTGCGGTCGGTGAGCAGCATGGTGATGGCGCCGGCGAGCACCGGCAGCGACAACAAGAGCAGGAACACCGTCACCAGGATCGACCAGACGAACAGCGGCATCTTGTGCAGGGTCATGCCCGGCGCGCGCATGTTGAAGATCGTGGTGATGAAGTTGATGGCGCCGAGGATCGAGGAGGCGCCGGCCAGATGCAGCGACAGAATCGCGAAGTCCACCGCCGGTCCCGGATGGCCCGAGGTGGATAGTGGCGCGTAGATGGTCCAGCCCGCGCCGACGCCGTTGGCGCCCGGCTCGCCCTCGACGAAGGTCGACATCAACAGCAGCGCGAAGGAGGCCGGCAGCAGCCAGAACGAGATGTTGTTCATGCGCGGGAACGCCATGTCGGGCGCGCCGATCATCAGCGGCACGAACCAGTTGCCGAAGCCGCCGATCATCGCCGGCATCACCATGAAGAAGATCATGATCAGGCCGTGCGAGGTCACGAACACATTGTAGGTGTGGGATTCGTGGAAGAACTGGACGCCGGGATACATCAGCTCGATGCGGATCGCGATAGACATCGCAGCCCCGATGACACCCGCGAAGATCGCGAAGATAAGGTACATCGTGCCGATGTCCTTATGGTTCGTCGAATAGACCCAGCGCCGCCATCCGGTCGGATTGGCATGGGCGTGGTCATCATGTCCGTGTCCTTGGGCGTGATCGTGGTGTGTCGCTGCGGTCGTTGCCATTTTAAAATCCTGCCTTGCAGTCCCTTTTCGGACCTTTTCAGGTCCCGTCGCCCTTGTCCCTTGCTTGTCCCTGGCCGCGCCTTACTGCGCGGCCTGGCCACCAGCCGAAGCGAACGTGTTCGCCGGGTTGGTCGCATATTTCTTCTTCGCCGCCTCAACCCAGGCCGCGAATTCCTGATCGGTCACCACCTTCACCGCGATCGGCATGAAGGCGTGATCCTTGCCGCACAGTTCGGAGCACTGGCCGTAATACATGCCAACCTTGGTCGCCTTGAACCAGGTCTCGTTCAGGCGGCCGGGGACCGAGTCGATCTTGATGCCGAACGACGGCACCGCGAACGCGTGAATGACGTCAGCGCCGGTGGTCTGGACGCGGACCACCTTGTCGACCGGCACCACCATCTCGTTGTCGACGCCGAGCAGGCGCGGCTGCTTGTCCTGCGCCATCAGCGAATCGAACTCGAACTTGCCGTTATCCGGATAGGCGTAGCTCCAGTACCACTGCTTGCCGGTGACCTTCACCGTCAGGTCGGCCTTGGGAATGTCGAGCTGCTGGAACAGGAGGCGGAACGACGGCACCGCAATCGCGACCAGGATCAGCACCGGGATCAGCGTCCAGGCCACCTCGATCAGCGTGTGGTGGGTAGTCCTGGAGGGGACCGGATTGGCCTTGGCGTTGAACTTCACCACCACGATGATCAAAAGCGCCAGCACGAACAGGGTGATCAGCGTGATGATCACCAGCAGCAGGTTGTGGAAGCTGATGATGTTTTCCATCACGGGCGTGGCGGCTTCCTGTAGCGTGATTTCCCACGGCTTGGGCTGCGCCCCAAAAGCCGTCCCGCCGGCTGCGAGCGCCATGCCCGCTACCGTCAACCCCAGCAACCGCCGGCCCATCTGGCCACTCGACATCTTCATGCCGCTCGCGCTCCCTTGAATAAGTCCCCAAAGCACTCCCGCCGAATGGCCGGGAATGCCGCACGATCCGCCCTCACAAACGGCCTACCGGAGGTACTTTTGGAAGTACACCTTCAAAAGTACCTGCAACAGCATTGCTACAGTACCTTGGGCCAGATCGTTAGAACGCGTCGAAATCCAGCCTCTCAAACCATAATTCCAAGGCTCTCGCAATGCAGTAGTAGGGCGCAACGCCATGCGTCACCTGCTAATCGCCGGATGTCAGATTTTCCCGGCAAATCAGCAAAAACCGGCCGTTTTGCAAGGCTTCGCCGCTTGACACCCCAATTGCCGGATGTAGGCACAGTCACGGCGCTCCCGAGCGACCTGATTCGCGTAGGGCTCCGACGGTCCTTGGACGGCGCGGACCGGCTGCGGGACCGCCTTCAAGGCGCCGTCATTGCGTATCAGTCCGGTAAGCCCAGTTACAATGTGGTGCCGGCCTGACGGAAATATCGCCGGCACCGCCGGAAATGGTAAGAGGATCGACCCGGATGGGGCGTTCGAAACATCAGGCGGGAATGCGTCAGACGGGATTTGGTCAGGAACCGGCCCGCTGGTTCGGCGGCCTGCTCGCCGCGGCATTCCTGTTCGGCCTGACCCAGGCGGCCAGCGCGCAAGGTGCCGTGCGCTCGGTCCATGGCGACTGGCAGATCCGCTGCGACACCCCGCCGGGCGCGCAAGGCGAGCAATGCGCCCTGATCCAGAGCGTGGTAGCCGAGGACCGCTCCAACGCCGGTCTCACCGTGATCGTGCTCAAGACGGCCGACCAGAAGAGCAAGCTGATGCGGGTGGTGGCGCCGCTCGGCGTGCTGCTACCCTCCGGGCTTGGCCTGAAGCTCGACAACCAGGACGTCGGCCGCGCCGGTTTTGTCCGCTGCCTGCCCAATGGCTGCGTGGCCGAGGTGGTGATGGACGAGAAGCTGCTCGGGCAGCTCAGGTCGGCCAAAACCGCGACTTTTATTATTTTTGAGACGCCGGAAGAAGGCATCGGCTTTCCGCTCAGCCTGAACGGGCTCGGCGAGGGGTATGACAAGCTGCCATGAGGGGCCGGCGCTAGCCTCAAAAGCCGGGTTTCGTCTTAATCACCCGCGCCGGCGCTGGCGTAGTAATCGAACAATCGGCCCGCCTCCTGCGAGAGCCAATCCGCTTCACCGGTGATGTAGCCTTCGACTTGCCCGGTGACGCCGAGCACGAAGGAAATCGGCATGCCGTAAAGCGCGAACGGCGTGTCGATGCCGTCGCTTGCACCGGCACGCGCCACCAGTCCGCCGGGATCAAAACCGATCGCGAGGTGGCGAAGCTTCAGTTTTTTGACGAAGGGCGAGACCAGCGATCGATCGCGATCGGTCGCGATAGCAATGACCGCGAGGTCGGCGCGGCCGTTTCCTGCGAGCCGATCCAGTATCGGCAGTTCAGTGCGACAGGCCGGGCACCAGGTCGCCCAGAAATTGACGAGCACCGCCTTGCCTCGGAAGGACGCCAGATCGAGCGCACCTCCGCCGAGGCGCGGGATTGACACCGCCGGGACCGGGCGCGCGCCGCGCACCTCCGTGAACTGATGCCTGGCCGTTGCGAACGGCGGAGGCCCACCGGCCCGCGCGCGCCCCGGCAACGCCGGCATCGCGAGCGCGGCGGCCGCCCCCATCATGCCGGCGACGACGGTGCGGCGGTTCGGCCTGCGATGCGACGTCATATCGGATGCTCCGCTGTGCAGATCTGGTCCATGCAGGTCTGATCGATTTGTCACGACCGGATGTAGGACCAGCCGGCTTCCTGCAATTCAATGATGCGCCCGGGTCCGCTCGGCACAAGATCGACGTTGTCGATCAGCGTGATCGGATGCCCCTCCTGGCGCTCCATGCCAAGCTTGGTCGCCTCGCAGACCACGAAGCGGATGTTCGAATTGACCGCCCTTAATACACGCAGCATGTCCTTCACCGGTGAAGTGTCGGCGCGGAGCATGTGAACGCCGGCATTGTAGGCGACGACTTCGATCGTGAACGCTTCGTTCCGCTCCTGATAGTACTTCGGAAGGTTGAGCGAGGTCGAGATCAGCGCCCTCATCGTGGTGGGATCATCGGTATTGATTGGCAGCACCAGCCGATGCACCTGAACCGCGGGCTTCGTCTGCGGCTTTGAGACCGCGGCCTCCGATCCTGTCAGCAACAGAGTCACGGTTAGCGGCACCACGAAGGCCAGGATCAGCCCGACGGCAATCGTCAACCTACGGCGAGTAAAGCGCATCGCAGCAGCCTCACGAGGTCTCGACAAGCAATGCGACCTGGCCGCGCTCCGCATAGGCGACCACAGCATTCAGCGCCAGCAGAACAATGGCCGGCACCGGCGAGCCACCGATGACGAATAAATGGGTGATCACCGCGCCGATCATGATGCAGATCAGCAGCAGCGCGCCGAGGGCGGCTTTCTGCGGCAAGAGCAGCAGGATCGCGCCCAGGATTTCGAGACCGCCGGTGACATAGCGAAACCATTGCCCGAGCCCGATGTGCTGGAACTCTTCCACCAGCATGGGAACGCCGTAGAGTTTCGCACCGCCGGCCGCCACAAAGGCGAGCGCAAGCAATCCCCTGACGCCCCACAGGGCGACAGAGCTCCAGTACGGTCTGGTAGGCGCAACAATCGTCGACATCGAGAAGCTCCTGGAATGGTGAAGCGGCGGTGGACAGAAGTGCCGTTAGTGCCGTTTGCGGTGGAGCCCCCTGAGGGGCTGTCAAACCCAAAATTCGGGACTAAGATGAAATTGACAAGTAGGATGATTTTTCTGGGGTAGTATGAAAAAGCAGACTAATGAGAATGAAGAGCAAGAATGCCCCTCCGAACGGGCCAGAGCGCAGTTGCATCGGGCGCTTCGCTTGCTCTCAGGCAAGTGGAAGGGCGAAATCCTCTGGCAGCTTGTTGACGGCAAGCAGCGCTTTGGCCAATTGCGGCGCGCCATCCCCGAAGTGACTCAGCACATGCTGACAACCCAACTCCGCGACCTCGAAAGCGAGGGCCTGGTAAAGCGCACGGTGTTTCCCGAAGTGCCGCCACGCGTGGAATACGAGATGACCCCGGCGGCCCGGGCGTTGCGACCGGTATTCGACGAACTGTTCCGCTGGGCCAATGCTCACGCCAGGCCGGAGCCCGGTGCGGACGCTGCCGGCAAAGCGGATGACAAGCTGCCGTGAGGGGCCTCCCCTTTCGTTGCGGTCATGACTATCTTTGAGCCGTCGTCGTCCTCGCGAACGCAGGGACCCATAACCACAGATGTCCGTGTTGTAATGTGAACTCGCCGCACGTCTGCGCTTACAATACTGGCGCTTGTGGTTATGGGTCCCTGCGTTCGCAGGGACGACGAAGCATTTACGCTGAATCGGAGCCTGCATGACCAATCCCGCCACCACCTCCCTGCTCGACCGCGCCAATCTTGACCGCGATGCCACCAGACGCGAGATCGCGCGGGGGCTTGAGGGGGCCGACGATGGCGAGCTGTTTCTGGAATACGGCCAGACCGAAGCGCTCGGCTTCGACAACGGCCGGCTGAAGCAGGCCACCTACGACACCTCGCAGGGCTTTGGCCTGCGCGCGGTGAAGGATGACGCGGTCGGCTATGCGCATTCCTCCGATGTATCTTTGCCGGCGCTGATCCGCGCGGCGGATGCGGTGGCGGCCGTGCGCGGTGGCTACACCGGCAATTTTGCCGCCGCGCCAGCGCACACCAATGTGCGGCTCTATGGCGACGACAATCCGCTGGATGCGCCGGGGTTTGAGGCCAAGGTAAAACTGCTGGCTGAGATCGACGCCTATGTGCGCGACAAGGACCCGCGGGTGCGGCAGGCCTCCATCAGTTTGGGGGCCACCTGGCAGGTGGTGGAAATCCTCCGCCCTGACGGCGAGAGCTATCGCGACATCCGCCCGCTGGTGCGGGTCAATATTTCCGTGGTCGCGGGCCAAGGCGATCGCCAGGAGAGCGGCAGCAAGGGCTATGGCGGCCGCGAGGGCTATGCGCGCTTCATCGAGACCAAGGCGTGGCGCGAGGCCGCCGACGGCGCGATCCGCGAGGCGCTGGTCAATCTCGAATCGATCCCCGCTCCCGCCGGCGAAATGGACGTGGTGCTGGGCGCCGGCTGGCCCGGCGTGATGCTGCATGAAGCTGTCGGTCACGGCCTCGAAGGCGACTTCAATCGCAAGCAGACCTCGGCGTTCGCAGGATTGATGGGCAAGCAGGTCGCGGCCAAGGGCGTCACCGTCGTCGACGACGGCACCATGGCCTCGCGGCGTGGCTCTCTCTCAATTGACGACGAGGGCACGCCGACCAACCGCACCGTGCTGATCGAGGACGGCATCCTGGTCGGCTACATGCAGGACCGCCAGAACGCGCGGCTGATGAACATGAAGCCGACCGGCAATGGCCGCCGCCAGAGCCATGCCCATGTGCCGATGCCGCGCATGACCAACACCTACATGCTGGCGGGCCAACACGACCCGGCGGAAATTCTGGCGTCGGTGAAGAACGGCATCTACGCCGCGAATTTCGGCGGCGGCCAGGTCGACATCACCTCCGGCAAATACGTATTCCAGTGCACCGAGGCCTACAAAATCGAAAACGGCAAGCTCGGTGCGCCGCTGAAGGGCGCGATGCTGATCGGCAACGGGCCGACCGACCTGCATCGGATCACCATGGTCGGCAACGATCTGGCGCTGGATACCGGCATCGGCACCTGCGGCAAGAACGGCCAGGGCGTTCCTGTTGGCGTCGGCCAGCCGACGCTGCGGATGGAAAAGATCACGGTCGGAGGAACCGGCTCATGAGCGAGGAGAAGGTGGCTGATGACCGGAAGGAAGGCTCGATCGGCAAGCCTGTGAGCTGGCGCGCGCAGGCCGTGCAGCTCGCCGCGATCGTGGCCGTCGTGTTCGTTGCCAAGGGCGCGCTGGCCGAGCCGTTTTACGTGCCGTCCGGCTCGATGGAGCCGACGCTGTTGATCGGCGACGCGCTGCTCGCCTCGAAATTTCCTTACGGCTACGGCGCAGCGTCGCTGCCGATCCAGATCACGCTGCCGGAAACCGGCCGCGTGTTCGGCGACACGCCCAAGCGCGGCGATGTCGTCGTGTTCCGCTGGCCGGGCGACCGCTCGCAAGCCTGGGTCAAGCGCGTGGTGGGATTGCCGGGCGACCGCATCCAGTTGCGTCAGGGCCAGCTCTTCATCAACGACCATGCGGCTGTGTTGAAGCCGGACGGCATGGGCGAAGCGGAAGACGATCGCGGCAACACCGACCGGGCCTATCGCTTCATCGAGACGCTGCCGAACGGCGTCAGCCACGCGATCTTCAAGATGCGCGACAATGGAAGGCTCGACAACACGCCCGAGGTGACGGTGCCGCCGGGCCAACTGTTCGTGCTCGGCGACAACCGGGACAATTCCGCCGACAGCCGCGTCGCGGTGCGCGACGGCGGCGTGGGATTGCTGCCGATCGACAATCTGATCGGCCGGGCCGATGCCGTGGTCGGCTCGTGGGATCTCGGCATGCGCAGCCAGCCGGTGTGGACCTGGCTGTCAGGTTTTCGGTTGGCGCGGTTTTTTACCTCGGTGCATTGAGACCGTCCTTCTCCGTCATGGCCGGGCTTGTCCCGGCCATCCACGTCTTACTTGCCGGCGCACCGTTAAGACGTGGATGGCCGGGACAAGCCCGGGCATGACGAAAAGGGGGCGCGCGACCGCATGACCTTCGACGACGTCAGAAAAATCGCGCTGGGCTGGCCTGAGGTTGCGGACGGCACCTCCTACGGCACGCCGGCCCTGAAGATGCGCAAGAAGTTGCTGGCTCGGCTGAAGGAAGACGGCGACAGCCTGGTGATGCCGGGCGTGCCAAGGGACGAGCGCGAGATGCTGGTGGAAAGCCAGCCGAAGCTGTTTTACTTCACCGATCACTACCGCGATTATCCGATCGTGCTGATCCGTCTGTCGAAAGCCAGCCGCGCCACCGTCGAGCCGTTGCTGCGCCGGCAGTGGCGCACGCTGGCGTCGAAGAAGGCGGTGAAGGAATTCGACGCAATATCGTAGAACTCGTAGGGTGGGCAAATGCGCGTTTGCGCCGTGCCCACCATGTTTCCACGATCGGAGAAGTGGTGGGCACGCTTCCGCCTTTGCTCGTTGAGCTACGGCGGACAAGTCGCTTTGCCCACCCTACGGCAGTACAATGAACCGAGACCAATTCCTCACTGCCGCCTTGCAAAATCCCGCCAACGAAATCATTGCCGAGGAACTGTTTCGGCTGGCGCTGCCGGATGCGTGGCTGGTCTCCGGATGCCTGGTGCAGACGGTGTGGAACGTGCTGACCAAGCGCGCGGTCGATTACGGCATCAACGATTACGACGTGTTCTATTTCGATCCCGATACGTCGTGGGAAGCGGAGGACGCCGTGATCCGCACGCTGGAGACGCGTTTCGCCACACGCGGGATCAAGGTCGAGGCGCGCAACCAGGCGCGCGTTCATCTTTGGTACCCCGAGAAACATGACCTGCCCTATCCGCCGCTGCGTTGCTCGACGCAAGGCATCGACCGGTTTCTGACGAAGAACACGCAGATCGGAATCCGCCGCACGCGCGAGGCTTACGAGGTCTACGCGCCGAATGGCTACGACGATGTCGCCGCCCTGATCGTGCGGCCCAATCCCGGCGCGAATTTTTCGGCGGCGAATTACGAAGCGAAGGCGGCGCGATGGAAGGCGCTGTGGCCGGAGATTACGGTGTTGCCGGCGGAATGAGTCGTCCGTGAAGAAGACCGATTTCACGCCGGATTATTCAGCGGGCTGAGGAAGAGTGTGGTCAGGAACAGGCGCAGCAAGAGCCTGAGCCAGCGGATGAGACGGCGGAAGTTGTAGCCGGCGGCGGCGAGGACGGCGTTGGCGGCGTCGCCGCGACGGAACCAGAGATAATTGCGGCCCATGCGGTGCTCGGCTTTGAGATGGCCGATGACGGGTTCGACTGCGGCCCTGCGGCGCAGTTCGCGCTTGATCTTCGGCGTCACCCCTCGCTTCTGGCCGGAGAGGAAGACCCTGAACTTGTAATCGGGTGGCGCATTGTGGCCGCGGTATCCCTTGTCGGCGAGGAGGCGCGCGATGATGTTGCCGATGAGCGCCTCCATGTCCGGGATCACGTTTGCCAGCGTATGGCCGTCATAGGGATTGCCGGGCAGCGACTTCACATGGGTGACGAACTGGCCACCCTTGGCGTGGCCGATCGTGGTGGCGACGGAGACTTTGACGCCGAACTCGTAAGGCCGATGAGCCTTGCCTTTGCCGATGCATTCGACCTCCGGCGCGTGCAGGGAATAGACCTTCGGTCCGCGCTGATGCTGCTTCTGCTCGCGCACGCGACGCGCCAGCGCCAGCAGCTTTGCGAACGCCATTTCGAGCACGCCGTTACCCTCGATCTTGCGGCCAATGTCGCGGATCACGCGGCCGAGACAGGTGCGCAGCTTCTTGAGCATCCTGTTGGCGCGCTTGAACTGCTTGGCGTGGGCATAGCGCTGATGCTGGATCAGGGCGAACTTGCCCACCCGCGCATAGGACTGGCGCAAAGCCACCCCGTGACGCTTCGCCAGCCGCACCAGCTTCTCGCGCGCCCGGTTCAGAAGCCTCGCATCGGTGGGGAACGTCACGTTCTTGGGCTGAACCGTGGTGTCGACGATCACCCGCGACAGCTCGGACGGCTTGATCGCCTTGGTCCTGGTGGCAACCGACAGGCTCTCCTGGATTAGCGCAGCCAGCCGCTCCTCGCCCATCCGGTTGCGCCAGCGCGTCAGCGACGAGCGATCGAACACCAGCCGGTGCTGGAAGAACTCTTCGCCGCAGAAGTATTGGTAATAGGGGTTCTCGACCCACCGCTCGCACAGCACCTCGTCGGACAGGTCGTAGGTGTGCTTGAGGATCGCCAGCCCCGCCATCAGGCGCGTCGGCAGCGGTGGCCGGCCGGGATCATCGGTGTAAACCTCGCCGAACCGCTCCTCCAGGAACCCCCAATCCACCGTCCGCCCCAGCGTCACCAGCGGATGCTTCATGTCGATGATCTGATCAAGCCGGGAGCGGAAAAGGTCCTGTTCTCCCGTCTCGCTCCGCTCCCGTGGTCGCATCGAATCCCCTCGCCAACGCCGTTCACGGCGAGTGAATCACAAATCAAGTTTGCAAGGAATCACGTTCCAAAGGCCAACTTTCCGGCAAATGCCGTTACCGCAAAATGCCGTTTCTGGATTCCAAATCAACGGTTTGGGAATTCTTCACGGACGACGAATGAAGCCGCAGCCCGGATGGAGCGCAGCGAAATCCGGGACAGTGTTGCAGTTGAGACAGTCCCCCGGATTGCGCTTCGCTCCGTCCGGGCTACGTTCTACACGTCACCGCACCACGCCCGACGTAAACCCCGCCTTCCGCCGCGGCGGCTTGATGTCTTTCTTCAGGAAGCAGTGCGCCTCTTTGCCGGCATAGCCCGGCCGCGCGTAGGTCCAGGCGCGGCATTTGTTGTCGGCGGCACAGGCGGCCTTGCAGGCGTCGTCACCATCGCTGCTCTTGAGGTCGAAGCTCTTGTAGTCGCCGCCGTAGCGGTCGATCGAGGTTTCGATGGTATCGTTGCGCCGTTCGACCACGCCGGCGCCGCGCACGCCGGAGACGCAGCAATCGCCGCTCTGCACCCGCGCCGGAACGTTGCTCTTGAGCCAGCACACCGCACCGTTGGCGAGGTCGGTCGGATAGTTGAAGCTCCAGGCGCGGCAGCGCCGGTCGCGCTCGCACACCAGCGCGCATTCCGCCGGATCGCCCGAGATCACGGGGGCGCTGAGATAGTCGCCGCCAGGGCGGTCGAATTTGGCCTGCGCCAGCGCCGGGCGCGCGCATACGGCCGCCGCCAAAAAGGCGAGCGTCACCATACACGCCCTGAGCA
Source organism: Bradyrhizobium sp. AZCC 1610 (assembly GCF_036924515.1). Lineage (NCBI taxonomy): Bacteria > Pseudomonadati > Pseudomonadota > Alphaproteobacteria > Hyphomicrobiales > Nitrobacteraceae > Bradyrhizobium > Bradyrhizobium sp. AZCC 1610. The sequence continues at coordinate 199,507 of NZ_JAZHRR010000001.1, read as the reverse complement.
GGCGAACAGTCCCCATGCGCGGTTGCTTTCGAGTACGCGTTTCCAGCGCGGGATGGCTTTCCTTCGAAAAGTCGTCCCGCCCCAGCCCATTGGTTCGAGCATGATCTCCGCGCAACGCGTTTTTCGCGTTTGCGCGGAGATCATGCTTCATCCAACCGTCATTTGAGCGCCATCAACCTGTACGGTGGATGAACGGCCCAAAGGTTAGGCAACCCGTTAAATTAAAACGCGTATTCCTGATAGACGGGCTCCACGGAACCACCCCACTCGCCGTTGAATTTGTCCAGCATCTCTTCCGCCGGCGTGCGGCCCGATTCGAGGATGCGCTCCAGCGGTTCGAGGTGGCGGCTCTCGTCGCGGCCGGAATGATCGGCGCGGTTGCGCCGCCGCAAGCCGGCATGCGACAGCTTCAGGCACTCCTTGGCGATTTCGAACAAATAACGGTCCTTGATCCTGGCCTTGAAGCCGAAGCGCGGCACGTCGTCGCGCAATGCCTGACGCTCCTGCGCGGTCCAGTGGCTGACCAGATCCCAGGCCGCGTTCAGGCTTTCGTCGTCATACAGCAGGCCGACCCAGAACGCCGGCAGCGCCGGCAGCCGGCCCCACGGCACGCCATCGGCGCCGCGCATTTCCAGATAACGCTTCAGGCGGACTTCCGGGAAAATCGTCGACAAATGGTTGGCCCAGTCCGACAACGTCGGACGCTCGCCGGGAAGCGAGTTGTTGCGGCCCTCGAAGAAGGCGCGGAACGACGAGCCGGCGACATCGATATAGGTGTCGCCGCGCTTGACGAAATACATGGGCACGTCGAGCGCGTAGTCGACCCAGCGCTCGAATCCCATGCCGTCCTCGAACACCCACGGCAGCATGCCTGAGCGCGCATTGTCGGTGTCGCGCCAGATCTCGGATCGGAACGACAGGAAGCCATTGGGCTTGCCTTCCGTGAACGGCGAATTGGCAAACAAGGCGGTCGCCACCGGCTGCAGCGCGATCGACACGCGCAGCTTCTTGACCATGTCGGCTTCCGAGGAGAAGTCGAGATTGGTCTGCACCGTACAGGTCCGGTACATCATGTCGATGCCGTACTGGCCGACCTTCGGCATGTAGTTGGTCATGATCTTGTAGCGGCCCTTGGGCATCACCGGAATCTGCTCCCGCGACCAGGACGGCGTCATGCCGAGCCCGAGAAAGCCGATCCCCAAGGGCGTCGCGATCTCGCGCACCTGCGCCAGATGCGCCATCAGCTCGGACTGGGTCTGGTGCACGTTTTCGACCGGCGCACCGGACAGCTCAAACTGGCCGCCCGGCTCCAGCGAAATCGCGCCGCCCCCGGTGACGTCGTAGAGCCCGATGATGTTGCCGCGCTCCATGATCGGCTCCCAGCCAAGCAGGAGCTGCATCCCCTCGAGCAGCGCGCCGATGCCGCGCGCGCCCTCGTACGGCACGGGCTGACGGCCCTCCAGCGTGAACGGGGTCTTCTCGTGCTCGGTGCCGATGCGGAACTCGGACGGCGGCTTGATGCCGGCTTCGAGCCACGCGACGAGTTCGTCACGCGATTGCAGCGGCGTCATATCGATCTGGTCACGCGCCATGAAAAAATCCGGATATCTGGCGATTCGACCGAACGCGCCGTGTGGCCAAGGGAATGCGGACGACGCCGTCCGCATCAACGAAAAATATCAGGGCAGTCATCGCGCCGGCACGCCGTCGCGGGCAGCGGCCGCCTTGACGTCGGAGCAGGAGCAGCCCAGCCGGTCGAGCAGACCGCAAAGCTTCATGGCGTCGGCGTCGGACAGTTTGGAGCCGACGTGCTTTTCGATCGCCGCCGAATAGGCGCTCCACATTTTCTTCTGCAGTTCGCGCCCGGCTTCGGTGATTTCAACGAACTGGCCGCGCTTGTCGATCTTGCATTCACGCCGCGCCGCCAGGCCCTCGTCCACCAGGCGGTCGATCAGCCGCGAGGTGGAATATTGCGGGATCAGCATCTGCTTTTCCAGCTCTACCGGGCGCATCTCGCCGGACGGCGCGCGCGACAGTTCCAGCAGCGCGTCATACCAGGCCAGCGGCGGAAAGCCGGCTTTCTTCAGATCCTGCTCGACGGCATCGAGCACCCGGCTCTGCACCCGCATCAGGCGGATCCAGGCGGCGGTCGCCTCGGTCGATGGTTTTCGTTTCATAGTCCGGTCCGTATCTGTCACAGGTCAGTGTACCGCACTAAATGCAGCTGCATCAATCTTGACTATTCCATGCAAATGCATTTAGTCAGCCCACCCAACAATATCGAGGGAAGGAAAAGCCGATGAAATTGTATTATTCCCCAGGCGCCTGCTCGCTGTCCCCCCATATCGCGCTTCTCGAGGCCGGTCTGCCCTATGATCTAGTCAAGGTCGATCTGCGCGCCAAGAAGCTGGAAAACGGTGACGACTTTTTGAAGGTCAACCCGAAGGGCCAGGTGCCGGTACTGGCGCTAGATTCGGGCGAACTGGTCACCGAGGGGCCGGTCATCGTCCAGATGATCGCCGACAAGGCCGCGGCCAAGAACCTGGCGCCCGCCCGCGACAGCGCCGAGCGCTACAAGCTGCTGGAGTGGCTCAATTTCATCACCACGGAACTGCACAAGAATTTCGGCCCGATGTTCTCGCCAGTGCTGGCCGACGAGGCCAAGGCGTTCTTCAAGGACCGCGTGATGGGCAAGTTCAAATATGTCGACGCCCAGCTTGCGGGGCGCGACTATTTGATGGGCAGCCAGTTCACCGTCGCCGACGGCTATTTGTTCACGATGCTGTCGTGGGCGGACCGGATGAAGTTCGATCTTTCGGAAATGCCGAACCTCGTGGCCTACAAGGCCCGCATCGCCGCGCGCCCGAAGGTGCAGGAAGCGCTGACCAAGGAAGGGCTGCTGAAGGCGGCGTGAATTCTAGCGAATGACAAATATGGAAAGGGCCGGATCGGTGATCCGGCCCTTTGTCGTTACGTAGCCCGGATGGAGCGCAGCGTAATCCGAGAAAGTGCCGCAAGTGGCAAGGTCCCCGGATTTCGCTTCGCTCCATCCGGGCTACGAGTTCGCGCCGGTTACGCCGCCTGCTTCTTCGGCGGGAAGCGACCGTAGAAGGTCTCGCCGCTCGCCGCCATGTCTTCCAGGAGTTTCGGCGGGGTGAAGCGCGAGCCGTATTTGGCTTCCAGTCTGTGGCAGAGCTCGACGAACTTCCGCGTGCCCATGAAGTCGATATAGGACAGCGTGCCGCCGGTGAACGGCGCAAAGCCGAAGCCCAGGATCGAGCCGACATCGGCCTCGCGCGGATCGGTGATGACGTGATCCTCGACCGTGCGCGCGGCTTCGACCGCCTGCACCACCAGGAAGCGCTGCTTCAACTCCTCGATGTCGAGGGTATCCGGGTCGAGCTGCTTGGGCTGCAGAGCTGATAACCCCGGCCACAGGCTCTTCTGGCCCTTGCCCTTCTCGGGATAGTCGTAAAAGCCCTTGCTGTTCTTGCGGCCGAGACGGCCCTGCTTTTCGACCAGCTCCACCATCAGCTTCTTCTGATCCGGGTTGATAGAGTTGGGACCGAGATCGGCTTCCGTCGCCTTGATGACCTTCAGGCCGAGGTCGAGGGCGACTTCATCCGACAGCGACAGCGGACCGACCGGCATGCCCGCCATCTTGGCGCAATTCTCGATCATCGCCGGCGGCACGCCTTCCAGGAACATCTCGTTGCCTTCGGCGATATAACGGCCGACGCAGCGGTTGGCGTAGAAGCCGCGGGAGTCGTTCACCACGATCGGCGTCTTGCCGATCACCCGCACATAGTCGAGCGCGGCGGCGAGCGCGACATCGCCGGTGTTCTTGCCGAGGATGATTTCGACCAGCATCATCTTCTCGACCGGCGAGAAGAAATGGATGCCGACGAACTTGCCCTGCTCCTTGAAGCTTTCGGCAAGCGAGGTGATCGGCAGCGTCGAGGTGTTGGAAGCGAAGATCGTGTCCGGCTTGAGGTATTGCTGCGCCTTGGCAAAAGTCTCCGCCTTGACCTTGCGGTCCTCGAACACGGCTTCGATGACGAGATCGCAATCCCCGAGTGCGGCGTAATCCGCAGTTGGCGTGATGCGCGCCAGCAGCGCGTCGCGATCTCCGGCCTTGGCGCGGCCCTTGGCGACCTGCTCGTCGATCACCTTCTGCGCATGCGCCTTGCCCTTGTCGGCGCTTTCCTGGTCGCGGTCGATCAGGACCACGTCGAGGCCGGCACGGGCCGAGACATAGCCGACGCTCGCGCCCATGAAGCCGGCGCCGATCACGGCGACCTTCTTGATCCTGGTCGGCGGCACGCCCTGCGGACGCCGCGCGCCCTTGTTCAGCTCCTGCATCGACAGGAACAGGCTGCGGATCATCGCCGCGGCTTCCTTGGAGCGCAGGACTTTCGTGAAGTAACGCGACTCGACGCGCAGTGCGGCGTCGATCGGCAACTGCAGGCCCTCATAGACGCAGCTCATGATGGCGCGCGCCGCCGGATAATTGTCGTAGGTCTCGCGCCGGTAGATGGCGTTGCCGGCCGGGAACATCATCATGCCGGCCTTGGAGAACACCGGACCGCCCGGCAGCTTGAACCCTTTTTCGTCCCAGGGCGCGACCGCCTTGCCGCCGCCCTTGATCCAGTCCTTTGCCGCCTTGATCAGGTCGGCCGCCGGCACGATGGCGTGGATCAGGTTGAGCGCCTTGGCCTTGTCGACCGTGACCGGATCGCCCTTGAGCAGGATGGTCATCGCATCCTGCGGCGGCACCAGACGCGGCACGCGCTGGGTACCGCCGGCACCCGGGAACAGGCCGACCTTGACCTCGGGCAGGCCGAGGCGAGTTTTGGGATTTTCAGCCGCGACGCGATAGTGGCACGACAGCGTCACCTCGAAACCACCGCCGAGCGCCAGCCCGTTGATCGCGGCCGCCCACGGCTTGCCGCAAGTTTCGATGCCGCGCAGCACCAGCGAGAAGCGGCGGCTCTGCTCGAACAGCATCTGGTTGGCCGCGACCTCGCCCTTTTCCTTGAAGACCTTGGCGTATTCCTGATTCATGCCCTCGAGCATGGACAGGTCGGCACCGGCGCAAAACGCTTCCTTGCTCGAGGTGATTACGACGCCCTTCACCGCGGCATCGGCCGTGGTCTGTTTCAGGATCTCCTCGAGCTCGGTGGTCGAGGTCTCGTCCAGCACGTTCATCGAACGTCCGGGGATGTCCCAGGTGACGAGCGCAATGCCGTCGGCGTCGGTCTCTAGCTTGAAATTCTTGAAGGCCATGTTGGTTGCTCCCTCGGTGCCGGCAGCCGATGTCAGGCGCGGCGGTTGTATTGGATTTCGTGGGGTGGGTTAGCGAAGCGTAACCCACCACTTCTCTCGCCGTGGCACGGTGGGTTACGCCTTCGGCTAACCCACCCTACGGCAGCTAGACTCTTTCGATGATCGTAGCTGTCCCCATGCCGCCGCCAATGCACAACGTCACCAGCGCGGTCGACTTGTTGGTGCGCTCGAGTTCGTCGAGCACGGTGCCGAGGATCATGGCCCCCGTTGCACCGAGCGGATGGCCGAGCGCGATCGCGCCGCCATTGACGTTGATCTTCGAAGAGTCGATGTCGAAGGCCTGCATGTAGCGCAGCACCACCGAAGCAAAGGCCTCGTTCAGTTCGAAGAGATCGATGTCCGACTTCTTCATGCCGGAGCGCTCGAACAGCTTTTCGGTGACGTCGACCGGACCGGTCAGCATCATCGCCGGCTCGGAGCCGATATTGGCAAAGGCGCGGATTCTTGCACGCGGCTTCAGGCCATGCTTGGCGCCCGCTTCCTTGCTGCCGAGCAGCACCGCACCGGCGCCGTCGACGATCCCGGAGGAATTGCCGGCGTGGTGCACGTAGTTGATCTTCTCGACCTCGGGATGCGACTGGATCGCCACCGCGTCGAAGCCGCCCATCTGGCCCATGACGACGAACGCCGGCTGCAACTGGCCGAGCGACTGCATCGTCGTGGTCGGACGCATGTGCTCGTCCTTGGCGAGGATGGTGAGGCCGTTGATGTCCTTCACCGGCACCACCGACTTGTTGAAGCGGCCCTCGTCCCAGGCCTTCGCGGCGCGCTGTTGGCTCTGCACCGCATAGGCATCGACGTCGTCGCGCGAGAAGCCGTACTTGGTGGCGATCAGATCGGCCGAGACGCCCTGCGGCATGAAATAGGAAGGCACCGCCATCGAGGGATCCATCGGCCAGGCGCCGCCGGAAGCGCCGATGCCGACGCGGCTCATCGATTCGGCGCCGCCGCCGATCACGAGCTCATGCTGGCCGGCCATGATCTGGGCAGCGGCGAAATTCACGGCATCAAGGCCGGAGGCACAGAAGCGGCTGATCTGCACGCCGGGGACGGATTCGCCGAGGCCCGCCTTCAACGCCGCGAAACGCGCAATGTCGCTTCCGGCCTCGCCGACCGGATCGACCACACCGAGGATGACGTCGTCGACGACGTCTTCGCCGAGATTGTTGCGCTCCTTCAGCGCCTGCAGCGGCACCGTCGCCAGCGCCAGCGCGGTGACCTCGTGGAGTGCGCCATCGGACTTGCCGCGGCCGCGCGGGGTACGAACGTGATCGTAGATATATGCCTCAGGCATGACGCCCTCCTGGTATGAGGATCATAATATTATAGGCGAAAGGACAGGGAAGCGGCGGAAATCTCAGAACGCTTCCGCCGCCAATTCCATGGTGGTGGCGCATCCGGTCTGGATGCGCGCAAGATGGACGTGGGTTTCCGGCAACATCCGCTCCATGAAGAAGCGGCCGGTCACCAGCTTGGTGCTGAGATAGGGCGTGGCGCCGGAGGCCGCAATCTTGTCCTGCGCTACTTTGGCCATCCGCGCCCACATATAGGCGAAGGTGACGAGGCCGAACAATTGCATGTAGTCGGTGGCGGCGGCGCCGGCATTATCGGGCTTGGTCAGCGCGTTCTGCATCAGCCAGCCGGTGGCCTGCTGCAGGTGGCCGAGCGCGGCCGAGAGCGGGGTGACAAACGGCTTCATCGCCTCATCGCCGCCGTGCTCCTTGGCGAAGGCTGCAACCTCGGCAAAGAACGCCATCACGGCGCGGCCGCCGTCGCGCGGCAGCTTGCGGCCGACCAGATCGAGTGCCTGGATGCCGTTGGCGCCCTCATAAAGCATGGCGATGCGGGCATCGCGCACAAACTGCTCCATGCCGTGCTCGGCGATATAGCCATGGCCGCCATACATCTGCTGCGCCAGCACCGCGTTGGAGAATCCGACATCGGTCATCACGCCCTTCATGACCGGCGTCATCAGGCCCATGTGGTCGTCGGCCTCCTGGCGGTCCTTCGGGTCGGAAGAGCGGTGGGCGACGTCGCTCTTCAGCGCGGTCCACACCACCATGGCGCGCGCCGCCTCGTTGAAAGCGCGGATGGTCAGCAGCACGCGGCGCACGTCGGGATGCACGATGATCGGGTCGGCCGGCTTGTCCGCCTCCTTTGCGCCCGTCAGCGAGCGGCCCTGCAGACGCTCGCGCGCGTAATTGACGGCGTTCTGATAGGCGACCTCGGACTGCGCGAGACCCTGCACGGCGACGCCGAGGCGGGCCTCGTTCATCATCACGAACATGCCCTGCATGCCCTTGTTTTCCTCGCCGATCAGCCAGCCGGTGGCGCCGTCGTAGTTCATCACGCAGGTGGAGTTGCCGTGGATGCCCATCTTGTGCTCGATCGAGCCGCAGGTGACGCCATTGCGCGCGCCCAGCGAGCCGTCGGCATTGACCAGCACCTTCGGCACCACAAACAGCGAGACGCCCTTGATGCCGGCGGGCGCGCCTTCGATACGCGCCAGCACCAGATGGATGATGTTGTCGGCGAGATCGTGCTCGCCGGCGGAGATGAATATCTTGGTGCCCGTGATCTTGTAGCTGCCGTCGGGCTGCTTCACCGCCTTGGTGCGCAACAGGCCGAGATCCGTGCCGCATTGCGGCTCGGTGAGGTTCATGGTGCCGGTCCACTCGCCCGCCACCATCTTCGGCACAAACATCTTCTTCTGCTCGGGCTTGCCGTGCACCATCAGCGCCGCGGTCGCGCCCATGGTCAGGCCGCCATACATCGAAAACGCCATGTTGGCCGCGCTCTGGAATTCGGTGACGACCTGGCTCAGCGTCACCGGCAGCCCCTGCCCGCCATATTCCGCCGGCGCCGACAGGCCGAGCCAGCCGCCTTCGGCGACCTGCTTGAAGGCTTCCTTGAAGCCTTTCGGCGTGGTGACGCTGCCATCGTCATGCCGCTTGCAGCCTTCCAGATCGCCTGTGCGGTTGAGCGGCTGCAAGACCTCTTCAGAGAGTTTTGCTGCCTCGCCCAGGATCGCTTCGCGCACATCGGCGGAGGCGTCGGTGAAGCCGGGCAGATTGTCGTAGCGATCGATCTGGAACACGTCGTTGAGCAGGAAGGTGACGTCTTCCACAGGGGCTTTGTAGATCGGCATGATGTTCTCCCGGCAGGGGCATAAGAGTGGCGAAGGCGCGTGAAATGGATTCGTCGTGGCGTTCCGGAACGAGACCTTATCCGGTTCGGGCAGTCCCAGGGAGCGAGCAGGTCAGCAAATATCCGGACAGCCATTGCGACATAAACCGCCGCCGGACGTCGCAGCCTTTTCACTACTTGGCGAGTTGCTCTCCCATCAAGCGGTGCAGCAGATTGATTCCCTTCAGCGGACGCACCATCACCTTGAAGTGCGTGATCTTACCGTCATCGCTGAAGGTGATGATATCAACGCCGTTGATCTTGATCCCCTCGATCTCGTTTTCGAATTCGAGGACCGCGCCGTTCGCGCTGCGCCATTCGCCGGTATATTTGAAGCCGGGGCCGCCCAGCACCTTTTCGGCGCTAGCCAGATATTTGACGGTGATGTCGCGCCCGCGCTGCGGCGTGTGGACGACGGGGCTTTCGAACACCGCATCCGGATGCAGCAGGTCCCACAACGCCGCCGTGTCATGGGACTTCATGTAGCCGTACCACTTGTCGAGGCCGCTCATGGTCATCATGTCTCCTCTAGCGGGCGATGACAGGCTGACGCCGGGGAATGGACCTTCTCCGGATCTTATGCGCGTTGACGCATATGCAACTTTATGCATAATGTCAAATTACAACTGAAAGCCGGAGGCCAGCGTCTTGGCGCTTGGTGACGCGATCCTTGCCTGCCTGACCGAACGTCCGATGACGGGCTATGAGCTCGCCAAGACGTTCGACAACTCCATTGGATTCTTCTGGAAGGCCGACCACCAGCAAATTTATCGGGAACTCACCAAGCTTCGCGACCGAGGCCATATCCAGGGCCGCGAGGTGGTGCAATCCGGCAAGCCGAACAAGCTGGTCTATACGCTCACACCAGAAGGGCGGGCCGCGCTCCGGCATTGGGCCGCGCGGCCGAGCGTTCCGGCCTCTATCAAGGACGATCTTCTGGTGCGGCTCTACGCGCTCGACAGCGTCGACATCGAACCGTTGCGCACCGACCTGATGGCGCGGCTGGAACATCACCGCGACCGTTTCGCCCGCTACGAGCGCCTGCTCAACAAACGTTTTCCCCAAGGTACGGCGCCGCCGGCCGATGTGGGCAAACTGCTCGGACTTCGCATCGGCCTCGCCCACGAGCGCGCCGTGGCGGAGTGGTGCGAAGAGGCGATCGAAGCGTTGTCAGCCCTCACTTCCGGCGCGGAGCGGACCAACGTCGTGCCGATCGAGGATAGCCAGCGCGAAAAGAACGGCTAGAGCCTTATAGAGCCAGCCGATTTGGCCGCCCGGTAACTTTTAGGGCCGCTCGTCGCATTCCTTAACCCGTTATTTACCGTAACGAACAAAAGTCAGTTCCGAGGCAGGCGACCTGCGCGGAAATACGATTGTCTCTTCGGTGGGACGCGCGGGGAGGCTGATGGCGCAGGTGGGGCGCCGAAGCGGAACCGGACGAAAGCATGAATTCGCGCGTATCGTGGAGTGTTGACGGCATCGACCCCTCCGTCCGCGAAAGGGCCGAGGCGGCCGCGCGGCGCGCCGGCATGTCGTTGAACGACTGGCTCAATTCTACCGTCGGCGAACCAGCCCCGCCCAGTTTCAGCGTGCCTGCCGAGCCGCGGCCGGCGATGCCGCGGCAGATCCCCGACGTGGCGGACATTCACCAGCGGCTGGATTCAATCACCAAGCAGATCGAGCAGATTTCGCGGCCCGCCACGCCGCGCGGCGACACTTCGCGCGGCGAAGCCGCCCGTGGCGAGCCGACGGTGGCCCGCCAGCTCAACGAAGCCATTTCGCGCCTCGACGCGCGGCTGTCGCAGATTTCCAACCCCGCGCCGACCCGGCAGGTCCAGATGCAGGAAAAGCAGCGTCAGACCGAGATGGTCGAGCGTGCCGCAGCCCAGGTCTATCGCCCCGCGCCGCCGCCCAGTCCGGCCTCGATGGATTTTGCGATCGCCGAAATCGCCGCGCGCCAGAACGAACTCGACAGTCCACCACCGCGCCAGATGCCGCCGCGCCATGCCGCGCCGGCGGCCTCCCCCGCCCAGCCCAATTTTGCTGCGCAGCCCATGATGCAGGCGGCGCCGGCCGGTCCGGATTTTTCTTCGCTCGAACGACACCTGCTCAAGATCACCAGCCAGATCGAGGCGCTGCAGCGTCCCGATCATGTCGAGGAGTCGATTGCCGCGTTCCGCAGCGAACTCGCCGAAATCCGCCACGCCATCACCGAGGCGGTGCCGCGCCGGGAGATCGAATCGCTCGAGAACGAAATCCGCTCGCTATCCCGCCGCATCGACGACAGCCGCCAGCACGGCAGCGACGGCCAGACGCTGGCCGGCATCGAGCGCGCGCTCGGCGAAATCCGCGAGGTGCTGCGCTCGCTGACGCCGGCCGAGCAGCTCACCGGCTACGACGAGGCGATCCGCAATCTCGGCGCCAAGCTCGATTTGATCCTGCGTTCGAACGACGATCCGTCGACCGTGCAGCAGCTCGAAGGCGCGATTGCGGCGCTGCGCGGCATCGTCTCCAACGTTGCCTCCAACGACGCGCTGGCCCGGCTCGCCGAGGACGTGCACACGCTGTCGGCCAAGGTCGATCAGCTTTCCCGCTTTGACGGCAACAGCGATGCCTTCGGCATGCTCGAGCAGCGCCTGGCCGCGCTGACCTCGACGCTGGAAACCCGGCAGCCGCCGGCCGCGAGCGACAATTCGGAGCATCTCGAAAGCGCGCTGCGCTCGCTGTCGGAGCGGCTCGACCGCATCCCGACCGGCAACGACAATGCGTCGGCGTTTGCTCATCTCGAACAGCGCGTGTCCTATCTGCTGGAGCGCCTGGAAGCCTCCGGCGATCGTTCCGCCGCGCCCGCCATCGACCTCGGACGGGTCGAGGAAGGGCTGCACGATATTCTGCGTTCGCTCGAACGCCAGCACGCCAGCCTGGTCGCGCTCGCCGAGTCCAACCGCAGTTCCGGCGACACGGTCCAGCCGATGGACTCCGGCATCGTCGATCTGGTCAAGCGCGAGCTGACCGACATCCGCTTCAGCCAGTCGGAAACCGACCGCCGCACCCAGGACTCGCTCGAGACCGTTCACAGCACGCTCGGCCACGTGGTCGATCGCCTGTCGATGATCGAAGGCGATCTGCGCACGGTTCGCGCTACACCGGCTACGACCGCCTCTTCTCCTGCCGCCGCCGAAATGCGCGAGGAAGCGCCCCGCTTGATGACACCGCTGCAGACCTATCCGCAGCAATCGAAGCCGGAATTGCCGAACCCCGCCGCGCTGCAAGCCGGTCCGCAGGAGCATTTTGTCGCCGCGCCGCGCGAATTCCACGCGGCGCAGCCGGCCGCGCCGGTCGCCCCGCCATTGCCGCCGCGGGCAATCAGCGAAATCCTGGAGCCGCATGCCGCGGCGCCGCGCACCGCGATCGCGCCGGAATTGCCGCCGGATCATCCGCTCGAGCCGGGCACGCGGCCGTCAGTGCGCATGTCTTCGCCGTCGGAACGGATCGCGGCTTCCGAAAACGCAATCAGCGAGATCGCTTCCGGGCCGAAGGAGCCGGTCAGTTCGTCGAGTTTCATCGCCGCCGCGCGCCGCGCCGCGCAGGCCGCGGCCGCCGCGCCACCCCCCGAGAAGCCGGGACGTTCGGCGAAGGCCGCGCCAAAGGACAAGGGCGGCGGCAAGGCCAAGGCCGACGACAATGTCCCCTCGAACATTTCCTCCAAGATCCGCTCGCTGCTGGTCGGCGCGAGCGTGGTCGTGATCGTGCTCGGCACTTTCAAGATGGCAATGACGCTGCTCGACACCGGCAGCGTGCTGCAACTGCCGATGATGGAACATCCCGGCGAGCCGGCCGCACCGGTGCAGGCCCCCGCGCCGTCGGAGAGCAGGCCCGCAATGCCCGCGGCACCGGGGCCCTTGATGATCTCGCCGACGCCTGTCGAGAAGCAGTCGAACAATTCTTCCGCACCGAACACGCTGGATAGCGCGCGGATCGCGGTCCCGCCGCAGGCCGCGCCGTCGCCTGCTGCAGCCAGCGACATCACCGGCGCGATCACGACGATGCCGGCCACCGGTGGCAAGCTTGCCATGATCGCGGTGCCGCCGACCGAGCGGCTGCCTGACGGCATCGGCGGCCCGGTATTGCGCGCCGCCGCGCTGAAGGGCGACCCGGCCGCGGCTTATGAAGTCGGCGTGCGCTTTGCCGAAGGCAAGGGCGTTGCCTCGGATCTCGACCAGGCCGCCAAATGGTACGACCGCGCGGCGCAGGCCGGCGTGGTGCCCGCCATCTTCCGGCTCGGGACCTTCTACGAGAAGGGCCTGAGCGTGAAAAAGGACGTCGATATCGCGCGGCGTTATTATGCGCAGGCGGCCGAGCGCGGCAGCGCCAAGGCGATGCATAATCTGGCCGTGCTCGACGCCGATGGCGGCGGCAAGGGCGCCAATTACAAGAGCGCGTCGATCTGGTTCCGCAAGGCCGCCGATCGCGGCGTCGCCGACAGCCAGTTCAACCTCGGCATCCTCTATGCCCGCGGTATCGGCGTCGAACAGAACCTCGCCGAATCCTTCAAATGGTTCAGCCTCGCCGCGGCCCAGGGCGACGCGGACGCGGGCCGCAAGCGCGACGATATCGCCAAGCGCCTCGACGCCCAGTCGCTGGCGGCCGCGAGACTCGCGATCCAGACCTTTACGCCGGAGCCGCAGCCCGACGACGTCGTCAACGTGGCGGCACCCGCCGGTGGTTGGGATTCGGCTCCCGCGCCCGCCACGGGCAAGCCCGGCGCCAAGCCGGCTGCGACCAAGCGCACCGCCGCCGTGAATTAAGATTCCGTAAGTCGCGGCCATGCCGCTGGCATGGTCATCTCTCCGACCATAATTGGGTGTAGCGGATCGGATCAGCCGAATCGCGATCGGCTGGGCTTGCGAAGAGGATTGTTTGTCAGACCAGAACAGCCAGGGTGGGGAGAATAACTTCCGGAGGCCGCCGACAGGCCCTGCGGTCGCGCCGCCGCGCATACCGGCAGGCCAAGTCCCGCCGCCGCCGGTCCAACAACCACCGGTCCAGCCGCCTCGGCGCAAACGGCATTTCTGGTCGGTCGCCATCTTCATCCTGCTGGTTGCCGGGGTCTGCATTCGCGCCTACCGGGACCTGTCGCAGCCGGAGGCCTGGCACTACTGGAAGGACCAGTACGTCTCGCCCAGCCTGACATCCCAGGTGATCGACACGCTCCATCTCGATGGTTCGAGCCAGGGCCGGCGGGCGCTGTTCGTCAGCGGGACGATCGGCCCTGCCGCCGCAAACTGGTTTCGTGGCAGGCTGGACCAGGCCAATCTCGCGGCCGGCGACATCGTCCTGCTGGCCTCGCCCGGCGGCGATCTGAACCAGGCCACGATCATGGGCGAGATCATCCGGCAGCGCGCGCTCGCGACCGCGGTCGGCAGCGCCGACGCCTCGGGCCGCATCAGGCCGGGCTATTGCGCCAGCGCCTGCGTGCTGGTCTATGCCGGCGGCAAGACCCGCTTCGGCGTATTGGGCTCGGCATTGGGCGTTCATCGGTTTGTCACAAGTAAGCCCGTGGAAGACCCCGTCGCCGAGGCGCAGCGGATTTCCGGCGCGGTGCTGGGCTACATGACCAAAATGGGGGTCTCGTCCTCCATCGTGGAAGCGATGTCCGAGACCCGGGACATTCGCTGGCTCAGCCCCAAACAGGCGCTGGCGATGAACCTCGTCACCGAACCGCTCGGGAAGCCCTGAGCCGGCCAATCGCCGGGTCCGATGAACAGACCTGCGCGCGTGCCCTGCGGATTTTGTGACAGCGTTTCAAATGTCCTGACAAACGCGCGGGGCATGTACGGCAAAAATTTGCCTTCCCGGGCATTTTTAGTCCCTCATCCCCCCGAATTCAGTTATGCAAAGGCGCGGGAACCGGCCCTGCGCACGCAAAGGTGCATGCGCGAACCGGATTCCACTGCCGGCAAATACAACAGAAACCGTGCCAAGAGCGGCTCCCCGACCGTCCCTTGCGGCAAAGCTAAGAGCAGACGCGCGTGCAGCTCTACCTCCCGATCGCCGACATCCCGGTCAATGTTTTCCTCATCCTGGCGATGGGCGCGGCGGTTGGGTTCGTGTCCGGCATGTTCGGGATCGGCGGCGGCTTCCTGATGACGCCGCTGTTGATCTTCGTCGGCATTGCACCGGCGGTCGCGGTCGCCTCCGTCGCCAGCCATATCGCCGCCTCCTCGTTTTCCGGCGCGCTCTCCTATTGGCGACGGCGCGCCATCGATCCGCTGCTGGCGGCGGTGCTATTGACCGGCGGCAGTCTGGGCACCGCGCTCGGGGTCTGGACGTTCACGCTGCTGCGCGCGCTGGGTCAGCTCGATCTCATGATCGCGATGTCCTACGTCATCCTGCTGACCACCGTCGGCGCCCTGATGTTTTGGGAGGGTCTGCGGGCGCTGTTGCGGGCCCGCCGCGGCGGCCCAGTCACCACGCGCCGCCCGGGCAGCCATGTCTGGATCCATGGCTTGCCGCTGAAGATGCGCTTCAAGCGCTCGAAAATCTATCTGTCCGTGATTCCCGTCGTGGTGATCGGCCTGGTCATCGGCTTCATCGGCGCCGTGATGGGCATCGGCGGCGGCTTCATCCTGGTGCCGCTGTTGATCTACGTGCTGCGGGTGCCGACCTCGACCGTGATCGGCACCTCGATGGTGCTCACGCTGGTCACGATGGTGTTCGCCACCATGCTGCACGCCATCACCAATCATCTGGTCGATGCCGTGCTGGCGCTGATCCTGATGGTCGGCGGCGTCACCGGGGCGCAGTTCGGCGCGCGCGCGGGGCAGAAAATCCGCGGCGAACATCTGCGGCTGCTGCTCGGGCTGTTGGTGCTCGCCGTCGGCGTCCGGTTTGCCGTCGAGTTGGTGATCCGGCCCGAGGATCTCTTCACCATCCGCGAAACCGGGGTGACGGGATGACCGCGCGCCTCATCCTCATGCTCGGATGGCTTGCGCTCGGCGCCGTACTCGCGGCTTCGTCCGCGCAGGCCGAACGGCTGATCGTGTCGGTGTCGAACCACCGCGTCACCGTGACGCCGAATTACTCCGGCGAGGAACTCGTGCTGTTCGGCTCGGTGGAGAAGGACGCCACCACGCCGGCCAATCGCAGTTACGATCTGGTGGTGACGATTGCCGGCCCGCGCGCCGACATGGTCACCCGCCGCAAGGAACGCCGGTTCGGGATCTGGATCAACACCGACTCCCGGCAGTTCCTGGAAGTGCCGACCTACCTGGCGCTGTTCTCCAACCGGCCATTCGACGCCATCGCCTCGCCTGAGGTGCAGCGGCGGCAGCAGCTCGGACTGAACAACGTATTGCTGACCCAGCGCGTCAGCGGCGATTACGCCGACGTGGTGCCCGACGACGCATTCCGCAGCGCCTTCGTGCGGCTGCGCCGGCAGCACGGCCTCTATCGCGAGGAGACCTCGGCGGTGACGTTCCTGACGCCGACGCTGTTTCGCACCGGCATCCCCCTGCCGGCCGAGGTGCCGATCGGTCTCTATAACGTCGAGATCAAGCTGTTCGCCGACGGCGCGCTGGTGACCAAGACCGACACCGCGTTCGAAATCGTCAAGGTCGGCTTCGAGCAATTCGTCGCCACCACGGCGCAGCAGCACGGCTTCATCTACGGGCTGATCACCGCCGCCATGGCGCTGATGACGGGATGGATGGCGTCGATCGTGTTCCGGAAGGATTGAGCGTTAGTGCGTAGGTTTCCCGTTGTGCTCTGCCATGCCGGGTCCAGCCGCAGCAACAACGAACCTGACGGGAGCAGGTTCCGAGCCGCGAGCGCGCCGGAGCAGACAAGCAGCCTCCAATGTCGTCACGCAGCGTGCAGCGGCTCGATGATCGTCGCAACCCCCGGCTCCAGGATCCGCAAGCGCGAGCCAAAACCCAGCGTATCGAAGGTGGCGCGCAGATCGTCCGCGCCCTGGCGAAAGTGTTTCCACCCCTCGGTATGCACGGGGACGATGACCGCATCTGGAAACGCGCGCGCGGTCTCGATGGTATCGTTGGTGTCCATGGTGATGTGGAAGGGCCCGCGGGTTTGCGCCGCGCCCGCAAACGGCAGCACGACGCCTGCCTTGAAGCGTTTTGCCACTTCGGCAACGCCGTCGTACCAGACGGTATCGCCGCTGATATAGATCGGGCGGCTGCCCGGCCTGTTCGAGGCGACGACGAAGCCGATGACGTCGCCCGCCAGTGGTTCGATGCCGGCCGGGCCGTGACGCGCGGGCGTTGCGGTAATCTTGAGCGAATGCCCGTTGTGGCCAGTCAGTTCGGTGGCCTGCCATGGCGCAAAGCCTTCGGCATGGCCGCCGAGCCGCTTCGCGCCGACTTCCGTCGTGAGCACACGCTTGGCGGATTTGAGAAAATCGCGCCCCGAATGATCGAGATTGTCCGAATGCTGGTCGTGGCTGAGCAGCACGGCATCGACCTCGCCGATCGCCAGCGCGCTCAGAGCCGGGCCAACCAGCTTTTCCAGCTTCACATGCGGCAGTTGATAGGCGCCGGGCTCATCGAAGGTCGGATCGGTGAGCAACCGGAAGCCGTCGACTTCAATCAGCGCGGTGGGACCACCGATCAGGGTGATGGTAACTGTCATGACTTTGCTCCTTTAGGAAGATTGATCAGGGGCCGCCGCGGGGCGGGTCACCAGGTAAATGCCGAGGGCGACGGGGACGATGCCGAGCAGATCGCGAAACTCGACATGTTCGCCGAGCACGAGGAACGCAAACAGCATGCCGAGCGGCGGCATCAGGAAGTGATAGGCGCTCGCGGCCGTCGCGCCACAGACCTTCAACAGGTGAAACCAGAGCAGATAGGCGAGGATCGAGCCGCCGAGCACGAGGAAGGCGAACGCGCCCAGGAGCCGCGCGCTCGGCACGATGTCGCCGACGCTGGAGAAGGTGAACGCGAACGGCAGCAGCACGATTCCCGCGGCGAGATTCTGCACGCCATTGCCGACCCAGAGGCTGCCCTTCGGCGCCAGCACCTTG
Source organism: Bradyrhizobium sp. AZCC 1610 (assembly GCF_036924515.1). Classification (NCBI taxonomy): domain Bacteria; kingdom Pseudomonadati; phylum Pseudomonadota; class Alphaproteobacteria; order Hyphomicrobiales; family Nitrobacteraceae; genus Bradyrhizobium; species Bradyrhizobium sp. AZCC 1610. Next base: position 181,935 of record NZ_JAZHRR010000001.1, on the reverse strand, counting down.
AACAGGATGGTGCCGGCGACGATCGATGCCAGCGATGCCAGCGTGAACAGGATTCCGTGCCAGTCATCGGTACCAACCGACATGCGGTGCCAGACGATGAAGCCGACGCCGGCGATGCCGAGCACGAGCCCCATCACCTTGCGCCAGGTCAGCGCCTCATCCAGAAAGGCCGCCGCGAGCACGGCGGTGAACACCGGATTGGCGCTGACGATCAGGCCGCCGAGGCCGGCGGATACGGTCTGCAGTCCGGTATAGCCGAGGCCGAGATAGAGCGCGTTGTTGGCGACGCCGAGGATCGCGAAAATGGCGGCATCGCGCCAGGTGAGCGAAGACCAGGCTTCGCCACGCAGCGCGGTTATGCCGAGGATCAGGACGCCCGCCAGCGAAAATCGCGCCGCGAGCAGGATCAGCGGCGGGCAATCGGTGACGCCGATCTTGCCGGCGACGAAGGCGAAGCTCCAGAGCAGGCAGAACAGGCCGATATAGAGCGGAAGCGGATTGAAGCCGGCGCGGGGAACCGCGACCGAGGGGGCGAGCGACATGGGAAGTCTCCTTTGCCCATGATCTAGGCTCGCGCCTTGATATTTGGAAATTAAATGATAAACTGATATGCAGTGGATTCATAAATGGAGCATTGACATGCTCGATCTGGAGCTCCTGCGCAGTTTCGTCTCCGTCGTCGATTCCGGCGGCTTCACCCGCGCCGGCGAACGCGTCCACCGCACCCAATCGACCGTCAGCCAGCAGATCAAGCGGCTGGAAGACGATGTCGGCCAACCGCTGTTAAACCGCAACGGCAAGGATGTGACGCCGACCGAAGCCGGCGAGCGGCTGTTGTCCTATGCGCGGCGCCTGCTGGCGCTTGCCGAAGAAGCGCGCGACGTGGTGGGGCGCCCCGAGAGCGAGGGCGCGGTGCGGCTCGGCATCCCCGAGGATTTCGCCGCCTACCGCCTCGCCAAGCTGCTGGCGACGTTTTCGCGCTCACGGCCGGGGCTGCGGCTCGACGTCCGCGCCGACCAGAGCACGAATCTGCGGCGTGACATCGAGCGCGGCGATCTCGATCTGGCGCTGCTCAAGCGCGACGCCGGCGAGAAGGGCGCGATCGCGGTATGGCCCGAGAAAGTGCACTGGGTCACCAGCAAGATCCATCCGCTCGACATCAGCTCCGGCTCGGTGCCGCTGATCGGTTTTCCCGCCGGCTGCCTTTATCGGGCGCGCGCGATCCATGCGCTCGAAAGCGAAGGCCGTTCCTGGCACATGGCCTATACGAGTTCAGGCCTCGCCGGCATCCAGGCCGCGGTCGCCGCGGGACTGGGCCTGAGCATTCTCTCCGACATCGCGATCCAGCCCGGCCATCGCGTGCTCACGGCGAAGGAGGGCTTTGCCCCGATCGACAAGACCGAAGTGGCGCTGATGGCCTCGCCCGATGCAAGTCCGGCGACGTTGCGGCTCGCCGATCGTCTTGCGGAGTTCTGCGACAGCGTCGAGGCGAAGGCGGCGTAAGGATCGGCGGACTACGTCTGCTCAACCAATGCTTCCTTGGCAAGCACCCAACCAGAGAGACCATACGACGAACTTAGAATGAAGCCCCGCACGCCCATTGCAACTAGCATCTGCCCTGCGGAGGCTAGATCCGCTGCCCAGGGACCTGGGGCACCCCCCATACGATAAGACTCCGCTATTTGTGAGCCAAATTCGGTGAGCAGTTGCTCGACGGGAACTGCGTCCAATGAATAGATGATGTTGCCGAACGCATCGTGCTCGAATTGGTATCCTTCAACACCGTTGAAAACGATAGTGCAGGTCGTCCACTTTTCGTTTCTCGGGGCTCGTGTATCAGGCTTCGCGTAAAGCTTGATTTGGCGAGCTTCGCAGTTCACTTCGTAGGCGACGAGGAAATCGTCATGGAGTGATGGCAGCATAGGCATTTCAATAGCACCGCGAGGCGGCGATGGTGTGCACGCGGTTGTCACCGAGCACATGCGCTATGAAGCCCGGCGCGCCGAAGATTTTTGAAAACGCCACATCGCGGATGCTCAAGCCGCCAGTGTAAGCGCCGAACGCCGGCATCACGGCGCGTTCGCCGTCGGAGGCGAAACATCGCCGCTCCATCGATCGTCCCCTGGTGGCGACGCGGGCCTTGGGATGCAGATGGCCGGCGATTTCGCCCGCCGCCCCGGTCGGCTCATGGCGAAATGCAATCGGGCCGATCGCGACTTCGCTCGCTACCACGCCGCCGAGATCGGACGGCAGCGCCGGATCGTGATTACCCGAAATCCAGATCCAGTCGCGCCGCGCCTGCATCGCCGAGAGCGCCTCGCGGTCGGACGCCGACAGCCGTTCATGTGCAGTGCGATCATGAAAACTGTCGCCGAGCGCAATCACCATGCGCGGGTCATGCCGCGCGATCACGGCGGTGAGACGGCTCAGTGTCGCGACGGTATCGTATGGCGGCAGCAGCACGCCGCGCGTCGCAAAACTGGAGCCCTTTTCCAGATGCAGGTCGGAGACGACGAGCAGCCGCTGCTCCTGCCAGAACAGCGCGCCGGAGAGGTCGGCGAGAAACGTCACATCCGCAACTTCCAGAGCGCTCGGCGTAGCGACGGAGAGAACCACATTCTCCGTCATGGCCGGGCTCGTCCCGGCCATCCACGCCTTGGCCTCACAAAGAAAGACGTGGATGCCCGGGTCAAGCCCGGGCATGACGATGTTGAGAGATTCGCGCGCCGTCGATTCATTTCTCTTCTCTGCGACAGCCTATCCCATCGCCTCTTTGATGAGTTCATCGGCGGCTTCCGCCAGCAACTCATCTCCTGCTTCGCCATAGACTGACTCGCGGCCGATTTCCAGCATCACGGGCACGGCGAGCGGCGAAACATGTTCGAGTTCCCGATGGGTGATTCGCCCCCGAATGCGCGAGAGCATATCACCCAGACGCTTGAGATCGAGCAGGCCGGCGGCGGCGTCCGCGCGCGCCGCGCGCAGCAGCACGTGGTCGGCCTGATGCTTGCGCAACACGTCATAGACGAGGTCGGTCGAGAACAGCACCTGTCGGCGGCTCTTCTCCTCGCCGGTGAAGCGGCGCGGAATCAGGCCGGAGATCAGCGCGCAATTGCGGAAGGTCCGCTTCATCAGCGCGGATTCCGCCAGCCACGCCTCGAGGTCGTCGCCGAGCATGTCGGCGGCGAACAGGGCGGCGAGATCGAGCTTGCCGTGGCGGATCATGAACGACATGTCGCCGAGGCCCCACACCGCCAGCGCATATTCATTGGCGACGAAGCCGAGCGGCCGCACCCGTGCGCGCTCCATCCGCCGCGTCAGCAGCATGCCGAGTGTCTGGTGTGCAAGCCGGCCCTCGAACGGATAGCACACCATGTAATGCTTGTTGCCGCGGGGAAAGGTTTCGACCAGCAGTTCCCGCACCGCCGGCACAAGTGAAAAATCCCGCTGCAGCGACAGCCAGTCGCGCACCTGCTCCGGCAGCGCATTCCATTGCCGCCGGTCGTCCAGCAATTTCCGCACGCGTTCGGCCAGATAGGTGGACAGCGGAAACTTGCCGCCCATGTACGACGGCACCTTGGCATCCCTGTCGTTGGAGCGAGAGACATAGACCTGATCCTCGACCAGCGCCTCGTAGCGCACGATCTCGCCGCCGAACACGAAGGTGTCGCCAGTGACCAGCCCCTCGATGAAATACTCCTCGATCTCGCCCAGCATCCTGCCGCCGCGGCCGATCATGCCGGTGGAGCCGGCCCCGCTGCCGCGTCCGCGCACCAGCTTTACCTTCAACATGGCCTCTTCGACGATGGTGCCGACGTTGAGGCGGTAGCTCTGCCGCACTTTTGGGTTGGCGACGCGCCAGCGTCCCTGCTTATCCTGCTTGATGCGCGCGAAGCGCTCGTAGGTCTTCAGCGCATAGCCGCCGGTGGCGACGAAATCGACCACATCGTCGAAATCGGTCCGCGTTAGCGATGCGTAAGGCGCCGACGTCAGAACTTCCGCGTAGAGTTCATCCGACAGAAACGGCTCGCCGCAGGCGCAGCCGAGCACGTGCTGCGCCAGCACGTCGAGCGCGCCGGTGCGCAAGGGCGGCGTATCCTGTGCATTTTCGGCGATCGCATCGATGGCGACGCGGCACTCCAGCACTTCGAAACGGTTGGCCGGGATCAGGACGGCGCGCGAGGGTTCATCGAGCCGGTGGTTGGCGCGACCGATTCTTTGCATCAGGCGCGAGGCGCCCTTGGGCGCGCCGACATTGACGACGAGATCGATGTCGCCCCAATCGATGCCAAGGTCGAGCGAGGACGTGCAGACCACGCCGCGCAGCTTTCCGGCCGCCATCGCGTCCTCGACCTTGCGGCGCTGGGCGACGTCGAGCGAGCCGTGATGCAGGGCGATGGCGAGGCCGTCGTCGTTCATGCGCCAAAAGTCCTGGAACAGCATTTCGGCCTGGCTGCGGGTATTGACGAAGATCAGCGTCGTCTTGTTGCGCTTGATCAGCTCGTACATTTCGCCGAGCGCATGGCGCGCGGTATGACCAGCCCATGGCAGCCGCTCTTTGGTGTCGAGCATCTCGACAACAGGCGCTGCGGCGCCGCCGGCCACGACGATGTCGGCGGAGACCTCCCGGCCGTCGCGCTGCGGCACCAGAAACCGCGCCAGCGATTCCGGCTCGGCCACGGTTGCCGACAGCCCGATCGCGCGCATCTCCGGCGCCAGCCGCCACAGCCGCGCGAGGCCAAGCGACAGCAGATCGCCGCGCTTGGAGGTGACGAGTGCATGCAATTCGTCGAGCACAATGCGCTTGAGTGAGGAGAACAGGAACGGCGCGTCGTCGGACGACAGCAACAACGCCAGTTGTTCGGGCGTGGTGAGCAGGATGTCCGGCGGATAGCGCCGCTGCCGCTGCCGCCGCGACACCGGCGTGTCGCCGGTGCGGGTCTCGACCTTGATCGGCAAGCTCATCTCGGCGATCGGCGCTTCCAGATTGCGCGCGATGTCGACCGCGAGTGCCTTCAGCGGCGAGATGTAGAGGGTGTGGAGGCCGCCGGTCCGTCTCACGGTGCGGCCGGTGGAGATGAGGCTCTTCTCGCCACCGCCCTTTGAGGCGGCGGGAGAAGAAAGCTCCACCAGCGTCGGCAGGAATCCGGCCAGCGTCTTGCCGGCGCCGGTCGGCGCGATCAGCAGCGCCGAGCGGTCGTCGCTGGCTTTTGCCAGCAACGCAAGTTGATGCTCGCGCGGCGACCAGCGGCGTGCGGCGAACCAGCGCCGGAAGCGGTCGGGCAGCAGCGCAGCCGTTTCAAGCGGCGTGAAGGGCAAGGGATCGGGCGACGGCACGGAGAAGAGGTAAGCCGTCAGGGCGGGTTCGTCGAGGGCCGGCCTCGGAAGTCACCTCGCCCCGCTCTTCGCGGGGTCGAGACGAGCGAAGCTCGCTCTTAGAGGTCGGGCGCGTAGCGCCGGGTGAGGGGCTCTCTCCGCGGGCGCTCTGGTCACCGTCCGCGCGGAGAGAGCCCCTCACCCCTGCCTTCTAAGAGCGAGCTTCGCTCGTCTCGACCCCGTGAAGAACGGGGAGAGGGAGAGGATGCAGCGGAGTAAGTCTCCTACTCCGTCACCGGCTTGTCCGAAATATCCCAGTCCTTGCCGTTGAAGATCGAGATATAGAGCGTCTTCATCGGGGTGTAGTCGTCGGGCGTGTAGCTATACGTTACGCCGTCCAGCATGTACGGGGAATGGAAGCCCGCCAGCGTCGTGGCCTGCTTCAGAACGTTGGCGCGGGTGAGCTCGTCGCCGCAACGGCGCAAAATCTCCGCCATCGCCACCACCTGGCCGTATCCGGCAAACGCGATGGTGTTGTCAGGATCGACATTGGGCAGGTACTTTTTGCGCAGCTCCTCGAACGCCATCACATCGGGATCCTTCTCGAAGCGCGGCACGCCGACCTCCTTGGCGTAGCGGATCGCGACGATGCCCGCGCAGTTCTCGAGGCCGGCGGCGCTGAGAATCGAGCGCCCCGTCGATCCCGCGGACAGGAGATGCAGCGGCTTCCAGCCGAGTTCGGCGACTCTGCGGATCGACTGCGACGACGCCTTGCCGGTCGAGATATTGTAGAAAACATCCGCGCCAGATTTCGAGAGATTGATGAGCTGCGAATCGATCGTCGGTTCGGTCAGATCGTAGGTCTGCTCCATGATCACCTTGGCGGTGCCGCCGGCATCCGCCAACACCTTCTTGAAGGGCGCGAGGAAATCGCGGCCGAAATCGTCGTTCTGGTAGAGGATGCCGATCCTGGCGTTCGGCTTCACAGCCACGACATGCCTGGCGAGAATGCGCGCTTCGGTCGGATAGAGCGGCAGGCCCGCCATGGTCCATTTGAAATTCTTCGGATCGTTCCATTTCGACGCGCCGGTATTGAGCAGCAGCTGCGGCACGCCCTTCGAGTTGAGATATTTGTGCACGGCGGTCTGGGGCGCGGTGCCGAGCGAGCCGTACAGCGCCAGCACTTCCTCCTGCTCGACCAGTCGCCGCGTCGCCTCGACGCATTTCGGCGCGCTGTAGGCGTCGTCCATGCTGAGGAACTTCACCTTGCGTCCGTTGATGCCGCCCTTTTCGTTCAGCATCTGGAAATAGACTTCGCCGACGCGACCGAGCACGCCGTAAAGCGAGCCGGGACCGGAATGCGGCACGGTCTGTCCGAGCTTGATTTCGGTGTCGCTGGCGCCCGGATCGTATTTCTTCTCCGCCGCCCAGACTGATGGCGAGGGCATGGCGGATGCGAGGACGGTGGCAAGCGCGGTGGCGCCGAATTCGCGGCGCGTTTGTTTGTTCTTCATTGTTGTTTCTCCCTTATGGGAGCCTTGATCCGGCATTCCGGCGTCAGTGGCAATAGCTGACGTGTCGCACGCAATGCGCCATTCGGCGAGCGCGTAGCGTCTAGACTCAAGTTTTTGCGGCGACGGCGACCAGCCCGGGAACCGGCGTGTTGTCCTCGTTGCGGGCCGAGCGATCTTCCAGCAGGGGCAATTTGAGGCCTGCGGATTCGACCGCAGCGCGCACATAGGCAGCCGCATGGGCGTAGCGCAGCCCTTGGCTGATGACGACGCCTTCGCCGTCATGGGTTTCGGTGGTGAAGGCGAGCAGCCCGCCGGGGGCCAGCACGCGAGCGGCCTCGGCGAGAACCGGCGCGAGGTCGGCGACGTACACCATGGCGTCCGCGGCGAGAATGAGATCGGCTCTGGCGTCCGGCCGCGCACGCAGACCCTGCAGCATGTCGGCGATATCAAGCTCGGCGTAGAGGCCCGTGGCGCGCGCCCGCTCGATCATGCGCGGCGACAGATCGACGCCGATGAAATGATCGACCCCCCTGGCGAAGGCTGATGCGGCAAGCCCGGTGCCGCAGCCGAGATCGATGGCGCGCTTGAAAAACGCCGGCTTGCGCGCCGCCGCGCGTACCGACGACACCGCGCGGAATAACAACTTCGGACCGCGATAGCCGAGTTCGTCCACCAGCGAGGATTCAAACCGCGGTGCATATTGATCGAACAGGGTCTGCACATAGGCCTGCGGCATGCTCGACACGGGCTCTGCGCCAAGCCGCATCAGCCGCAACCCGGCGCCGTGGCGGTCACCGGGATCGCCGGCCCTGGCCTTTTGAAACGCCGCAATCGCCGCATCGCGCTCGCCGAGTTCTTCGCGGATGCCGGCGAGCGTGAACCAGGCGGACGTGAAATCCGGCGTCAGCTCGATCGCCTGCATCAGCAGATCGGCGGCGGCCGGCAAGTTGCCCTTCAATTGCAGATCGCGGGCAAATTCGAACCGGCGGTCGGCCATCAGATCGCCGGAGGACAGAAGAAGGCGGGCAGGCATTTCAGAAACCAGTTGTCGCCGGGCTTAACCCGGCCATCCATCAAAAACAATGAATTCTCAAAAAATGGATGCGCGGGTCAAGCCCGCGCATGACGGCTAACATCGCACGGCTAAACATCCAAAGCAGACCGCCTATATAGACGAAATGCGTCCGCAGGACATCCTGATCCCCCTTCCCGCCGGCCTGTGCTGCAAGCCGGGCGGCTTCCACATCGACCCGGTCCGCCCGGTCGAGCGCGCCGTCATTACTCACGGCCATTCCGATCATGCCCGACCCGGCCATGGCGCAGTGCTCGCCACGCAGGAAACGCTCGACATGATGCGGCTGCGCTATGGCGACAATCTTGCTCGCACCACGCAGGCGGTGCGCTATGGCGAAGAAATTGCGCTCGGCGACGTCAAAATCAAATTCCATCCCGCGGGCCACGTGCTGGGCTCGGCGCAGATCGCGGTGACCTGCAAGGACACCTGCATCGTCGCCTCGGGCGACTACAAGGACGCCATCGACCCGACCTGCACGCCATTTGAAGTCGTGCCCTGTGACGTCTTTATCACCGAGGCCACCTTCGGCCTGCCGGTATTTCGCCATGGCGATGCGGCGGATGAGGTGAAGAAACTGCTGGCATCCGTCGCGCTGTTTCCGGAGCGCGCGCATCTGGTCGGCGCCTATTCCCTCGGCAAGGCGCAGCGCGTGATCGCGCTGCTGCGCGAGCAAGGTTACGATGCGCCGATCTATCTGCACGGCGCGATGGAGGCGATCACGCGCTATTATGAAACCCGTGGTGTCGCGCTCGGCGAGCTGCGCGCGGTCAAAGGCGTGAAGAAGGCCGATCTCGCCGGCACCATCACGCTGGCACCGCCATCGGCCACCTCTGACATTTGGACGCGACGTTTTCCCGATCCGGTCACGGCGTTCGCCTCGGGCTGGATGCGGGTGCGGGCGCGTGCCCGCCAGCGCGGCATCGAACTGCCGCTGGTGATATCAGACCACGCCGATTGGGACGGCCTGACTGCGACGATCGCGGCTACCGGTGCCGGCGAGATCTGGGTCACGCATGGGCAGGAAGACGCGCTGGTGCATTGGTGCAAGGCGCGCGGGCTTGCCGCACGGCCCCTCGATCTGGTGGGCTACGGCGACGAAGAGGAGCACGAGGTGGCCGCGGCCGACGAGGCCGAGGTATGAACCGCTTTGCCGAACTCCTGGATCGCCTCGCCTACGAGCCCGGCCGCAACAACAAGCTGCGGCTGATCACGGCCTATTTTCGCGACACGCCCGATCCCGACCGCGGCTACGCGCTGGCGGCGCTGACCGGCGCGCTGTCGTTCAAGCACGCCAAGTCTGGGCTGATCCGCGATTTGATCGCCGATCGCACCGATCCGGTGCTGTTCGCGCTGTCGTATGATTATGTCGGTGATTTATCCGAGACGGTTGCGCTGATGTGGCCGAAGATCCAGCTGCCCGGCCACAACAACCCGCCGCCGCCCACCCTCTCCGAGGTCGTCGCCACGCTCCGCACGCTCGGCAAGACCGAGCTACCAAAACAGCTCGCGCGCTGGCTCGACGAGCTCGACGAGACCGGCCGCTGGGCGCTGCTAAAGCTCGTCACCGGCGCGATGCGAATCGGGATTTCGGCGCGGCTGGCGAAAACCGCGGCTGCCGCGCTTGGCAACAAGGACCCGCACGAGATCGAGTTGATCTGGCCGGCGCTCGTCCCGCCCTATCTCGACCTGTTCGCCTGGCTCGAAGGCCGCGGCGACAAGCCGGTCAACCGCGATCCCGCGCCGTTTCGCCCTGTCATGCTGGCGCATGCGATCGAGGATGCGGATTTCGCCAGTCTCGATCCTGCGGACTTCATCACGGAATGGAAATGGGACGGCATTCGCGTGCAGGCGGTCTCGGGCCGCGATGAGCGCGGTCACATGCAGGCACGGCTCTATTCGCGCACCGGCGAGGACATCACCAAGAGCTTTCCCGACCTCGTGCCGTCGCTGCATCTGCCCGGCGCCATCGATGGCGAACTGCTGGTGCTGCGCGAGGGACGCGTGCAGACCTTCAACGTGCTGCAGCAGCGGCTGAACAGAAAGGTCGTTTCACCGAAACTGATGAAGGATTTTCCCATTCATCTGCGCGCCTACGATCTGCTCGGCGACGATGAGAACGACCTGCGCGAACTGCCGTTCGTTGAGCGCCGCGCGCATCTCGAGGCTTTCGTCAGAAAGCTTGACGACCCGCGCATCGACCTGTCGCCGACGGTTGCCTTCGATAGCTGGGAGGCGCTGATGGCCGCCCGCGCCGACCCCGCAAGCGCCGGCGCGGGCGAGGATGCCGAGGCGGTCGAGGGCGTCATGCTGAAGCGCCGCGACGCGCCCTATCTGCCGGGCCGGCCCAGGGGCCAGTGGTGGAAATGGAAGCGCGACCCGCACATCATCGATGCCGTGCTGATGTATGCGCAGCGCGGCCACGGCAAGCGCTCGTCCTATTATTCGGACTACACCTTCGGCGTCTGGACCTCGGGCGAGGACGGCGAGCAACTGGTGCCGGTCGGAAAAGCCTATTTCGGCTTCACCGACGAGGAACTGCTGCAGATCGACCGGTTCGTCCGCCGCAACACGACGGAAAAATTTGGCCCCGTGCGCCATGTCGTGCACGAGCCGGACCAGGGCCTGGTGCTGGAAGTCGCGTTCGAGGGGCTGGCCCGCTCGCCGCGGCACAAATCCGGCGTCGCGATGCGGTTTCCGCGCATCAGCCGCTTGCGCTGGGACAAGCCGCCGCGCGAGGCGGACCGGCTGGAGACGCTGGAGCGGATGCTCAAAGACGTGACAGCAAATTAACATTCCGGCGGCGCATAGCCGCCATTGACTGATACGAGCGGGTTCCCCATGTGCCCCGCCGTGCCTATAATGCGCGCGACCCGCGAGGAGAAACCGATGCCCAACGACGTCAGAGACCTGCCGGCCAGCAATGACGGCCTGTACCGCTTTCTCGGCGGCTCGCCGCTATCGGTCGCATTCCGGCTGATCCTGCTGTCGATCCTGGTGGGCGTGGTGCTCGCCGCCATCGGCTTCGACCCCTGGAATATTGTGCACAGCATTCGCATGCTGTTCCAGCGGCTGTGGGATCTCGGCTTCGACGCCGTCAACTGGCTGTGGCGCTACTTCCTGCTCGGCGCCGTGATCGTGGTCCCGATCTGGCTGCTGTCGCGGCTGTTCGGCAGCTCTCGCGGGCGATAACCACTCCATAGGCGGTAACGGCCGATGCAATTGCGATTTGTCGGCTGCGGCGACGCGTTCGGTTCCGGCGGCAGGTTCAACACCTGCTTCCACGTCACGGGCGCAAGCGTCAATTTCCTGATCGATTGCGGCGCGTCGTCGCTGCCGGCGCTGAAGCGTCTCGGCATCGCGCGCGAGGCCATCGACCTGATCCTGATCACGCATTTCCACGGCGACCATTTTGCGGGCTTGCCGTTTCTGCTGCTGGACGCGCAGTTCACGCGGCGCTCGCGGCCGCTGGTGATTGCTGGTCCACAGGGGATCGAGACGAAACTCGCCAATCTGATGGAGGCGCTGTTCGAGCATTCCTCGAAGACCAAGCCGCGCTTCGATCTTTCCGTCGTAGCACTGGAGCCGGAGCAGAGCCGGACTTTCGGCGACGTCAAGGTGACGCCTTATCCCGTCATCCACGGCGAATCGGGCGGGCCGTTCCTGGCTTACCGGATCGAGGCCGAGGATCGCGTCATCACCTACAGCGCCGACACCGAATGGACGGAGACGCTGATCCCGGCCGGGCGCGACGCCGACCTGTTCATCGCCGAGGCTTATTACTACGACAAGATCGTCAAGAACCATCTCAGCCTGAAAACGCTGGCAGCGCATCTCCCCGACATCAATCCGAAACACCTGATCCTGACCCATATGAGCGACGACATGCTCGGCAGGCTGGGCGAACTGCCCTACACGGCCGCCCATGACGGCATGGTCGTCGAGCTCTAGGCATGCATTCGCCCGTCGCTCCATCCAGGGTCACGACGGCGCAGGTGTTTGCCATCGCCGGTCCCGCGATGGTCGCGAACCTGACCACGCCGCTGATCGGCATCGTCTCGACCACGGCGATCGGACGCCTCGGCGACGCCGCGATGCTCGGCGGCGTGGCGATGGCCTCGGTGCTGTTCGACTGCATGTTCTGGCTGTTCGGCTTCCTGCGCATGAGCACGTTAGCGTTTGCGGCGCAGTCGCTGGGATCAGGCGAGACCTCGGAATTGCGCGCGATCCTGCTACGCGGGCTGATCGTCGCGGCGCTGATAGGGACGGCTCTCATGGCCTTGCAGATCCCGCTCGCGGCCCTGCTGCTCGGCGCGATGGGCGGCAGCGAAGGCGTCACGCGCGCCGCGAAGACCTATTTTACAATCCGGATCTGGTCCGCGCCGCTGGCGCTCGGCAACTATGTCGTGCTGGGATGGCTGATCGGACAGGCTCGCGCCAAACTGGCGCTCGGCACGCAGGTCACCATCAACCTGATCAACATGGCGGCAACGGTGCTGCTGGTGCTGGTACTCGACCTCGGCATTGCCGGTGCTGCGATCGCCGCGTTGATTGCGGAGGCGGCGGGCCTCGCGCTCGGTGGCCTGATCGCACACCGTCTCTCGCAAGGCCAACTCGCGATATCCAGCGCCACGCTGTTTGACAGCACCAAGCTGATGCGAATGCTCTCGGTCAATCGTGACATCCTGATCCGCACGGCATCGCTGATCGTGGCGTTCCTGTTCTTCACCTCGCAGGGTGCGCGCGCCGGCGACATGACGCTCGCCGCCAATGCGGTGCTGAACAATTTTCTCCTGATCAGCGCCTTCTTCCTCGACGGTCTCGCGAACGCCGCCGAGCAGCTTTGCGGCCGCGCCTATGGCGCACGCGACAAGAATGCTTTCGCCGGCGCAGTGAAGCTCGTTGTCATCTGGGGCTTTGGCTTTGCCCTTGCGGTGGCCGGGACTTTTCTGCTGTTTGGCCCGGCGCTGATCGACATGATGACGGCGAGCGTGGACGTACGGCGCATCGCGCGGGATTATCTGCCGTTCGTGATCTTTGCGCCGCTGCTCGGCGTATTCGCCTTTGCCCATGACGGTGTCTATATTGGCGCCACCTGGGCGCGCGACATGCGCAACCTGATGGTGCTGGCGCTTCTGATTTTTCTCGGCGCGTGGTTTACGTTGCGTTCGTTCGGAAATGCCGGGCTGTGGGCGGCGTTCCTGGTGCACTATGCGGCGCGCGGCGGGCTCGAGGCGTTGAGATATCCGGCGCTGTTGAGGAAGTCGTTCGGTTCGTAGCCCGGATGCAGCGAAGCGAAATCCGGGGCCTTTGTGCAAACGGGTGGTCCATCCCGGATTGCGCTGCGCTCCATCCGGGCTACGGCCCGTTGTCGTAGCTACTGCACCGGCCAGTCCTCGGCGGTGATCGTCGCAGCATCCGCGCCGACGATCTCCGACAGCGAGTCGCGCCCGGTGCGCAGCAACGTCGAGGCCAGATCGTTCTTGATGTCGTCGACCAGCCCGAGGCCCTTGTAGACCAGCGACGAGTAGAGCTGGATCAGGCTGGCGCCGGCGCGGATCTTTGTCAGCGCCGCGCCACCGGTGTCGATGCCGCCGACGCCGATCAGCGGAAACGCGCCTTCGGTGCGGACATAGGTCTCGGCCACCATGCGCGTCGACAGCCGGAACAGCGGCCGCCCGGATAATCCGCCCTGCTCTTTCGCGCGAGCCTGTTCGCGCAAGGTGGCGGGACGCGCCAGCGTGGTGTTGGCGACGATCATGCCGTCGACCCGGCGCGAGCGCGCGATGTGCACGACGTCGTCGAGTTCAGTCAAACTCAGATCCGGCGCGATCTTCAGCAGCACCGGCGAATCGCCGGCATTCCTGCGTACCCGTTCCCGCGCATCGATCACCTTCGCGAGGAGATCATCGAGCGCTGCGGATTGCTGCAGGTTGCGCAGACCCGGCGTATTCGGCGAGGAAACGTTGACGGTGAAATAGCTCGCGACCGGCGCAAATGTCTCGATCAGCTTGACGTAGTCAGCGACGCGGTCGGACGAATCCTTGTTGGCCCCGACATTGACGCCGACGATGCCGCCATGGTGGGCGCGGGCCGCCAGCCGGCGCAGCGCGGCCTCGGCGCCGTCATTGTTGAAGCCCATGCGGTTGATCACGGCCTCATCCCGCTCGAGGCGAAACAGCCGCGGTCGTGGATTGCCGGCCTGCGGCTTCGGCGTCACGGTGCCGATCTCGACAAAGCCGAAGCCGAGCCGCAGCAGCGCGTCTGGTACCTCCGCGCTCTTGTCGAAGCCCGCGGCCATTCCGATCGGATTGGGAAAGTTCAAGCCAAAGGCCCGCACCGCCAGCTTCGAATCGTCTGCCCGCGGCTTGACCGGGGGCAGCAGCCGCAGGCCGTGGATCGCCATGCGGTGCGCGTCTTCCGGATCGAACCAGCGCAGCAGCGGCAGCGAAAAGGCGTCGAAGGCGCGGATCACGGGGCAAGCTCCGGAATGTCGTGAGTGCCATCGGACCGCGCGCGCATGCCGAGGATCGCGGTCACCGCGCCGAGATCGAGTTCGCCGTAGAGATGCGGGAACAGCTCATCGTTGCGCGAAGGCTCCCAGCGCAATGCATCGCCGAGCGCGTCCGCGTCGACCGCGACCAGGAACAGGCCGGTCTGGCCGAAATAATGCTTTCGCGCCGTCTCGGCGACCTGGGATGCCGTGGAGAAATGAATGAAGCCGTCGCGCAGATCGTCTGCACTGCCGCGATAGACGCCTTGCCGTTCGGCCTCGCGCCAGGCCGAGGCAGGAGTGATTTTATAGATCGTGCGCACGGCTTTCCGGGCTTGTCATTGAGTCGCTTGGGATTTTCCCGGAAATGGCCGGGTGGCCGCTGACCGTAAAGGCGGCAGGCCGCCAACTCAAGCGCTGCCGCACCAGGCGCGACGCCTGTTCGGCTCTGATTCGACAGAACCGGGCACCATTTTCTTGTTTTGACGCGTTTCTTCACGCGAACCGGTATCCACCCCGCATCATGTGCGGGGCAGGCTTTCGCTGGAAAACGCCACGCGAGATTTGCGCAAGCCGCCCGAATGAGGCAATAATTCCTAGGCGATTCAGAGATTTTCGATGGCGAGACAATCCAAGGCGCAACGGATTCTGACCCACAGCCAGGTCTGGACCGCGCTCGACCGGCTGGCCGAACGCGCCGGCATGTCGCCCTCGGGTCTCGCCAGGCGCAGCGGCCTCGACCCCACCACCTTCAACAAATCCAAGCGCATTACCGGCGACGGCCGCGAGCGCTGGCCTTCCACCGAATCGGTTTCCAAGGCGCTGGCCGCGACCAATTCGTCGATCGACACCTTTGTGCAGTTGATCGGCGACGGCGCGCGCAGCCTGCAATCGGTGCCGCTGCTAGGCCTCGCGCAAGCCGGCAGCGGCGGCCATTTCGACGAGAGCGGCTTTCCCGCCGGCCGTGGCTGGGACGAGGTGGCGCTGCCACAGGCCTCTGACGAGCATGCCTACGCGCTGGAGATCTCGGGCGATTCGATGAAGCCTGCTTATCGCGACGGCGACATCATCGTGGTGTCGCCGGGGACGCCGATCCGGCGCGGCGACCGCGTGGTGCTCAAAACGTCGGACGGCGAAGTGATGATCAAGGAATTGAAGCGCCGCACCACCAAGGCGCTGGAACTGCAGTCGCTCAACCCGGCACAGGCCGACCGCACGCTGGACGCTGAAGACGTGGCCTGGATCGCAAGGATCGTGTGGGCGAGCCAGTAGGATTGCGCTCCGTGACTGATGTGCTGAGCGACCTGCTGCAACATTCCCTTCGCGTCGTGTTGTGCGGAACCGCTGCCGGGACAACGTCCGCCGCCGAGCGGGCCTACTACGCGCACCGGCAAAACAAGTTCTGGAAGATCCTGCACGAGACGCGGCTCACGCCGGAGCCGCTTCGGCCGCACCAATATCGCAGCCTGCTGCAACATGGGATCGGCCTGACTGACCTCGTGAAAGCCGGCGCGGGAATGGACCGTGCCACGCTTCCCAAACTGACGGCGGCGGATCGCGTCCGGCTTAGCAACGCAATCGCGACATTTCGTCCCCAATTCCTCGCATTCACCAGCAAGACGGCCGGACAGAAATTCTTCGACGGCAAGCGAGACTATGGCGAGCAGTTGGAGTTGATCGGCGATACCAGGGTGTGGATATTGCCGTCGACCTCGGGCGCCGCCAATGGAAGCTGGCGTCCGGAAATCTGGCATCGATTTGCGGATGAGGTCAGGGAGGCTGGCGCGCGGGCGAGCCACTAACTCCACCACAGCGTCGCCCCTGCGAACGCAGGGGCCCATAACCACAAATGTTGGTGGTGAAGCATGACGTCTCTACGCCTGCCCTTTTCCGCCGGCCGCGGCGTATGGGTCCCTGCTTTTTCGCAGGGACGACGGAAAGACTGCGACGAGCAAAACTACGTCGCGTAGTCAGGCTCTTTCCGGTCCAGCATCCGCTTCAAGGCATCGAAATGCCGCTGAGCCGGGGTCGGGCCCTTGTAGAGATGCTCGTCCTTGTAATCGCGCCTGGTTTTCTCCACCACAGGCGCAGGAAGCTGTTTCAGCTTCTGCCCGGTCCACATCGCATAGATCTGCACCTGGGCGGCGCGCTCGACGTAGTACAGCATGTCGTAGGCTTCTGCGACGGTCGCGCCGACGGTGGAGATGCCGTGATTGGCCATGAACAGCACGGTCTTGTCGCCAATGACTTTTGCGAGCCGCGCGCCTTCGGCGGGATCGAGCGCCGGGCCGGTATATTCATCGTCATAGGCGATGGCGCCTGACAGCCCGACCTCGGTCTGGCCGATCTCCTTGATGCGGGGATCTTCGAGCCGCGTTAGCGCGCTGGCATGCGGCATGTGGGTGTGAAACACCGCTTTCGCCTGCGGCAGCGCCTTGTGGATCGGCGCGTGAATGCAATAACAGGAACGCTCCACCTCGCCCTCGCCGCTTTTGACCTCGCCATCGTCGATGCCGACTTCCATGAAGCAGGAAGCCGTGACCTCGGACCAATGCGTGCCGAACGGAATCTGGTAGTAGCGGTCGCTCCTGCCCGGCACCACCAAGGTCAGATGGTTGAAGATGCCTTCGGAAAATCCCTGGATGAAGGCCAGCCGGTGGGCGGCTGCGAGATCGACCCGCGCCTGCCATTGCTCGGCACTGCTCTCGCTGAGCGCTTTAGGCGAAACCCTGAACTGCATGAGCTTTCTCCCTGATCCGCTGTGTGGCCTGCCCCCTCGGCGGAGGCTTCGATGGCGTGTTATGTCAGGCATTGTAACGCAATCCGGCGCAGACCGCGGCTGAAATTGCGGCGGACCTGCTATCCCGGTTTGCGGGTCAAAACGGTTGTCATTGCCGGGCTTGACCCGGCAATCCATCAAGAAAATAGCCTCTTGCGAAGCAGGATGGATGCGCGGATCAAGCCTGCGCATGACGACCTTCAAAGCGGCGACGATCTCCTCACGCGCTCCTTGCCAGCGCGCCGTCGATCATCGCAATCGAATTCGTGATGCCATAGACTGCGACGAATGAGCCGAAGCGCGGGCCCTTCTCCTGGCCGAGCAGCACCTGGTAGAGCATGTTGAACCAGTCGAGCGAGACGCCGGGACGGCCATCCTTGCCCTTCTTCACGGGGTCCAAAAATGGCTCGCGGCGGCCGATCTCGTAGACCACGTTCTGGATGTCTTCCGCGCTCGACCCCGCCGGCATGTTCGACAGCGCATCGCGCAGATCCTGCAGCGCGGCGCGCTCGCCGTAGGTCGGCTCGCGGAATTTTTTCGTCGGCGCCACAAAGTCGCGGTAGTAATTGATGGCGTAGCCGACCATCGCGTCCAGTTTGGGATGGGTTTGCGGCGTCACACCCGGGCGATAGCGCCCGATGAAACCCCACAGCGTCTCGGCATTCTCCGCGTTCGACGACGACACCAGCGTCAACAGAAGCTGGAAGGTGACGGGCATGTCGGCCTTCGGCGGCTTGCCGGAATGAATGTGCCAGACCGGATTGGCGAGCTGCTGCTTTGCGTCTTGCCGCGTGAATCCGTCGAGGAATTGCTGGTAGTCGTCGACATTGCGCGGGATCACGTCGAAATACAGCCGCTTCGCCGACTTCGGCTCGCGGTACATGAACAGCGACAGCGATTCCGGCGAGGCGTAGCGCAGCCATTCGTCGATGGTGAGGCCGTTGCCCTTCGACTTCGAAATTTTCTGGCCCTTTTCGTCGAGGAACAGTTCGTAGTTGAATCCCTCCGGCGGCGTGCCGCCGAGCGCCGCGCAGATCTTGCCCGACAGTTTGACCGAGTCGATCAGGTCCTTGCCGGCCATTTCATAGTCGACGCCGAGCGCGAACCAGCGCATCGCCCAGTCCGGCTTCCATTGCAGCTTGCAGTGCCCACCGGTCACCGGAAGCGTGACACGCTCCTTGGTTTCCGGATCGTCGTAGGAGACCGTGCCGGCCTTCACGTCGTGCTCAACGATCGGCACGTACAGCACCATGCCGGTGCGCGGGCAAATCGGCAGGAACGGCGAATAAGTCGCCGCGCGCTCCTCGCGCAGGCTCGGCAACATCACGGCCATCACTGCATCGAAGCGCTCCAGCACGCGCAGCAGCGCGGCGTCGAACTTACCGGAGGTATAGTAATCCGTTGAACTTGCGAACTCGTAATCGAATCCGAAAGTGTCGAGGAACGCACGCAGCCGCGCGTTGTTATGCGCGCCGAACGATGGATATTCGTTTGAGAACGGATCCGGAATCCGGCTCAGCGGCCTGCCGAGATGCGCCGTCAGCATCTCCTTGTTCGGCACGTTGTCCGGCACCTTGCGCAGGCCATCCATGTCGTCGGAGAACGCGATCAGCCGGGTCTTGATCTTGCCCTCGGTGAGCACGCGAAAAGCGTGGCGCACCATGGTGGTGCGCGCGACCTCGCCAAACGTGCCGATATGCGGCAGGCCGGACGGACCGTAGCCGGTCGAAAACAGCACCTCGTCCTTCGGGTTTTTCTTCAGCCGCGCGACAATCGCCTTGGCCTGCTCGAACGGCCAGGCGTTGGATTGTTCGGCGAGCGCGCGCAGATCGCTCGGGCTAAAGGCAAGGTCGATGGTGGACATCAGAAAGGCTCTCCAAGGCCGCGGAAACTAGCGCCTCCGCGGAAAAACGCAAAATGACGGGGCGAAACTCCGTAGGGTGGGCAAAGGCGCACTTGCGCCGTGCCAACCATCTCACCGATCTGCGTCGCCAATGGTGGGCACGCTTCGCTTTGCCCACCCTACGCAGCTCGACTCACTCCTAAAACGGACTGATGGAAAAATACCGCAGCCACAGATCGGTGAAGCGGCCTTTTTCCCAGATCCGGAACAGCGCCCAGTTCAGCGACGTCCGCAGCAGATCATTGCCCTTGCGGACGGCGATGCCGACGCCCTCGCCGAAATAGCGGCTCTCGACAAAGGGCCCGCCCGAGAACGCGCAGCATTCGGCCGAATCGGTGCCGTTGATCCAGAACGCCAGCGAGATCGCGTCGCCGAAGATGAAATCGACCTCGCTCCGCCGCAGCGCCAGCCGCAGCGCATCGTCGTTCGGATAGGATTTGATTTCGGCGTCGGTGAACATCGCCTTCAGATAGGCCTCGTGCGAGGTGCCGGCGATGACGCCGACCTTCTTGCCTTCGAGATATTCGGGACGGATCTCCGGCATCACGGCGTCGCGCCGCGACACGAAGCGCGCCGGTGCGCGGTAATAGGGATCGGTGAAATCGAGCCTTGCGCGCAAGGCCGGCGTCACCGCCATGGAGGCGATAATGGCGTCGCCGCGATTGCTTGATATCGCATCGACCAGCGTCTCGAACCGGCGCATCTGGACGGTGCAGCTGATCTTGATCTCGTCGCAGAGCGCGCGCGCCAGATCGACATTGAAGCCGGCAGGATTGCCGTCGGGGCCGGTGAAGTTGAACGGCGGGTAGTCGGTCTCGGTCAGGAACCGGATCACGGTCAGGCGCGACATGTCCGGCCGGTCTGGACGCCGCCGCGGGTCCCAGAAGCCGGGCACCGCCTGCGGGGCCGCCTCGACCGCCGGGCGGGGCTGGGTTTGCGCCTGCGCCGCAGCACCGCCAACCGCCATCAACACGGACGCGACCAACAACCCGGCCAGCCACGCGCGGACGGTTCGATGCAGTCTTGCATTGGTTAACGCGACGTTAGGGTATGGCATTTCGGCAATGCTGGCGGAATTTCATGGCCTTATAGACCATCCGGCCCGCGATGCGAGGGCCGTTTTACAGCTTTTGGCGCGCCTTACCGCTCAGAGATACCGTTTCAAATCCTTGGCGGCTTCCTCCGGCGTCCGTTTCAGGTTGAAGGGCGCGACGAAATTGCCGTCGCGGTCCATCAGATAGACCAGCGCGGTATGGTCCATGGTGTAGTCGCCGTCCTTGAGCGGGACCTTCCTGGCATAGACCCGGTAGGCCGAAATCACCTTGGCCACTGCCTGCGGATCGCCGGTCAGCCCCTTCAAATGCGGATCGAAGCTGGAGAGATAGTTCTTCATCGCGGCTGCCGTGTCGCGCTCGGGATCGACGGAAACGAACCACGCGTTGACGCGATCGGCGTCGGTGCCCATCGCCTTCAAGACCTCGGAAATCTCGAACAGCGAGGTCGGGCAAACATCGGGGCAATGGGTGAAGCCGAAGAAGATCAGCGTCGGCTTGCCCTTCAAATTCTGCTCGGTGACGGCCTGGCCGGCCTGGTCGGTCAGTTGAAACGGACCGCCGATCGCCGCCGGCGCCGTGACGGTGCGCAGGCCGCCCATCACAAACAGCATGATCACCAGCCCGGCCACAAGGCTCGCGGCGAAGGCAGCGATAATCACCAGCGGGCGGATCGTCCGGTCCATCATCGATTTCCTTATCGCCGTATCAGAAGCAGGCCGAGATGCCGGCGGCGATCATCTCGAAAAACACCGCGGTGCCGTAATGGAACCACAATGCCGCCGCGCCGAGCACGGCCAGCGCGCCGAGGCCGGCAGCGCCCCAAATAATCATGGACGCCACCCTGCCCTGCGGCCGAGCGGCCATCATGCCTTGGTGGGTGGAAACCGGCTGAGCCATGCGTTTCAGATAGGGGCAGTTCCCGGGGCCGGCAAGCGGAATGGCCGCGGTTGGGATCACGTCATAAGGAGGGAAAAGGCTGGGCCAGAGTGGTGGCTTGCATCCTTCGAGACGCGGCGAAGGCTCTGAGGTCTAAATGCGATCCTCAACGTGAGGAGCGCGGCACAGCCGCGCGTCTCGAACCATGATTTTGGGGGATTAGCTCGCCCGGATCAGGGCGCGATGCCGGCTTGCTCGACGATGCCTGCGCATCGAGGTAGCAGGGCTTGTACATGGCCTGGAGCTGTTTGCCGCGCAGGAAGATCATGCGCTGGGTCAGGCCGCCGCGCGCCGCAATCCACTTCCGGACCGCTGGCGGATACATCGAATACAGCATGTAGGTGGCTTCGGCATTGGTGACGACGCGGCCGTTGGCGCCGAAATCCCAAGCGGCATGGAAGCCGAGATTGGCGTGCGAGGTGACGCAAATCCGGTCACGGGGAACCGCGCCAAGCACGATGGTGCAGGCCGAGGCGCACAGGCCGTCGATGATCACGGTTTCGCCCGAGGTACGCAGGCCTTGATACCTGTCGACGTAGGTGCCGATCCGGCCGCCGCGATCATCGGCAATCCGCACCACGGCCTGACTCGCCCCTACCCCCGCTAGCAGCAGCACTGCGGCAAGCAACCCCGTCAGCAGCTTCATATCCCTGCCCCAGTCGAAAAATGTCGAAACCGAATCTGATCGTCTCAGTGATGCAAGACAGGACGTAGCGTCGTTTGAGATCGTGATTTTGTCTAGGCAAACACAGCACGTCAAAACAAATTCAAATTAAGTGTTGCTTGGCCGCTGCACCCTCCGCGCGAAAAGGTCCCAAACTGGAACAAACGACTCTTGCCGAGGTGGCGCCCCGGTCACAGGCGAGCCCCCTTTGCCGTTGACCGCGCGCGGGGACGCGGGCTTGAATCAAAAATGGCACGGGGGAGAAAACGATGGCTGAAGATGCAGACGTAATCGTGGTCGGCGGTGGGCTGGCGGGTCTGGTCGCGGCGACGGAGGTCGCAGACGCCGGCAAGCGCGTCATCGTCGTCGACCAGGAAGGCGAGCAAAGCATTGGCGGACAAGCCTTTTGGTCGTTCGGCGGATTGTTTCTGGTTGATACTCCCGAACAGCGCCGGCTCGGCATCAAGGACTCCCACGATCTCGCACTGCAGGACTGGATGGGGACCGCCGGCTTCGACCGCGACGACGACCATTGGCCGAAGCGCTGGGCGGAAGCCTATGTCGCGTTCGCGGCCGGCGAGAAGCGCGACTGGCTGCGCGCGATGGGCCACCGTATTTTTCCGGTGGTCGGCTGGGCCGAGCGCGGCGGCTATGACGCGATGGGCCACGGCAATTCGGTGCCGCGCTTTCACGTCACCTGGGGCACTGGTCCCGGCATCGTCGAGCCGTTCGAACGCCGCGCGCGCGAAGCGGAGAAGAGCGGACGGCTAATGTTCAAGTTCCGCCACCGCGTCGACACACTTGTGATGACCAACGGCGCAGTCGAGGGCATCAGTGGATCGGTGCTCGAACCTGACAGCGTCGAGCGCGGCAAAAGCTCCTCGCGCAAGGTGATCGGCGATTTTACGCTGCGCGCGCCGGCGGTGATCGTCGCTTCCGGCGGCATCGGCGGCAATCACGACATGGTCCGGCAGAACTGGCCGAAGCGCCTGGGCGAGCCGCCGAAATTCATGATCTCCGGCGTGCCCGAACATGTCGACGGCCGCATGATCGGCATCACCGAGGCCGCCGGCGCACGGCTGATCAACCGCGACCGGATGTGGCATTACGTCGAGGGCATCCGAAACTGGAATCCGATCTGGCCGCGCCACGGCATCCGCATCCTGCCCGGCCCGTCCTCGATGTGGTTCGACGCGACCGGAAAACGCCTGCCCGCGCCGCTGTTCCCGGGCTCCGATACGCTCGGCCAACTGCACTACATCATGGGTACCGGTTACGATTATTCCTGGTTCATCCTGACCCAGAGCATCATCAAGAAAGAGTTTGCCCTTTCCGGCTCCGAACAGAATCCAGACCTCACCGGCAAGAGCTGGCGCATGACGATCAAGCGCGCCACCAACAAGGGCGCACCCGCGCCGGTGGAAGCGTTCAAGCAGAACGGCGCGGATTTCATCGTCCGCGACAATCTTGGAGAATTGGTCAGCGCGATGAACGCGCTCGCAGGCCACGACCTGCTCAAGCTCGATCACATCAAGGCGCAGATCGAGGCGCGCGACCGCGAGATCACCAACCCTTACGTCAAGGACGCGCAGGTGATGAACCTGCACAATGCGCGGCGCTATATCGGCGACAGACTGATCCGCACGGCAAAGCCGCACCGGATTCTCGATCCCGAACACGGCCCGCTGATCGCGGTCAAGCTCAACATCCTGACGCGCAAGACGCTCGGCGGCTTCGAGACCGATCTGGATTCGCGCGTGTTCGGCAACAACGGCGAGATCATCCGGGGACTTTACGCCGCAGGCGAAGCCGCCGGCTTCGGCGGCGGCGGCGTGCACGGCTACCGTTCGCTGGAAGGCACGTTCCTCGGCGGCTGCCTGTTTTCCGGACGCAATGCGGGACGCGCGGCGGCAAAGGCGGCGGCGTGAAACGGCTTCTCGGGCACAGCCGTCTGAAGGACGGCGTCGCTTCCGCTCGCCTATGCCCAGACGTGCCGAGGTTCGATGCAAATAACGCAGTGGCGCACAAGGCATCAGCGCGCTAAGAAGCCGCCGCCCCTCACAGGAGAAAAAACATGACCATCCAGCGCTTCGAAACCGGACCTCGCATGAGCCAGGTCGTCGTTCACGGCAACACCGTCTATCTCGCGGGCGTCGTTGCCGGCAAGGCGGCCGGCAAGAGCGTGACCGAGCAGACGCAGGACATTCTCTCGATCATCGACGGCCATCTCGCCAAGGCCGGCACCGACAAGTCGAAGCTGCTGTCCGCCACCATCTACATCACCGACATGAAGACGTTCCCCGAGATGAACGCGGTGTGGGACGGCTGGGTGTCGGCGGGCAACACGCCGGCGCGCGCCACCGTCGAGGCCAAGCTGGCGGCGCCGCAGTACAATGTCGAGATCATGGTGGTCGCGGCGAAGTAGGCCACCCCAGCACGTCATCAGAAGCGATTTTCGGCCCCGGAGTGCACGCGCAGTCCGGGGCATTTTTATTCGCACCTCACGCGCTGATCCTGGCGCCGGCGGCATCGCCGATGTCGGCCTGAAGCCACCGGGCGATCCGGGGCCAGGAATGGCTCAAGACTTTGCGCCCCATGAAAAGGCTGAGGTGACCGCACGGCTCGCAGGCTCGTTCCAGCCACGCCGGTTGCGTGCCCAACAGCCGTGCCGTCGCGAACGCCTGATCGCGAGGGACGACGATGTCACTCTCGCCGGCCAGCAGGAAGACCGGCACGCGCACCTCGGCGAGATCGATCCTGCGACCGAGCGCGACGAGACGGCTTCTAGCGATCTGGTTCTGCCGGAAAACCCGCTCGGTCACCTCGAGATAGTAGGTCCCCGGCAGATCCAGCGTCGCACGGTCCCAGCGCTCGAAACGATCCAGCAGCACTCTGGCCTCGTCCGATCCGTCGCCGAGTTTCCTTTGCAGCACGGCTTCCACATCATGCTGGCCGAACGGAATGTTCCAGAAGCTGAGCATGTGCTCGCCACTGACGAGGCCGTCGCCCTGCTGCACCATCTGCTCGAAAGCTGGCTGGGGAAGTGCGGCCACCATCTTCGACAGCTCCGATGGCGTGGAGATATCGACAGGCGCGCCGGCGAGCACGAGCCGACGCACCTTGCCGGGAAAACGGGCGGCATAGACCAGCGACAGCCATCCGCCCTGGCACAGGCCGACAAGATCGACCGGCGCGCCGATCTCATCGATGGCGACATTGAGCTCGGCAAGATAATTGTCGATCGACAGATAGCGCATGTCCGGCGTCGCCGAGCACCAGTCCGGGACATAGATGCGGCTCACGCCGCCCTTTTGCAGCGCCTCGACCAGGCTGTGGCCAGGTGCGAAGTCAGCGATCAGCGCGCCGTGCAGCGCATAGGGCGCGCAGACGACAACCGGCTGCGGCGGCGTCGTAGTCCGCTGCGAAAACTCCCGCAACCGCATCGACGGAAGCTCCAGCACCACCGCGTTTGGCGTGGTCCAGGCAAGTGGCGCCTGATCCGGCGCGGGGAAAGGCGCCGGCGTCTGATCGGCAAACCATTGTGCGTAAGAGTGCAGCGCCAACCGCGTGGCTTCCAGCGGCCACAGCCAGACCTGCTGCGCCCAGTCGGCGCCCGCATGCTGCTCCTGCGGCTTTGTTTTTTCTGTCATGTCCGTCCACCGATTGATCGCCCTGCATAGTGAGGACGGCAAGGGCCAAGCTTTGACCCTGATCAACCAAACGAGGTCGAGATCATGCTTTTACGCCAAATCTGGCGCAGGCCCCAGCCCGATCAATGGTCACGCGCCCGCGATTGCGGTGCGGCACGGCCAAGGTGCGATGCTTCCTCGATGCGCTGGACGCCCACGGCCGGGGCGGCAGCGGAACGGAAGACTTGCAAAATCGAAATCCTTGACCTCGGAGGTAATCGATCGGCCCGCCCAAACCTTCGATAGTACGTTGAGCCGATCCATCCAGCACTATCGAAGGAGAGCAACATGACCGACCACAAGACCGTCGCGAACCGCTACATCGATTTGTGGAACGAGCGTGCGCCACAGCGCCGCCGCGAGATGCTGGCCGCGAACTGGACGACGGATGCGAAATACGTCGACCCCCTGATGAGCGGCGACGGCCATGACGGCGTCGACGCGCTTGTCGCCGGCGTGCAGCAGCGCTTTCCGGATTTCAAATTCAGGCTGATCGGCGAGCCCAATGGCTTTGGCGATCACGTCCGCTTCTCCTGGGGCCTCGGGCCCGACGGCGGCGACAGCCCGATCAAGGGCACGGATTTCGCCGTGCTCAGCGACGGCCGCATCCGCAGCATCACCGGGTTCCTCGACCAGGTTCCGGCGGCGTAACAGGTTTGCAGGGTGGGCACGGCGCAAACGCGCCTTTGTCCACCCACAAAATCGAAATATTTCGGGAACCGGTTTGCCCTGGCCGCATCCAACCCCAATACCCTGTTATTGGTGGACCCATCATGCGTCAGGCCCAGATACCGCAAGCAGCGCCCGTCGAATCCGGCGACACCGAGCTGGTGCGGCGGGCGCTGGCCCGCGACGAAGCCGCCGTCCGTGCCATCATGCAGGCGAACAACCGCAGGCTCTATCGCCTTGCCCGCGGCATCCTGCGCAATGATAGCGAGGCCGAGGACGTCGTGCAGGACGCCTACGTCCGCGCCTTCACGCATCTGGAAAGTTTTCGCGGCGATTCCAGCCTGTCGACGTGGCTGTCGCGGATCGCGATGAACGAAGCGCTGGGCCGGCTGCGCCGCCAGCGGCCCGCCGTCGAGATGGACGCGCTGCCGCAGGGCGCGCTCGAAGCAGAGATCATCCAGTTCCCTCTTGCCGCCTCCGACGATCCGGAAAAATCCATGGCCCAGCGTGAAATCCAGCATGTCGTCGAGCACGCCATCGACGAATTGCCGGAGGCGTTCCGTCTCGTCTTCATCACCCGCGTCATCGAGGGGATGAACGTGGAAGAGACCGCCGAGATTCTCTCGCTCAAGCCGGAGACGGTGAAAACCCGGCTACATCGCGCCCGCACGATGCTGCGCGACATCGTCGAGAGGAAGATCGGCCCCGTGGTGATGGAAGCCTTTCCCTTCGCCGGCAAGCGCTGCGAACGGCTGACGGACACGGTGCTGGAGCGGCTGGGTTTCGATTAACTTTTCCGGGAACCTCTGCACTCCACGACCATCCAACTCCTGTGCATCAACAACGCGCGGCTTGCCGCGCCACAGGAGTGTCAGACCATGTTCATTCGATTGAGCGCGGCGATCGCCGCACTAAGCCTGCTGACCGGCCCCGCGCTGGCGCAGGGCGCAAAACCCACCGATCCCCAGATCGCGCATATCGCCTACACGGCTGGCGTGATCGACATCGCCGCCGCCAAGCAGGCGATCGAGAAAGCCGGCAACAAGGATGTCAAGGCATTCGCGCAGGACATGGTGCGCGACCATGAGGCCGTGAACAAGCAGGCGCTCGACCTCGTCAAGAAGCTGAAGGTGACGCCGGAGGACAACGACACCAGCAAGGCGCTGTCGAAGCAGGCCACCGACAAGCTCGCCGAACTCGCCAAGCTGAAAGGCGCCGAATACGACAAGGCCTATGTCGCCAACGAAGTCGCCTACCACAAGGCCGTCAACGGCGCGCTGGAAACGCAACTGATTCCATCGGCCAGCAATGCCGAGCTGAAGAGCCTGCTGCAGACCGGCCTGAAGATTTTTCAGGGCCACCAGCAGCACGCCGAACAGGTCGCCGCCAAGCTGAAGTAAGGTAAGGAGCCCGCCATGCGTCCAGGACGCTATCTGCTTGCTATGGCCACCCTGCTGTTCGGCATGATGGCCGTCCCGGCGCATGCGGCGACGATTCAAATCACGACGACCGATCTGGTGTTCGCGCCGGCCGAGGTCTCGGCCAGGGTCGGCGACACCATCGAATGGATCAACAAAGACGTGTTCGTGCACACCGCGACCGCGCTCAACGGCGATTTCGACGTCGCCATGCCGACGAACAAGACCGTGACGTCGATTCTGAAGAAGGCCGGCACCGTCGAGTACTATTGCCGGTACCATCCGAACATGAAGGCAGTGCTGACGATCGCGCCCTAGCAGCGTCCGCTTTTGCGATGGCGGCTCAGGCCGCCCGCACCGAACTGAGGAACTTGCCGACCTCGCGCTTGAGCCGGTCGCTTTCGCCGGACAGCGACTTTGCCGCGCCAAGCACCTGGGCCGAGGCGGACCCGGTCTCGCTGGCGCCACGCTGCACGTCGGCGATGTTGGCGGAAACCTGCTGCGTGCCGTGCGCGGCCTGCTGCACGTTGCGGGAAATTTCCTGAGTCGCCGCGCCCTGCTCCTCGACCGCGGCTGCGATGGTCGAGGCGATCTCCGACATCCGTCCGATGGTGTCGCCGATCTCCTTGATGGCGCCGACCGATTCCTGCGTCGCCGCCTGGATGCCCGATATCTGCTGGCTGATCTCGCCGGTCGCTTTGGCCGTCTGTTCGGCCAGCGCCTTCACCTCGGACGCCACCACCGCAAAGCCGCGCCCCGCTTCGCCGGCCCGTGCCGCCTCGATGGTGGCGTTGAGCGCCAGCAGGTTGGTCTGGCCGGCGATGGTGTTGATCAGCTCCACCACGTCGCCGATCCGAGCGGCTGCCTTGGCGAGTTCAGCGACGCGGGCGTTGGTCTTCTGCGCCTGCTCCACCGCCTCACTGGCGATCCGCGCCGAGCCCTGGACCTGACGGCTGATCTCGTTGACTGACGACGCCATCTCTTCGGTGGCGGATGCGACCGATTGCACATTGGTGGAGGCTTCCTCGGAAGCCGCCGCAACCGTGGTGGCAAGCTCCTCCGAACGCTCCGCGGTCGCCGTCAACGTGCCGGCGGAGGCTTCCAGCTCGGTCGAGGCCTGTGACACGATCTCGACGATTTGGCCGATCATCGCTTCGAAGTCGCTGGTGATCCGGTCGACGCGCTGCCCGCGCTGGATCTTTGCATCCGCTTCTACCGCAGCGGCCGCGTCGGCGGCCTTCTTGGCAATCAGGGCGTCCTTGAAAATCTGCAGCGATCCCGCCATGGCGCCGATTTCGTCGGCACGCTCAATGGTCGGGATCGTGACGTCATGCCGGCCGGCGGCGAGATCGCCGACGACGCCGGTCAGCGTCGCGAGCGGCGTGATCACGCGCCGCCGCAACATCACGGTGACGCCGGCAAGCACGGCGAGCAGCGCCACAACAGCAAGGCCGGCCAGCGCCAGCATCGTCAAGGCAGCGTCGCGCGCGGCGCCCGCACGTTCGGCGGCTTCCGTGAGCGCCGCATCGCGCACAGCGAAGAAGGCCTGCACCGCCGGCACGATCGTGGTGGCGAGTTCATTAGCGCCGATCCCGTATTGACCGTCGTTGCGTCCGGCCGCCATCACTTTTTCAAGCCACGGCGCGGCCTTTCCGAAATAGGCCTCGATCGCGTCGTTCATCGCTTTCGTAAGACGCGGCGGGCTGCCGATCTGATCCACGCCGGCCTCGATCCGCTCGCGGTCGAGATCGACGCGGCCCTGGGCGCGGTCCATGGTCGATATTTCAGCCGCCGTCACTGGACGGCGGGTGCTGATCGCAAGCGATACCGTAGCAGCTCGACCGCCCGCCGAGATTCGCAGATCCTGCGACGTACGGGCGACATTCAACAGCGCCGTCAGCGACGCGTCCGCCATCGCGACCTGATTTTCAAGGCGGTTCAACAGCGGTTCGAGAATGGCCACGGTCTGGGCGATGCCCGGCAGGAAGCCTTTGATCGCCGCAGAATCGCGCGCGCTCATCGGCAGCGCCATCGCGCGATCGCTCGCTGTGCGAACCTCGGCCAGTTTGGCCGCCGCCTGGTTGAGGCCCTGCACGATCGCTGCGCCATCGCTGAGCGCGCCGACAGCGGTCCGCGCTTTTGCGAACACTGCATCTGCCGTCTGCACGGCCTTCGCGGCAATATCGAGCTGGGCCTGCGTCGCGGCGCCTTCCTGGAACAGCGGACCGACATAGGGCGCCCGGTAGCCGGCAACCTGCTGGCCAACCGCCAGCACCGTGCCGTAGGCCTCCACCGCCTTGATCGCCTCGCTCTTGCTGGCGAAGGTCCGGTACTGCGGGACAAGGACCCCGGCACCGAGAATGACCGCCAGGACCGTCACCGAAAGCATCGATACCGCAAAAAGCCTGCCGATCCGCATGTTGTGATTCCGCTGCGTGAGAGAACAGCCAACGTATGCGGAACTCGGCTAAGGCAGCCTTAATGCAGGCTTAAATGCAGGCCGGTAGAACTACGGGGCTGCACGCGGCTCTGGGCCGTCAGGACCGCAGCGCCATCACCAGCCGCACCGCGACTGCCGCCTGCCAGACCGGATAGAGGAACGAGAGCTGGTCGAGGCCGAGCGCATTGTCGAGCGCCAGCAGCGTGCCGATGAGTGTGCCCGTGATCAGCATCGGCCACCATGCGGCAGCCGCACGCGGCCCCGCCGGCAACAGGCCGATCCCCAGCGCCATAACGGCGGTGCCGACAACGCCGCCGGTCAATCCGGCGAGCAGATAGCGCATGACCGTGGCAGCGCCTGCGGTCTGTCCCTCGATAAAGATGGCCGCGTTCACCGCGCAGACAAAAGCCACCATGGTGACGATGGCGGCAAGCCCCGCCGCCCACCACGGATTGGCGCTGAAGCGCCGCACCAGAATGAAGACGAGCGCGGCAAACGGCACCGCGATCAGCGAAATGCGAAGCTGGCCGGGCAAGCCGACGATCATGTCGATCAGCGTCGGCAACAGCGGCGTGAGGATGCCTGAGATGACGCCGCCGGCGGCGACCACGAGCAGGCTGTTGCGGGAGGTGTCAGCGGAAGTGATCGCCTGGGTCAACGCGCACTCCTCTTTTGCGACACGCCTCGTGCCTAGCACGGCAGCGACGGAAACTGAAGGCAACGGGCGAGCAGTGAGCCGGGCCACAAATAAAAGCCGCGCCAACCCGAAGGCTGACGCGGCGATGGCCGTTCTGTTGCCAGGTGGACCAACCCCGAACAGGTTACGCCGCGAGGCGCACTTCGTTCAATGCAACGTTATCGTTTGCATTTAGGTTTTTGACCCGATAACGGCGGTATCATGCCGAGCACAATTCAGAGCTTCTTTGCGACCATCGATCCTGGTTCGCCCCCGCCTTAGCAGCCCTGGGATTCGACCTTTCGGCAGAATCGATCTCACCGAGATGAGACCTTTAAGCTGCTAAGGTGGAGGCGCCGGGTACTGCCCCCGGGTCTGCCCGCAGTCCACTCTAAGGTTCAGCGCCATCGTCTTGCGACGAAGCGACCCTACGCGTGATCGCCGGTGAAAGATAGGCTTCTGTCGCCCATGGTCGACGGGTTGAGCTGGCGACAGGCCTAAAGCGTCACAATCCACCCTTCGGCACGAAGAAGCAGAGCTCCATTCCCGTGTACTTATTGATGAACAGCACGGGCAGATGGTCCGGCGTATCCTCTTCCTTGATGATGTCAGGCGGGACAGTTCTCCAATGTCCATCCTTCAGGTATTGCCACTGGTCTGAGCGATCTTCAGCCACCCTGAAGCGGGTTTTGAATACGTCGCCGTTGTCGCAGCATGACTTCCACGGGACACCGAGTCGCAGCCGTGCGGCAGGGTTCATTTCCTGTCGGTTGAACCATTCGTGGTGCGCCATCGACGGATCGTGAGCGTCAGCACGAAAGGACACCAGGAGAATACCGAACATCGTTAGTACGCGACCGAACGCTTTCATGGCAGCCTCCATTGTGGACTGTCATTAATTCGCGAATCACACGAACTCTCCGGCAATTAAGGAGGCCAGATTCCAAAAAAAATGGGAGCCCATTTTCTGAGCGGCTAGCTTTTTCAGGCAAGACTGTTGCTTTCCTGTTCGTGCGGAACGAAGTCGAGGGTCCTGCCAGTGCAGGGAAGAAGCTCTCGGCGTTCTTCGTCAGCGCATCGGTTGACCGTCGAGCGAGATCTCAACCGTAGAAGCACGGGGGAGGCTGAAATGCGGACTGCACTCATCGTCGCAATCACGCTTACATTTGCGATTGGCGGTTAGCCGAAGGCGTAGTCCGCCATCGCCGCGTTATCGCTGGATTACGCCTGCGGCTAATCCACCCGCATGGGTTGGAGCGGGCGAAGGGAATCGAACCCTCGTATGCAGCTTGGGAAGCTGCCGTTCTACCATTGAACTACGCCCGCGGGTCGCGCCCCATGATTAGCCGACATCGCGCGATCCGCCAAGCTGTTCCGTTGCCCGTCCCGCCTCACTGTTAACTTTCCGAAAATTCCAGATGCGCCCGATCACGTCGGTGCTATGATCCGATCTGGGCTTGGTGGGCGTGTATGACGGGGCGTGGGTACACTATCTTTGACACGGGGATCGGCCGCTGCGGCATAGCGTGGGGCCCGTCGGGCATCATCGGCGTGCAGCTTCCTGAAGTGCGCGAGATCGATACGCGGCGGCGGCTGTTTCAGCTCTATCCGGATGCGCGCGAACTTCGCCCTCCCCCGAATGTCCCGGTCGCGATCGAAGGCATCACAGCTCTGCTGCGCGGGGAGGCGTGCGATTTTGCCGAGGTCGCGCTTGATATGACCGGCATTCCCGCCTTCAGCCAGCGCGTTTACGCCTATGCGCGCGCGATCCCGCGCGGGGAAACCCGGACCTATGCGGAAATAGCCTCGGCCTTACGCGCCTCCGGCGCGGTCTATTCGGTGACGCAGGCGATCGGCCGCAATCCCTTCATGATCATCGTGCCCTGCCACCGCGTGCTCGAGGTAGGCAACTATGCCGACAAGATCTCGCCACACGGCGGAGCGATCTCCAAGCGCCGGCTGCTGTCGATCGAAGGTACCAGCCCGACCGCCAGCAAGACGCTGTTCGATGTGCTGCTGCCGGTTGCACCGCCGCGGGCGCATACTTAAATCTGTGTGATGACCGCGACCACGCTTCTCGAACGCAAATCCATTTCCGTTTCCGACTTTCGCTGCACCGCGGGGCCCGGCGACAAGCCATTTGCGGAGCAGCATAGCCGCTATTCGATCTCCTATGTTCGCAAGGGCAGTTTCGGCCTGCATTGCCGCGGCAAGTTCAGCGAACTGGTGGCAGGATCGGTGCTGATCGGCCATCCCGGCGATGAATATACCTGCACGCACGAGCATGTCTGCGGCGACGAGTGCCTGTCGTTCTTCCTTGCGCGCGCGAACTGGTGGAAGCGATCGGCGACAGCGGAGCCCCGTGGCAGGTCGGCGCCGTGCCACCGCTGCCGGAACTCGTGGTGCTCGGGGAACTGGCGCAGACGGCAGCAGATGGCAGCAGCGACATCGGCCTCGACGAAATCGGTCAGGTGTTGGCGAGCCGTTTTGTCGAAGTGGTTTCCGGCAAGCCGCGCAAATCCGGCCCTGATGCTGCGCGCGACCGCCGCCGTGCGGTGGAGACCGCGCTGTGGATCGATGCAAACTCGCACCACCAGATCAACCTGGAAGATGCCGCTGCCCAAGCCGGCATCAGCCCGTTCCATTTCCTGCGGCTGTTCTCGGAGGTGCTCGGCGTCACCCCGCACCAATATCTGGTGCGCTCGCGGCTGCGCCATGCTGCGCGGCGGCTGGCCGACGACGACAGCCCGGTCACCGATATCGCCTATGACGTCGGCTTCGCAGACCTCTCCAATTTCGTGCGCACGTTTGGCCGAGCCGCCGGCGCCTCGCCGCTGAAGTTCCGCCAGGCCTCGCGGGGCAAGCGCAAGATTTTCCAAGAACGGCTGGCCCTCCACTAGCTAGGCTTTCTCCAGGCCGCGCGACTTCGCGCGCTTATGACTGGAGAAACTCATGTACGACCACATCGGATTACGCGTCGGCAATCTCGACGCCAGCGTGCGCTTCTATACGGCAGCGCTCGCGCCGCTCGGCTTTGTGCTGTGCTCGCGCGACGATTCCGGCGCGGGTTTTGGCCCGAAGGGCGCACCAGCGCTCTGGCTGCATCTGCACAAGGGATCGGC
Organism: Bradyrhizobium sp. AZCC 1610; assembly: GCF_036924515.1. Lineage (NCBI taxonomy): Bacteria > Pseudomonadati > Pseudomonadota > Alphaproteobacteria > Hyphomicrobiales > Nitrobacteraceae > Bradyrhizobium > Bradyrhizobium sp. AZCC 1610. The sequence goes on along the minus strand of NZ_JAZHRR010000001.1, from coordinate 148,189 downwards.
GGGCTCGGCCGCGCATGTCGCGTTCCGCGCCAAGGATCACGCGGCGATCAAGCAATTCCATGCCGAAGGCCTGAAAGCCGGCGGCCGCGACAACGGCGGCGCCGGGCCGCGGGCGGATTACAGCCCGACCTACTTTGCGGCGTTCCTGATCGATCCCGACGGCAACAATGTCGAAGCGGTGTGCACGTGACGCGGCGCTTGCCCACCCACCGTCATTGCGAGCGAAGCGAAGCAATCCATACCGCCGCAACGGAAGCATGGATTGCTTCGTCGCTTCGCTCCTCGCCATGACGACTTCAAACACCCTCTAATAGCAACGGATTAGACCCATGGCCTCCATCCAAAAAGAAATCCTCATCGACGCCTCCCCCGATCACGTCTGGGACGCGCTGCGCGATTTCGGCGCGCTGCATACGCGGCTGGTGCCCGGCTTCGTGACCGACACCAAGCTCGACGGCGACGCGCGCATCGTTACGTTTTCGAACGGCACGGTGGCGCGCGAGATCCTGGTCGATTGCGACGACAAGAAGCGGCGGCTGGTCTACGCCATCGTCAGCGAACGTATCAAGCAGCACAGTGCCTCGGCACAGGTTTTTGCCGAAAGCGATGGCCGCACCCGCTTTGTGTGGATCGCCGACGTGCTGCCCAACGAGATCGCGCCCTACATGAACGCGCAGATGGATCTGGGCCTCCTCGCCATGCAAAAAGCATTGGGACGGAGCGCCGCATGACCTCTGCGTTTCTAGACGCCCTCGGCGCGGACGGCCCCTCGGCCGACCGCGCCGGCAGGATGGATCTCTACGGCCGCTTCGTCGGCTCATGGGATCTCGATGTCAGGCAATTTTCCGAAGATGGCACGGAGCGCCGCCGCGCCGGCGAATGGCATTTTGGCTGGGCGCTGGAGGGGCGCGCGATCCAGGATGTCTGGATCGTGCCGCCCCGCGGCGAACTGCGGCACGGCGATGCCGCGGCCAATTTCAACTCGTACGGCACCACGCTGCGGGTCTACGATCCCGATATCGACGCCTGGCGCATCCAGTGGACCGACCCGGTGACGCGGAATTTCCTGCAGATGATCGGCCGTGCAGAAGGCCGCGACATTGTGCAGTTGGGCACGCGGCCAGACGGCCAACTGGCGCGCTGGAGTTTTGCAGACATCACCGCCGATTCGTTCCTCTGGCGCGGCGAAGTCTCGGCCGACAACGGCGCAACATGGCGTGTCATCACCGAGTTCACCGCCCGCCGCAGGGAAGCGTGATCTTTCTCACAGATAGGCTCCCCGTGCGCTCCTAGCCTCGGCGCGTGCGTCCGAATGGCGCCGCGCCCGCGGCTATCAGCGCATGAGGAGTCCGAACCATGACGGGAGCTGACAAGGTCGTCTGCCACGCAGCCACGCTGCTTTTGCTGTTCACCCTGACCTCGATGCCGGCCAAGGCGCAATTCGCCGGCATCAGTGGCGGAGGCGGCGGCGAAGACATGATGACGCAGATGGCGCCGATGCTGGAAATGATGAAGGCAAAGATGGGCAAGCGCCGCTTCGCCATGATGATGCAGACCATGGGCCCGATGATGAGCCGCATGATGGAAGGCGGCGGCGGAATCCCCGGCGGCTTCGGCAGCGGTTATGTGCCCGAGGGTAACGGCGTGAGCGCCGGCGGCATGAATTTCGGCAGCATCGGCGGCGGAGATTTCATGGGCGTGCTCGGCAGCGGAGGTGGCGGCGAGCTGATGAGCATGGTCCCGCAACTGATGCGCATGGCCAATGTCAGTGGCGACCGTCACGGCCGGCGACGCACGCGGCGGTAGTTCGCGACCTTGTCATTCCGGGGCGATGCATAGCATCGAACCCCGAATCTCGAGATTCCGGGTCTGGTGCTGCGCACCATCCCGGAATGACAGCCGTTACGACAGCGCCGGCCGCACAGCGGGCGCGGGCCGCGGCCTCGGTCCCCATCGGGTCAACATCACGCTGACGCATGACAGCACGCCGAGCAGCACCATAGACGCCGCCGCCAGCTTGAAGAAGTCCAGTGCGGTCGCGTCATGCGTCGACAGCCACCACCCTCCCGCGCCGATAAACAACAACCGTGCGGTCTGCGCCAGCACCGGGCCGATCACCTTGGCTGCGCCCTGCGACGAAAAATAGGACGTCGTGGCAAGTCCGATGAACGCATACATGGGAGCAGCCGTCGACAGATACTGGCGACTGGCGGCGCGCACGCTCGCATCGTCGGTGAAGAGATTGACCCAGATATCGGGGAATACAGCAATGAAGCTCGCGACCGCGCCGACTGAGACGAATGCGACGAGCCCCGCCGTCCAGGCGATCTTGCGGGCCCGCGCGATGCGCTGCGCACCGACCGCCATGCCGACCATCGGCACCGAAGCGATGCCGACGGCGAATGCGATCGAGGTCAGCATGAATTCGAGCCGCGCACCGATGCCGTAGCCGGCGAGGATTTCGGTACCGAAACTCGCCAGCATGTAGGTGAAGATGCTGATGGTCAGCACCGACTGCAGCGGCGAGAAGCAGGCGATGGCGCCGACCTTGAGGATATCGATGAACATCGGCATGCGAATCCGAAGGCCGCGGATTTTTGGAATGACGCGCGCGCGGCCCGAGAACAGATACCAGGACATCACGGAGATGCTGATCAGATAGGCGATCAGCGAGCCCGCCGCGACGCCGCGCATGCCGAATTGCGGGATCGGGCCGAGGCCCAAGCCCAGCGTGCCGCCGAGAATGATCTGGCAAATGGCCGACGAGAGCATCATTAACGACGGCAGCTTCATGTTGCCGGTGCCGCGCAAAATGCCGGACATCGTGTTCATCAGCCACGGCACCACGGCGCCACCGAAGAAGATCTGCGTATAAGCCACCGCCTGCGTCAGCACATTGCCGCGTCCGCCGAGCAGTTCCAGAAGCTTTGGCCCGAAGATCAGCATGCCCAGCATGAATACAAGCCCGAAGCAGAGGCCGATCAGCAGCGCATGCGCGGCCAGGGTCGAGGCGCGGTCGATATCACCGGCGCCGAGCGCGCGCGCAATCGCTGAGGCCACGCCGCCGCCCATGGCGCCGCCCGACATGGTCATGGTCAGGATCACGATCGGAAACACCAGCGCCATCGCCGCCAGCGATTCCACGCCCAGCCGGCCGATATAGGAGGTCTCGGCGATCACGACACAGGTGCCCGCGGTCAGCGCGATCACGTTCGGCCAGGCGAGCCACAGCAGCGTGCGCAGGATCGGGCCGTCCAGCAGCGCGTTCTTCGCCGGCGCTTCTGGCGGCGGAAGCGGGCGTTCCTTCTCGTCGACGGGAATTTCGGCAACGCCGATATCGGACATTTCTGCTCCCGCGCGCGGACTTGGGGCCACGCCGCGCCGCTTCCTAGCACGGCGGGGGGTGATTCCACGTGCGCCCGGCGCAATGGGGGCCTGCGGGATTGCAGGTGGGCCGCCATTTCGGACGGGTTCACGGGGAATTCATGCCGGGTCGAGAACGTTCAGGCGCGCATCGCATTGGTAATGGCAAGATCCCTCTGGGAGCGCTGCCATGCGCAAAAACATCCACCTCGCCCTGTGCGTCGGCGCGCTGGCGCTGCCGCTGGCCGCCTGCAACGACCCCAAGGAAACTGCGACCGACACTGCGACCGTGGCGCAGAGTTATGGTCCTTCGCCCGACCTGCCGCCGCCGGAACATTCCTGGATCCCGACGGTCGCCATCGCTACCGTCAACCGCTGGCCCGATGGCGCCAAGCCGATCGCCGCCAATGGCATGACCGTCGCCGCCTTCGCGACCGGGCTCGATCATCCGCGCACGGTCTATGTGCTGCCGAACGGCGACGTGCTGGTCGCCGAGAGCAACGCCCCGCCGAAGCAGGGCGGCATGAGCATCAAGGGCTTCATATACGGGTTGGCGCAGAGTCGGGCGGGCGCAGGCGTCCCGAGCGCCAACCGCATCACGCTGTTGCGCGACGCCGATGGCGACGGCGTTGCCGAGACAAGAAGCACCTTCATCAGCAACCTGAACTCGCCGTTCGGCATGGTGCTGGTTGGCGAGGATTTCTATGTCGCCAATTCCGATGCGATCATGAAATTCCCCTATTCGACCGGCGACACCAAGATCAACGCTCCCGGCGTCAAGCTTGCGGACCTGCCCGCCGGCACGCTCAATCACCACTGGACCAAGGATCTCACCGCCAGTCCGGACGGCACCAAGCTGTATGCGACCGTCGGCTCCAACAGCAATATCGGCGAGAACGGCATGGACGCCGAGAAGGATCGCGCCGCCGTGCTGGAAGTCGACCGCGCAAGCGGCCAATCGCGCATGTTCGCGTCCGGCTTGCGCAATCCGAACGGCCCGGCATGGAATCCGCAGACCGGCGAACTCTGGGTCGTCGTCAACGAGCGCGACGAACTCGGCAACGATCTTGTCCCCGACTACATGACCTCGGTGAAGGACGGCGCGTTCTACGGCTGGCCGTACAGTTATTTCGGAGATCGTGTCGACACGCGCGTCGAGCCGCGACGGCCGGATATGGTGCAGAAAGCGATGGCGCCGGACTATGCGCTCGGCGCGCATACGGCTTCGCTCGGGCTGGCGTTCAACACCGGCAATCTGTTTCCGCCGGAGATGGAAGGCGGCGCCTTCATCGGCCAGCACGGCTCGTGGAATCGCAAGCCCCGCGCCGGCTACAAGGTGATCTTCGTTCCGTTCAAGGACGGCAAGCCTTCGGGTGCGCCGCAGGACGTGCTGACCGGCTTCCTCAACGACAAGGGCGAGGCGCAGGGCCGCCCCGTCGGCGTGCGGCTCGACAAGCAGGGCGCGCTGCTGGTTGCGGACGACGTCGGCAACACGATCTGGCGCGTGACGCCGGCGGCGAAATCGGCGTCGCGGTAGGCCGACGTTCTCGTGCCCCGGACGCAGCGCAGCACGCAGTGATGCGCTGCAGAGCCGGGGTCCTGCTGAATTGGCGTACCGAGGAAGTTGGGTCCCGGCTCTGCGGAGCAGCGTTACACGCTGCACCGCGTCCGGGACGCAACACGCTACACCCGGAAATGCTTGGAGAGCTTCAGGCCCTGCGCCTGGTAGTTCGAGCCGATGCGCTGGCCGTACATGGCGTCGGGCCGCGACAGCATCTTTTCGTATACCAGGCGGCCGACGATCTGGCCATGCTCGAGGATGAACGGCACCTCGCGCGAGCGCACTTCGAGCACGGCGCGCGAGCCCTGCCCGCCGGCACCGGCGTAGCCGAAGCCGGGATCGAAGAATCCCGCATAGTGGACGCGGAATTCGCCGACCAGCGGATCGAACGGCACCATTTCCGCGGCGTAGTCCGGCGGGATCTGCACGGCCTCCTTCGAGGCCAGGATGTAGAATTCACCGGGATCGAGGATGAGGCTGCCGTCAGGACGTGCCGGGATCGGCTCCCAGAATTCATCGACCGCATAGCCGCCGCGTCGATCGATATCGACCACGCCGGTGTGGCGCTTGGCGCGGTAGCCGACGAAGCCTGAGGTATTCTCGCCGGAGAGATCGACGGACAGCGCCACGCCGTTGGCCAAATCCGCATCGTCGATATCGACCAGCCGCTCGGCGCCGTGCAGCGCGTCGAGTTCGTCGGCGTTGAGGACGGCATCTCCGGCGCGGAAGCGCACCTGTGAGAGCCGGGAGCCCTCGCGCAGCAACACCGGAAACGTCTTCGGGCTGATCTCGGCATAGAGCGGGCCGTGATAGCCGGCGCCGATCATGTCGAAGCGGCGGGTGCCGTCGGCAATCACGCGGGTGAAGACGTCGAGCCGCCCGGTGGAGCTCTTCGGATTGGCGGCCGCCACGATCTGCCGCGGCAGCGCGAGGCTTTCCAGCAGCGGCACGATGTAGACGCAGTTGGTCTCCAGCACCGCGCCGTCCGAAAGGTCGATCTCGTGCAGCTTCAACTCGTCGATGCGCTCGGCGACGGTGGCGCCCGGGCCGGGCAGAAAGCTCGCGCGCACCCGGTAGGCGATGTCGCCCAGCCGCAAATCGAGGCTCGCCGGCTGGATCTGGCTTTCGACAAAGGGATAGGCCGGCAGGATCAGCCCCGCATCCGCCATCGCCGCGATCATGCGGTCGGGCAGAATTCCGTTGGCGTCGGGCGGAAGCGTGAACGGCACGGCGCGGTCCTCTGAGGTGGCCCTTTCGGATGCCCAACTGTCATCCAGACCTCATAGATATGGGCTTTCACGGGTTATCCGAAGGCCGGCTTGACTGAAAGGGCGCAAGCGAATATCAGCATGACTTATCCCGTGGTGATTTGAGCCGGCCGGCTTGCAGCCACGTTAAATAAGTCGCTAAACAGGCCGGGGACACGTGTGATCCCGGCCTGTGGAAATTTTTCCAGGCCGGTTTTTTGTGACCATTTTCCGGTGGTCACGACGGAGGTCACATGTCTGAGACTAAGGCTACCACCCGCTATCGTCCCGAAACCAGGCTGGTGCATTCCGGCGCCCTGCGTTCGCAGTTCGGAGAGACCTCCGAAGCGCTGTTCCTGACGCAAGGGTTCATCTACGACAGCGCCGAGCAATGCGAGGCGCGGTTCAAGGGCGAAGATCCGGGCTTTCTCTACTCGCGCTTCTCCAATCCCAACATCTCGATGTTCGAGCGGCGCATGATCGAGCTCGAAGGCGCCGAAGCGGCACGCGCGACCGCGACCGGCATGGCGGCGGTGACCACCGCCATCCTCGCGCCGCTGAAAGCCGGCGACCACGTGGTGGCGGCGAAGGCGATGTTCGGCTCCTGCCGCTACGTGGTGGAAGATTTGCTGCCGCGTTACGGCATCCAGTCCACCCTCGTCGACGGCCTCGACCTCGACCAGTGGAAGCGCGCGATGCAGCCCAACACCAGGACCTGCTTCCTGGAGAGCCCGACCAATCCGACGCTCGACGTGCTGGACATTCAGGCGATTGCCGAGATCGCGCACAAGGGCGGCGCGCGGCTGATCGTGGACAATGTGTTCGCAACCCCGATCTGGCAGAGCCCGCTGTCGCTCGGCGCCGACGTCGTGATCTATTCGGCCACCAAGCACATCGACGGCCAGGGCCGCTGCCTCGGCGGCATCATCCTGTCCTCGGAAGCGTTCATCGCCGAGCACATCCATAATTTCATGCGCCAGACCGGCCCTTCGATGTCGCCGTTCAATGCCTGGGTGCTGCTGAAGGGGCTGGAGACGCTGGCGGTGCGCGTACGCGCGCAGACCGAGACGGCGGCCAAGGTGGCGGACGCGCTCGCCAAGCATCCTAAGATCTCGCGGCTGATCTATCCCGGGCGATCAGATCATCCGCAGGCCGCGCTGGTGAAGAAGCAGATGCGCGCCGGCTCGACTTTGATCGGCTTCGAAGTGAAGGGCGGCAAGGCCGGCGCCTTCCGCTGCCTCAACGCGCTGCAGATCTCGCGCATCTCCAACAATCTCGGCGACGCCAAGAGCCTCGTCACCCATCCCGCCACCACGACGCATCAACGCCTGACGCCGGAGGCGCGCGCCGAACTCGGCATCAGCGAAGGTTTCATTCGCTTCTCGGCCGGGCTCGAGCATGCCGATGATCTGATCGAGGACTTTGAGGCCGCGCTGGAGATGGCGTGAAGTAGCTGCACAATCAGCCACACAACAGGTGTCTTCCCTGCGAACGCATGCGAACGCAGGGACGACGGCGTAGATTGCACCTCGACTCACATCGGCCTATAAGCCCGCACGTCCGACGGCACGCTGACGCCGAGCTTGATCTGGCCGACCGACTTGATGATGTCGTCGCCGAGCAGTTGCGCGAAGCAGGCGTAGCCCCAGTCGCTCATGTGCAAGCCGTCGGCGATCACGAAATTCTCGATCGGGATCGCCTGCTTTTCGTGCCAGTCTTTCATCACGGCGAAGCGCGGGAAGATGCCGACCTTGCGAAGCTCGGCGGTCTTGTTCAGCAGCTTCATCATCTTGCCGGCGCTTTCGGCGTGCTCGTTGACCCGCGGCGAATATTGCGGATCGATCAGCACAATGTCGGCGCCAACGGCCTGAATGCGCGTGATCCCTTCCTCGACGAGTTTTGCCGTCTCACCCGGATCGAGGTTGCGCAGCACGGCGTTGGTGCCGACCTGCCAGATCACCAGGTCCGGACGCATGTCGATGACGGAGGTCTGCAGCCGCTTCATCATTTCCGGCGCGTCCTCGCCACCCTTGCCGGCATTGACGACGGAGATGTCGGCCGTCGGATATTGCCGGCGCAATTGCGCGGCGAGCCGGTTGGGATAGTTGAACTCCGGCGAGGTCGCGCCAAAACCGGCGGTCGAAGACGATCCGAACGCGACGATCACCACCGGCTGACCCGCGACGAGCTTGTTCGCGACGCGCGGCAGCGATCCCATCGATTTGGAAGCACCCTTTGGCGGCAAGCACGGAACACGGCTGAAGATGTCGCCGGCTGACTTCGCGACCTCCTTCACCTTGTCGATCGCCTTGCCGGTGATGCCCTTCTGCGCGGCCGGATTGGTGGCAGCCATCGGCGCGGCCTGCGGCGGGACGCTTTCAGCCGAGGGCTTGTTTTCAGCCGTGTTTTCAGTTTTGGCGCTATCGGACAGCGCCGCCCGCTGGCCGGTCTGTTGCGGGGCCGTCTGGGCGTGCAGCGGCAGCACCGAGGCAGGCGTCAACAGCGCCAGCCCCGCGGCGGAGACAGTCAGCCATATCGACAAACGAAAAGGGCAGTGAAAACTCATTAACGCTGGTCCCTAATTCTGCTGCGCCTGGTCGAGGCGGGCCGCATCGAGCACAAATTTCGACAGCGCGCGGCCGAGGCAGCCATGAACCCGCTTGGCCATGTCGGTGCCGTGAAAAGTACTGAACAGGTCAAAATCTCCGGCGTCGTTCCAGTGACGCATGATAGCAAACCGATCGAACAGCGGAACGTTGTGCTGCTGCGCCACCACGCGCATGTTATCCAGGTAGGGCGGCGCAGAAATCATCGTTTCGGTGCGCGGGCTGTATTGCAGATTGACCAGAACCACATCGGCTCCTGCATTTTGCAGCGCAACAAGTCCCTCGTCGATCGCACCGCGAAAATCGTCGGGATCGACGGATCGCATAGCATCGACGGTCCCCGTCTGCCAGATGACCAAAGTAGGCCTTTTTGCTTCCACCAGCTTAACGAGGTTGGCGTCCACCTCCTCGGCCGTCTTCCCGGTCTGGAGTTCTACGGTGAGGTTGACCGGGATCGAGGGCAGCTTCTCCTTCAGGGCCGCCTGCAGCTTGGCCGGATAGGCGCTGGCTTCGGAGGAAAGGATGGTCGATGAGCGGCTGCCCACCACCAGGACGGTCAGCGGCCGGGCGTTCTTGACGGCCTCGGCCACCTTCGGAAGCGTGCTCTCGGTGGAGAGGAGATGGCTTGGGACTTGGCAGGCCTGAGGGGCGGCATCCTGGGCGCGAGCAAAACCACCGGCTGCAAGGCCGGCAAACAGGGTCAGGACCAGCACAGCTCCGGAACCGGGCCTCATGCGCCTCCTCCCGCCATGTCGGCGTTGCCACCAGCGATCTTCGTTTTCGACGCTCCTTTGTCGGCCGAATGCTTGTACCACGAAATCACCCACGCCACGCCCCACATGATGAGGATTCCGGCAAGGCTGACCAGGGCGTGCGTAAGAGCACCCCCGGAAACTTCGGCCAGCACGAAGTGCCCGGCGAAGGCCAGGAAGATGCCGAGACAGAATATCTCAAGCGAATGCTGGCCGCACAGGATCAATGGTCGCAGCCAGGGCGATTTGAGCCCTGACCAATCCTTGCGCAGAAAGCGCACGGTGAGCGCCGCCAGCGCGAGGAAATGGGCAAAGCGCAGCACGTCCAGATCCGTCTTGGTGATCGGATACATCCACTGTTCGAGCTGCTTCGGCATCAGGAAGCTAAGCTGCGGAATGTGCCAGGTCAGCGTGACGAAGAACGCGGCCGCGAGATAGGCAACGCAAATCCACATCGTCACCGGCGACGACAGGATGCGCGACATGCGCGCCGCCCCGCCCAGCGCACACCAGGCACCGAACACGAACAGCAACTGCCAGCAGAACGGGTTGAAGATCCAGAAGCCGCTCGGATAGGCCGTCAGATACCAGTCGAAGTGCCAGGTCAGTGCGTACAGCAGCACCGACAGCCCCAGCGCGATGTCGGCCCGCCACTTCATCAGCCACAGGATAACAGGCAGAAACAGCATCAGCACGATGTAGAGCGGCAGCACGTCCATGTTGACGGGCCGGAATCTCAGGAGCAGCGCCTGCACGATGGTGACGTCAGGCTGCTTGAGAAAATCCATGATGCCCATTTCTTCGCTATAGAGCGGATTCTCGAAACGGGTCGCGACGTAGGATATTTCCGCAAGGAAGATCGTGAACAGGAACACATGCGCGACGTAGATCTGCCAGACCCGGCGCATGATACGCGCGGTGGCCACCACGAAGCCGGCCTCCAGCATCGCGCGGCCGTAGACGAACGCGGCGGTGTATCCGGAGATGAAGATGAAGATCTCGGTGGCGTCGGAAAATCCGTAGTTTCGGATCGTGAACCAGGTCAGGATGTTGGTCGGCAGATGGTCGATGAAGATCAGCCATAGCGCCATCCCGCGAAACAGGTCGAGCCGCAGTTCGCGCTCGCCAGCCACCGGCAGCGTGACCGCCGGCGCGGCAGACACCGCCTTGGCATCGCTGCGACGCGTTCCGGTAACTGGATCGGCAATGGACGACATCTGGCACCGTTAGTTGAGCTTTTACGCGTGCACGGACCGGGAAAGATAATATCGGCCCGCAACTTGCGCACAAGATACGCAAACAGATACGGGGCCGGACGGCGCGCGGGTGCGCTCTAGAATGGAACTATGTTGAAACCGCGATCAAACAACCGGCAAACCCGACGGACCGGAGATTGTTCCCCCGGCATTCTTGGCTATGATACGGCACAGGATTTCCGGAAGCTCGCCCGCATGTACCGCGCCGTCACCCGCCAGATCGAAGTCACCGTCGAACCGAACTTCCTCCCCGAGCGCTCGTCGGTCGATCGCGGCCAGTATTTCTGGTCCTACACCATCGTCATCACCAATACCGGCGCCGAGACCGTGCAGCTCCGCACCCGGCACTGGATCATTACCGACGCCACCGGCCGCAAGCAGGAAGTCCGCGGCGAAGGCGTGGTCGGCGAGCAGCCCGTGCTCGCGCCGGGCGAGCGCTTCGAATACACCTCCGGCGTGCCGCTGCCGACCGCGTCGGGCTTCATGACCGGACGCTACCAGATGGTCAGCGAAAGCGGCGAGCGGTTCGAGATCGACGTGCCGACGTTCTCGCTGGATAGCCCCGATAACAGGCGGGTATTGAACTAGGGGCATCGCGCCCTCTCTGTAGCCTGGATTCCAGGGCATCGTTCCCTCCCCGTCATTGCGAGCGAAGCGAAGCGATCCATAGCGCGGCAAGCGGAGAGGTGGATTGCTTCGCTGCGCTCGCAATGACGGGGATATAGTTTCGCGATCTCGCGGCGCGTTGCGCCCGAGGTTTGCATCTTCTTTGCCCTCCTGAAATTAGAGGGCGCAGGGAAGACCGGGTGCTTGCTGCACCCGCGGTCTCGCGTGCGATTTGCGCAAACAAAAGTGCACACGAGCATACAGGGCAGCGGGAGCATTCCGGCCTTCCCTGCGCAATGGCTTTACGGCTTACTTCGTGCTCTTCCCGGAGAACGGCTCTTTTGCCTCCGTCGTCGGCGGGACACTTCCCGCCAACTTAGCGCCAGCACCGCGGCGTCAGAACCACACGACTTCGCCGTACGCTCAAGCTGCACACGTCAGTCGCAGCTCTCGCGTCCATCGCATCTCACCGCACGTTCGTGACGATGGCCAACGCCCCTCATCTGCCGTGAGACAAGCGGAGTTATGCGAGTGATTTGGCCTGCGTGTTAAGCGAAATATTTTTGCGCGAGGGGCTGGACAGGATTCAGGTGATTTGCCCGACAAGTGAAATGGCCGCGAATTGTAGGGTCGCCTATTCCTCCACGCCCGCTTCATGCGGCGTGAACTCATATACCGAGGAGCAGAACTCGCAGGTCACCACCACCTTGTCGTCCTTGACCATCTCGGCGCGGTCCTTCGGCGCAAAGCTTTTCAGCATCGCGGAGACCGCTTCGCGCGAGCACGAGCATTGCGCGCGCAACGGCAGCGGGGTGAACACGCGCACGCCGGGTTCGTGAAACAGCCGGTACAGCAGGCGCTCGCCCGACAGATCGGGATCGATCAGCTCGACATCCTCGACGGTGCCGATCAGCGACTGGCCCTCGACCCAGGCATCATCTTCGGCAACGGAATGCGTCACCGCGCCATCAGGCGCATCGCCGGGATGCAGGTCGGCCTGCCGCGCGCGCTCCGGCGCTTTCGGCAGGAACTGCAGCAGCATGCCGCCGGCGCGCCAGCGGTGTTTTCCGCCGTCGCCGCCGCGCCATTCTTCGCCGACCGCGAGCCGCACGCGGGTCGGGATCTGCTCGGAGCGCAGGAAATATTCATGCGCGGCGTCTTCGAGGCTGCCGCCGTCGAGCGCCACCAGGCCCTGATAGCGGCTCATGTCCTGCCCCTGATCGATGGTCATGGCGAGATGACCCTTGCCGAGCAGAGCGCCTGAATCCTGGCCGTCCTTCAGCCGCTTCGCGTCGTAGCGCGCATAGGCGCGCAGGCGGTCCGGCGACTGAAAATCCACGATCAGGAACGACACCGGGCCGTCGGTCTGGGTCTGCAGGATGAAGCGGCCGTCGAATTTCAGCGCCGATCCGAGCAGCGTCGCCAGCACAATCGCTTCGCCGAGCAGCTTGCCGACCGGGGTTGGGTAATCGTGCTTGGTCAGGATGTCGTCGAGCGCTGGGCCGAGCCGGGTCAGCCGTCCGCGCAGATCGAGTTCTGCGACCTCGAACGGCAGCACCGCGTCATCGACGGGAACGGACGACGGCGCGCGAACGGAGGCCTCGGTCGTGATTTTGATGTCTGATTGTGAATCCATGGCGCCTTATCTGGGGTCGGAACATGCAAAACGAAAGGGGTTGATCCGTGTCCCGGACGCGGTGCAGCCTAGGCGATGCAAAAGCATCGTCCGGCAACGCTGCTCCGCAGAGCCGGGACTACTTGTGTCCGCGCGATATGGACCCCGGCTCTGCAGCGCACCGCCATAGCGCGTGCGTAAACGCGCTTATGGCGCTGCGCAGCGTCCGGGGAACGCAAGCTGAGAGACCTACGCCCCTTCGTTAAAACACCAAGCCAATATGCCCTTTTGCGCATGCAGGCGGTTTTCGGCTTCGTCGAACACGACCGATTGCGGGCCGTCGATCACCTCGTCGGTGACCTCCTCGCCGCGATGCGCGGGCAGGCAGTGCATGAAGATCGCGTCACTCTTGGCCAGCGACATCAGCTTCTCATTGACCTGATAGGGCTTGAGCACGTTGTGGCGATGTTCGCCGTCCTTGTCGCCCATCGACACCCACGTATCCGTGACGACGCAGTCGGCACCGCGAACCGCGGCCTCGGGATCGTTGCCGAGCACGATCGGAGCTTGCGTTGCCTTGATCCAGTCCTTCATCGCCTTGTTCGGCGCGAGCTGCGGCGGGGTCGCGACATTGAGCTGGAACTTGAAACGTTCCGCCGCATGCGCCCACGACGCCAGCACGTTGTTGTCGTCGCCGGTCCAGGCCACGGTGCGGCCCTCGATCGGCCCGCGATGCTCCTCGAAGGTCATCAGGTCGGCCATCACCTGGCAGGGATGCGAGCGCCGCGTCAGCCCGTTGATCACGGGCACGGTGGCATGCGCGGCCAATTCCAGCAGCGCGTCGTGGTTGAGGATGCGGATCATGATCGCATCGACATAGCGCGACAGCACGCGCGCGGTGTCGGCGATCGTCTCGCCGCGGCCGAGCTGCATCTCCGCACCCGTCAGCATGATGGACTCGCCGCCGAGCTGGCGCATGCCGACATCGAACGACACCCGCGTGCGGGTCGAGGGACGTTCGAAGATCATCGCCAGCGTCTTGCCTTCGAGCGGCTTCTTGCCCTTGTCACCAGGTTTTTCCTGCGCCTTGAGCTTTGCCTTCATGTCGGCGCCCAAGGCCAGCATGTTGCGCAATTCGCTCGGCGGCAGTTCGCTGATGTCGAGGAAGTGACGGACCGACTTGCTCATCATCCCGCCGCCTTCTTCAACGGTGCGCCCGACAGCGCAACGCAGGCGCGCTCGAGCATCTGAACGGACAAGTCGATCTCGGCCTCGGTCACGATCAACGGCGCGAGGAACCGTACCACATTGTCGCCGGCGCCGACGGTGAGCAATTTCTCGTCGCGCAACGCGTTGACGAGATCGCCCGGCGGCACCACGGCCTTGACGCCGACCAACAGTCCCTCGCCGCGCACTTCCGAGAGCACGGCGGGATAACGATCGACCACGGAGGCCAGTTTCTGTTTCAGCAGCAGCGACATCTTCTGCACGTGGTCGAAGAAGCCGGGCTTCAGCATCACGTCGAGCACGGCGTTGGCGGAAGCGATCGCCAGCGGATTGCCGCCGAAGGTCGAGCCGTGCGAGCCCGGCGACATGCCGGAGGCGGCTTCGGCGGTGGCCAGCACCGCGCCGATCGGAAAACCGCCGCCGAGTGCCTTGGCCAGCGACATCACATCCGGCGTCACGCCGACGCGCTTGTAGGCGAAGAGATCGCCGGTGCGGCCCATGCCGGTCTGCACCTCGTCGAACGCCAGCAGCAGGCCGTGCTCGTCACAGAGCTGGCGCAGCGCCTTGAAGAAGGCCTGCGGCGCGGAGCGCACGCCGCCCTCGCCCTGCACCGGCTCGATCAGGATGCCCGCGGTGTGCGGTCCGATCGCCTTTTTCACCGCCTCGAGATCGCCATGCGGCACCTGGTCGAAGCCGTCCATCGGCGGCCCAAAACCCTCGAGATATTTGGCGGAGCCGGTCGCGGCGAGCGTGCCCAGGGTGCGGCCGTGGAACGCGCCCTCGAAGGTGACGAGCCGATAGCGTTCGGGATGCCCCTTGGAGAACTGATAGCGGCGCACGACCTTGATCACGCCTTCCATCGCCTCGGCGCCGGAATTGCAGAAGAACACCAGGTCGGCAAAGCTCTGCTCGCAGAGCCGCGCGGCAAGCTTCTCGCCATCCGGGCTCTTGAACAGGTTCGACATGTGCCAGAGCTTCGTCGCCTGCTCCTGCAGCGCCGCAACCAGATGCGGATGGCAGTGGCCCAGCGCATTCACCGCAACCCCCGAGGTGAAGTCGAGATAGCGCTCGCCATTGGTGGCGGTCAGCCAACAGCCCTCGCCGCGCTCGAAGCCGAGATCGACCCTGGCAAAGACAGGGAGCAGATGCGACGTGGCGCTATTGGTCATGGCAATCACTGAAGGTTTGAGACCTGCTTTCAAGACCGACCGCGGAGCACACGCGTGCATAGGCGCGAACGCGGCAACGGCCGGTCTTGCGAAAACGAAACGTGCCGCCTCTTAAGGGCGGCACGTGAGAGGTATTCTATGTGGGCGGGGAGCGCTGTCAACACGCCACGAAGCCGCCTTTCCGGCACTGCAAGATAAGGAAATCCGTAAGATTGCGGTGTGGTGGAAAACACGCAGTGCAATGCCTAGATGTCGGAACATGTGGACGCCCAGGCCCGGACTCTTGCGCCAGAGTCACGCCATATTGTAGCCTCTGGGCTGTCGGGTACGACATCTCGTGCGGCAGTTCTGATCCCTAGAGTCCATTTGTGCAAGCGTAGACGTTCCGGCGCGGTTTTCGCGCCCGGCGAGGGCTAAGGGATTCTGACCGCAGGGATTTTTGAGACGAATGACGTCGCCAGTGCTGCCCCTGATTTGGCCGGCGCGATGCGAAGGGAAGAATGCGATGACGGTATTGACCTGGTCCGACGATCGCGTCGAGCAGCTGAAGAAGCTCTGGGAAGCCGGATTATCGGCCAGCCAAATTGCCGCGGAACTCGGAAATGTGACGCGAAACGCCGTGATCGGCAAAGTGCACCGGCTGGGCCTGTCCGGCCGCGCCAAGAGCCCCTCCTCGGCCGCCCCGCGGCAGCGCAAGGCGCGCCCCGCCGCCCAGCAAATGATGCGGGTGTCGCGCCCGGTTTCGCGCGGCAACACCGCGCTCGCCCACGCCTTCGATATGGAGCTGGAGCCCGATCCGGTCGCCTTCGACAATGTGGTGCCGATGAGCCAGCGGCTGTCGCTGCTCGAACTGAACGAGGCGACCTGTCACTGGCCGGTCGGCGATCCCTCGAGCCCGGAATTCTTCTTCTGCGGCGGCAAGGCGCTCGCTGGCCTGCCCTATTGCGCGCACCACTCGCGCATCGCCTATCAGCCCGCCGCCGACCGGCGGCGGCAGCAGCCGAAGCCGACGCGGTAAAGGGACGGTTATCGTAGCCCGGATGGAGCGCAGCGAAATCCGGGACGGTCTTGCGATTGGCTGACATTCCCCGGGCTGCGCTTCGCTGCACCCGGGCTACGAACTAAATCGTTCGTCGTCCCTGCGAACGCAGGGACCCATAACCACAGGTGCTTGTGGTTTGGCTGAGCTGGAGCCCCAGCGTTTTTCAACAATCGAGATTGGTGGTTATGGGTCCCCGCGCCCCGTGCGCAATTGCGCACTAGGCGGGGACGACCATCGAGAGCCCGGACGACGATGGAGCCTTTACGGCTCCACCTTCGCGAACCGATCATCCAGCGCATATCCCGCGCCGCGCACGGTGCGGATCGGGTCCTGCTCGCGGCCCGGATTGAGCAGTTTGCGCAGGCGGCCGATGTGGACGTCAACGGTGCGCTCGTCGATATAGATGTCGCGGCCCCAGACGCTGTCGAGCAATTGCTCGCGGCTGAAGACGCGGCCGGGATGCTCCAGGAAAAATTCCAGCAAGCGATATTCGGTCGGGCCGAGATCGATCTGGCGGCCCGAACGCGCGACGCGGCGTTTCTCGCGATCGAGTTCGATGTCGCCATAGGTCAGCACGGTGGCGAGCCGCTCGGGGCTCGCCCGCCGCAGCAGGCCCTTCACCCGCGCCAGCAGTTCCGGCACCGAGAACGGCTTGACGATGTAATCGTCGGCGCCGGTCGCAAGCCCGCGCACCCGCTCGCTCTCCTCACCGCGCGCCGTGAGCATGATGATAGGCAATTGCTTGGTCTCCGGCCGCGCCCGCAGGCGGCGGCAGAGCTCGATGCCTGACAGCCCCGGCAGCATCCAGTCGAGCACGACGAGATCGGGCACGCGCTCCTTCAGCCGCGTGTCGGCATCGTCGCCGCGGGCGACGGTTTCGACATCATAACCTTCGGCGTCGAGGTTGTAGCGCAACAGCGTGGTCAGCGCTTCCTCGTCCTCGACCACCATAATGCGCGCGCTCATCTTTCTTCAGCCTCTTCTGTTTGACGCGTTTTCTGCGCAGATAAGTCTACGCAATCTGCGTAAACTTGATTGCTATGCGAACCGGTCCCCACTTCGCTTGAAACGCTTTGTCAAGTATTGGGTACGGCCGTGGCAAACGTTGTCATGTCGCCCTTCGGGCGCTGGTCGAGCATCTGCTGTCCCTCGATCATGTAGAACACGGTCTCGGCGATATTGGTGGCGTGGTCGCCGATCCGCTCGATGTTCTTGGCGCAGAACATCAGGTGGATACAGAACGATATGTTGCGCGGATCTTCCATCATATAGGTCAGGAGTTCGCGGAACAGCGAGGTGCAGATGGCGTCGACTTCCTCGTCGCCCTTCCAGACCGCCATCGCCGCCGGCAGATCGTGCGCCGCGTAGGCGTCCAGCACCGACTTGACCTGCGTCAGCACCAGATCGGTCATATGCTCGAGGCCGCGCATCAGCTTTAAGGGCTGGAAGTCGTTTTCGAGCGCCGCGACGCGCTTGCCCATGTTCTTGGCGAGGTCGCCGATCCGCTCCAGATCGGTGGCGACCCGCATGGCGCCGACGATTTCGCGCAGATCGATCGCCATCGGCTGGCGCCGCGCAATGGTCAGCACCGCGCGTTCCTCGATCAGATGCTGCAGACGGTCGATCTCGACATCGTTGGCGACGACGCGCTTGCCGAGCGGGATGTCGCGGCGGACCAGCGCATCGACGGATTCAGTGATCATGCGCTCAGACAGGCCGCCCATCTCGGCGACGAGCCGGGTCAATTCCTGAAGATCGCTGTCGAACGCCTTGGCGGTGTGTTCAGAAGCCATGTGTTATCTCCTCCGGATCTTGCTCTAGCCGAACCGGCCGGTGATGTAGTCCTGGGTACGCCGATCGCTCGGCGAGGTGAATATCTTGTTGGTGTCGTCGAATTCGATCAGCTCGCCGAGATACATGAAGGCGGTCTTGTCGGAGACGCGCGCCGCCTGCTGCATGTTATGGGTGACGATGGCGATGGTGTAGTCTTCCGCCAGCTCCTGGATCAGCTCCTCGATCTTGGCGGTCGAGATCGGATCCAGCGCCGAGCACGGCTCGTCGAACAGGATCACTTCGGGCCGCACCGCGACCGTGCGGGCGATGCAGAGCCGCTGCTGCTGGCCGCCGGACAGCGACAGGCCGGAGGCGTTCAGCTTGTCCTTGACCTCGTTCCACAGCGCGCCGCCACGCAGCGCCTTCTCGACCCGGCCGTCCATCTCCGACTTCGATATCTTTTCATAGAGGCGGATGCCGAAGGCGATGTTTTCGTAGATCGTCATCGGAAACGGCGTCGGCTTCTGGAACACCATGCCGACGCGGGCCCGCAGCAGATTGAGGTCGAGCTTGGGGTCGAGGATGTTGGTCTGATCGAGCATCAGCTGGCCGGTCGCCTTCTGGCCGGGATAGAGGTCGTACATCCGGTTGAAGATCCGCAGCAGCGTGGACTTGCCGCAGCCGGACGGGCCGATGAAGGCGGTGACGCGGTGGGTGCCGAGCGTCAGGTTGATGTTCTTCAGCGCATGATTCTCGCCATAGTAAAAGTTCAGGCCGCGGGCGGTCACCTTGGGCGCGGCCTCGGGCAGCACCACCTGCGGAACGGGCCCGCTCGCGTTACTCACGGATACGGAGAGATCGGTCATTTGGATGTCCTCTCGGCGCCAAGAATGCGCGCGCCAATATTCAGGGCAAGTACGGTGAGCGTGATCAAGAGCGCCCCGCTCCAGGCGAGCTGCTTCCAGTAGACATAGGGGCTCTGGACGAAGTTGTTGATGGTGACGGGCAGGTTCGCCATCGTCTTGGTCATGTCGAGGCTGAAGAACTGGTTGGAGAGCGCGGTGAACAGCAGCGGCGCGGTTTCACCGGCGACGCGGGCGGTGGCCAAGAGCACGCCGGTGATCAGGCCGGCGCGGGCGGCGCGATAGGCGATCCGCCGGATCACCAGCGAGCGCGGCAGGCCGAGCGCGGACGCCGCCTCACGCAGCGGGTTGGGCACCAGCCCCAGCATGTCCTCAGTGGTGCGAACCACCACCGGGATCACGATCACGGCCAGCGCCAGACAGCCGGCGAGGGCCGAGAAGCCGCCCATCGGCACCACGACGGCGCCGTAGATGAACAGGCCGATGATGATCGAGGGCGCGCTCAGCAGAATGTCGTTGATGAAGCGGATCACCGAGGTGAGCTTGTCGTGCTTGCCGTATTCGGCCAGGTACGTTCCGGCAAACAGGCCGAGCGGCGCGCCGATGCCGACCCCGATCACGGTCATCATGATCGAGCCGATGATGGCGTTGCGCAGCCCGCCGTCGGTCGATCCCGGCGGCGGCGTATCCTGGGTAAAGACTGCGAAATTGATGCCGGCGAGGCCGTTGTAGAACAGCGTGAACAGGATCAAGGCGAGCCAGGTCACGCCGAACAGCGCAGCTCCCAGGCACAGGAACTTGATGATGACGTTGTTGCGGCGGCGGGATACGTAAATCGGGTTCATGATCCTAGTTCCCCGCCTTCTTTTCCAGCCGCATCAACATCAGCCGCGCGGCCGCGAGCACGAAGAACGTCAGCACGAACAGCAAGAGGCCAAGCAGGATCAGGCCGGATTGATGCAGCCCGTCGCTCTCGGCGAATTCGGACGCGATCGCCGCCGAGATCGTGGTGCCCGGTGCAAAAATCGAGGACTGGATCTTGAACGAATTGCCGATGATGAAGGTCACCGCCATGGTCTCGCCGAGCGCGCGGCCAAGCGCCAGCATGATGCCGCCGATCACCCCGACCCTTGTGTAGGGGATGACGACGTTGCGGACGACTTCCCAGTTGGTGCAGCCGACGCCGTAGGCGGCTTCCTTCAGCACCGGCGGCACCGTCTTGAAGACGTCGACCGAGATCGCGGTGATGAACGGCAAGACCATGATCGCCAGAATCAATGACGCGTTGAACAGGCTGAGATAGGAGGGCGGACCGGCGAAGATCGTCCCCAGCACGGGAACGCCGTCGAACACGCTGATCATGAACGGCTGGAAGGTGTTGGCCAGAAACGGCCCCAGCACGAAGAAGCCCCACATGCCGTAGATGATGGAGGGAATGCCGGCCAGCAGTTCGATGGCAAGCCCGATCGGACGGCGCAGCCAGATCGGGCAGATCTCGGTGAGGAACACCGCGATGCCGAGGCCGACCGGAATGGCGATCATCATCGCGATCACGGAGGTGATCAGCGTGCCGTAGACCGGGCCGAGCGCACCCAGCACCGGCGGATCGGCCGACGGCGCCCAGCGCTGCGTCCACAGGAAGGCCGCGCCGTATTCCCGGATCGCCGGCCAAGCGCCGATGATCAGCGAAATGATGATGCCGCCGAGGATGAGGAGAACCGAGATCGCGCAGGCGCGCGTGATCCAGTAGAAAGTGACGTCGCCGAGCTTGAATGCGCTGAGAGCCTTTGCGCGATCGTAAGGTCCGGCAGCGTCCATTACGTCGCTTTCAACCGCCATTTCTGCCACGCCAATCCCCTGTACTTCTACTTGATCCGGCTCGATCCGTCTCGTGCCCCGGATGCGGCGCAGCGCGCTTGCGGTGCGCTGCTATTCCGGGGTCCATTCTTGCTTGGCGACACCCGGGTCCCGGCTCTGCGGTGCACCGCTGAAGAAGCGCTGCACCGCGTCCGGGACATGAGACCTCAGCTCTTGATCTCGGAGCTCCAGGTCTTTTCGATCTGCTTGACCACCGAGTCCGGCATCGGGATGTAGTCGAGCTCTTCGGCCATCTTGTCGCCCTTCTCAAACGCCCATTTGAAGAACTTGATGGCTTCCTGGGACGCCGCCTTGTCGGTCGCGTCCTTGTGCATCAGGATGAAGGTCGCGCCCGTGATCGGCCACGAGGCTTCGCCCGGCTGGTCGGTCAGGATGACGAAGTAGTTCTTGGCACTGGCCCAATCGGCATTGGCGGCCGCGGCCTGGAATGCGCCAATCGTCGGCTGGACGGTTTTGCCGGCCTTGTTGACCATTGCGCCGTAGGTCAGCTTGTTCTGCTTGGCATAGGCGTATTCGACATAGCCGATCGAGTTCTTGGTCTGGCTGACATTGCCGGCGACGCCTTCGTTACCCTTGGCGCCAACGCCCGTCGGCCACTCAACCGCGGTGCCGGCACCGGCCTTCGTCTTCCACTCGGCATTGGACTTCGAGAGATAGTCGGTCCAGATGAACGTGGTGCCGGAGCCGTCCGAACGGCGCACCACCGTAATCGCGTCGGAGGGCAGCTTGACCTTGGGATTGAGCTTGGCGATCGCGGGATCGTCCCACTTCTTGATCTTGCCGAGATAGATGTCGCCGAGCAGCTCGCCGGAGAACACCAGCTCACCCGGCTTGATGCCTTCGAGGTTCACGACCGGCACCAGCGCGCCCATCGCCTGCGGCCATTGAATCATGCCGTCCTTCTCGAGCTGCTCCGGCTTGAGCGGCATGTCGCTGGCGCCGAAGGTCACGGTCTTGGCCACGATCTGCTTGATGCCGGCGCCCGAGCCGATCGACTGGTAGTTCAGGCCGTTGCCGGTCTCCTTCTTGTAGGCGTCAGCCCACTTCGAATAGAGCGGGAACGGGAAGGTCGCGCCTGCGCCGGTAATGTCGGCAGCGAATGCCGACGTCGATGCGGCGACGAGGCCTGCAGCGACGATAGCTTTCATGAAATTCATGGTCGTCTCCATCTGTGTGAGCGAAGCGTCTGTTACGCCCGATCGCGCTCACGTCCGCCCGTTTAGGTGCGGTCGATAGAGCTTTTACGAAGGTTAGATGACAGTTGGATGACATATCTAAGCGATTGAAATCGCTTGACTTCAATGCGTGGACGGGGCCTTCGCCTGGGGAAAACAGGCAGTAAACACTGCGCCGTTTTTGGGCACGCTTTCGATCAAAAGCCGGCCGCGATGGCGGTTAAGAATATGTTTCACCAAGGATAAACCGAGCCCGGTTCCACCCTGCGCGCGGCTATCGCCGAAGGACCGTTGGCGGGAGCGCGAGCCCAAGTTCCCAGTTAATGCCAGATGCGACATGCGCTTTGCCAGGAGCCACGGTGCGGGCCCTTCCATTCTTCAACCGCGCGGTCCCCCCAAGATGATGGCCGCACCAAACAGACAGATTGCAGCGCCCGTCATATCCCAACGATCCGGCCGGACGCCCTCAACGCTCCACAGCCAAAGCAGCGATGAAACGATGTAAATGCCGCCATACGCGGCGTACGCCCTGCCTGCGGCCTCTGTTGCGACCAGCGTCAGCAGGTACGCGAACACGATCAGGGAAAGCACACCTGGGATCAGCCACCAAGCCGGCTTGCCGAGCCGCAACCAGCCCCAAAAGGCAAAGCAACCCGCGATTTCAGCAATGGCGGCCCCAATATAGGCAACAGTCGTCTGCATCCCTGACCGCCTCACACCTTCCGCTGCCAAGTTCAATGCTCCGGAACCGAGCCTTCGTTATGCCCTCAGCGCGCGGGCAAGTTGATGCTCGATAAGTGGCCAGAGCACCGCGACACTCAACAAGACAGTCGCTACGGCCATCATGTAAAGAGTCGACACGGCTGGTAAGCATCGAGTTCGCACCGACTGCCAAACGATCCAACTCCACGCGCCGACAACAGCGAGTACCGTCAAGCCCGTCACCCAAGCGTGCGCGCTGGCCACGAATGCGAGTATGCTCCCTGTTCCTGCGACTGCCACAGCAGGCAAGGCAAATGGGAGCACGCAACACGCGCCGCACGCCACTGCTCCAATCGCGAGGGTGACGGCGGCCAATCCGGCGACTTTCTCGCCGGGCCGCTTCTCGGCAATTAGGGACGTCGTATTCGATGGTGCTGCGCACCCGGGTGCCGACGGGGCTGGCGCTCCCGTAAGGAACTGCTCAAACAGCGTGTCGGCAGCTTCGCGCGACGATTCCGGCGCTGTGATCGAAAGGCGGATTTCTTCCGCTGCTGGCCGGACATCGAAGGTTAGGAATGCGCAACACACTTGCTCTTTGCGAACCATCTCCCTGACGCGCTCGGCGGCTTCCGGGGCGTAGTAAAGGTCTAGAACCAAGCCCCGGCGCTCGTGGCGACGCAGCGCATCACAGGTCAAGGCACGGATCGATGCCAATCGATCCTTATATTCACCAGCGGTTAAGGTGCAGGCGATCGGCGGGTCTTCAACTGAAGTCATTTCTTGCTGTCTCCTCTCGGTTCCCTGACGAGGTCCTTGCCCATAGGTTACTTCCTCAAGTAACTTGAGGTTCAAGAGGAAAAATCGCTGTGAGCCCAAGCATGTCGAAAGTGAAGATTGGAGTCCTTGCAAAGCGGACGGGGACTAACGTGCCGACTATTCGTTACTACGAAGAGATTGGCTTGCTTCGCCCAGCGGACCGGCAGGCCGGCGGTCAGCGCGTATATGACGATGCTGACGTGAAACGGCTGACATTCATTCGCCGCTGCCGAGATTTTGGGTTCCCGATCGAACAAGTTCGTTCGCTCGTCGGGCTAGTGCAGGACCCGCAAAGTTCTTGCATGCATGCGCGCAATATGGCGGAAGCGCATCTCGCGACCGTGCGCGCGAAGCTGGCTGAGTTGAAGGCGCTTGAGCGCAGCATTGCTGCATTCGTTGTGAACTGCAATTCTTCCTGCGCTGGCGGGCCAGGACCCGACTGCGTGATCCTTGATGACCTCGCAAGCGGCCCCTGCAAATCGCAGATCTCCACCATGTAGCGGACTGTTAGCAGGAAGACATGCGAACTTTGGTCGCCTCAGCTACAGCAGCGCTCTTACCGTTCTCTTGGATCGGCGGGCACGGCACGGCCCCGTAGGAGCAGAAGACGCAGCAATCGCCGGGAAGCGGCTTAAGCCTCTCCCCGCAGCCGCTGCAGTCGTAGAAGAACTGGCAGGCGTTCGTTGGCATGGTCTCGGTGGACTGATGTCCGCAGGCGGGGCAAGTCAGAGTTGCTTGAAGCTGCATCGCGTGTCCTCCGTCTGATTGGACGACCGCCCCTCCGCCGGGCAGATTTCAAACCGAGGCACGCCCCCTAGTGCACTGAAGGCGGCTTGGCCTGGGGAAAACAGGCAGTAAAGACGGCGCCGTTTTTGGGCACGCTTTCGATCAAGAGCCGGCCGCGATGGCGGTTAAGAATATGTTTCACCAAGGATAAACCGAGCCCGGTTCCACCCTGCGCGCGGCTATCGCCGACATCGACCCGGTAGAAGCGCTCGGTCAGCCGCGGCAGGTGTTCCGGAGCAATGCCGGGGCCGAAATCCCGGACCATGATGCGGATTTCCGGCGCGCCCTCGCCCGAGGTCGCCTGGATCAGGGAGACGATCACCCGTCCGCCGGACGCGCCGTATTTGAGCGCGTTCTCGATCAGGTTCTCGAACAGCCGCAGCAGTTCCTCGCGATCGCCCGCGATCGCGACCTGTGCGGTCGGCAGGTCGATCTCGATTTCGACCTGGCGTTCCCGGGCGAGCGGCTCCAGCCCGTCGGCGACCTGGCGAATGATCGGCACGATATCGACGCAAGCGTCGGGCCGGACATGGGCCGATAATTCGACCCGCGACAGCGACAGCAGATCGTCGATCAGCCGCGCCATCCGCGTCGCCTGCGTATGCATGATGCCGAGGAAGCGTTCGCGTGCCTTGGTGTCGTCCTTGGCCGGCCCCTGCAGCGTATCGATGAAGCCGGACAACGCCGCGAGCGGCGTCCGCAGTTCGTGGCTGGCATTGGCGACGAAATCGGCGCGCATTTCCTCGACCCGCCGCAGCGGCGTCTGGTCGTGGAAGGTCATCAGCATGCATTTCTCGGTGCCGCCGAACAGCGTCGGCACCGGCACCGGCGTGATGATCAATTCCATCCAGCGGTCGACCGGCACCTGGTCGAGATAGGTCGTCCGACGCGGTTCGGTGGTTGCGATCGCCTCGCGCAACGCGGTGATGATCTCCGGCGAGCGTAGCGCGAACTGCGCGAGTTCGTTCTTGCGCAGCGCGGGCGCGAGTTGGGCAGCCGCCGCATTGAGATGGAGGACGCGCCCGGCGCGGTCGAGCAGCACGGCCGGATCCGGCATGCCGGCAACGACGGCGCTGACGGCTGCAGACTCGACCGGACTGACGGCGCGGACGTCGTCACGGGAGGCCGCCGCATGATGCAGCCGCCACGGCACCAGCGCTGCGGCGGCGATACAGATGAAAACGGCCACGGCGCGCGCCGGCGAGAGATCGGCCAACAGCACGAGCGCGCAAAGCGCGAGGCCGGCGGCGAGCAGGATAATGGCCGAATGCCGCAACCGGTCCGGCCACGGTGCAAAGAAGGAGGAAGAGCTGGAATCGTCGATCGCCATGGCGCAGGCTGTTTCCTCTATTCGCGAAGCCGCTTCGTCAGGCGCCCGTGTCTCCACGCTCGCGCACATAGACAGCGGCCTCATGCCTCGGCTCGGCGCCGGCCGCCAACTGGCGCAGGCGCTTCGATCGCGCGCCGAGGATAATCTCCCGAAGCGTCAGCAAGATTACAGATATGACAAAAGGACCAATATAATAGAGGAGGCGGAACAGCAGCATGCCGGCGAGCAGTTCCTCCCGATCCATCTGCCAGAGGCCGACCAGCATGGCGGCATCGAACACGCCGAGCCCGCCCGGCGAATGGCTGGCGAACCCCAGCAGCGTGGCCGAGACGAAGATCACCGCCACGACGATAAAGCCCACATTGGGCTCGTCCGGCACCAGCACATACATCGCCAGCGCACAGAAGCCGAGATCGACGATGCCGATGGCGATCTGCAGCAGCGTCAGCGGCCCGCCTGGCAGCGTGACCGTCCACGGCCCGCGGCCGACGCCGCGCGGCTGAACCCAGACCCAGGCCACATAGCCGATCAGCGCAATGATGATGCCGAACGCCGCGACGCGGTTGAGCCAGACCGGGAGCTGATCGATCGAGGCGGCGGCTTCCGGGTGATAGGCGATGCCCAGCCCCAGCACGGCGGCATTGCCGAGCCAGAAGGTCAGCCCGGCGAGGAAACAGATCTTGGCGACATCGATCGCGTTCAGCCCCCAGGCCGAATAGATCCGGTAGCGCACCGCGCCGCCGGTGAAGACGCTGGCGCCGACATTGTGTCCGATCGAATAGGAGGTAAAGGCGGCCAGCGCGTTGACGCGGTAGGGAATGTGGCCCTGACCGATCGCGCGGACCGCGAACCAGTCATAGAAGGTCAGCGTGAAATAGCCCGCCGCCACGAACAGGGCCGCCAGCGCGATCTGGCGCGGCGCGGTTCCCTTGATGGCGTCGATCACCTCATGGGTGTCGATGCCGCGGAGCATGTGATAGAGTACGTAGCACGCAACGGCAATGACCGTGATGCTGATCAAGACCCCGAGCTTGTGCAGGACCTGCTTCTGGCGCAGAAACGAGATCGCCCTGCGTATTGCTTCCAGCATCTACACCTCGAATTGCGCTTCTGCGACGACGGCAATGGCGTGAACCCCGCCGGCGCTACGCTGCTCCCTTGCCCCTCTTGCCCCTCTGGTAGCGCGTTTTGAGCCGGAGTGGAATTCGACTGACGACGATAAAACACGCTTCTTCAACATATTAGGCGTAGTTGATGACCGCGGTAGCACAGTTTTGCTGCATTCCCGCCGCCCGATGGGGATTCCGGACCATAGAAGGGATCGGTCAACAACCCGTGACAATGATGGTGGTGAAGCTGGCCGGCTCATGCTGCGGTCAGGCCGATGGCGCACTGCGCGAGACCACCCAGCCGCGCAACCATGATCCGACCGTACAGCCGCAGAGATAAAGCGCGAACATGATCAGCCCGAGATCGAGCCAGTAGCCGAAACGGCCGGGCACGACGCGCGCGAGCGCGGCTCCAATCAGCGCCGCGACCAACGCCGAAAGCGCCCATCGCAGCTTCCGCGAGACGCCATCGCCGTGCTGAACCACGGATATCCAGCCCATGGCGAAGCCGAGCAGCACCGATCCCAACAGCCAGCCCCAGTAGAATGTGGTCAGATAGGCCATGCTCACTTCACCACGAAATCGATGCGGCGGTTCTGCGCCTTGCCCTTGTCGTTATCGTTACCCGCAATCGGCTGCGTCGAACCATAGCCGACCGCGCTGAACCGGTTGGCCGGCAATCCCGCCTTGACCAGGTGGTCGGCGACCGCCTGGGCACGCTTCTCGGACAGCTCCTGGTTGGCCGCCTCGTCGCCATCGGTATCGGTATGTCCTGATATCTCGATATTGGCGGTCGGACAGCGCAACGCGGTTTCGATCAGGCGGTCGAGCAGGCCGGCGGAATCCGCAACAATGTCGGCCTTGCCGGGCTCGAAGCGGATCCGGGCCTTGCCGAGCAACTCGGAGAATAATTGCTGGCAGACGGTTGCATCCACCGGCGCCGCGGGCGGCTTGACCGAGATTTCCGGCTTGAACTGCCAGCCCTGCGGAAAGTCCTTGCCGAGGCCGGCGCGGATCTGAACGGCGGCGGTTTCATAGAGCGCATCGCCTGACAGCTTGACCTCGCGGTCCGACACGACCAGCGTGCCGGTCGACAGCCGCGACAGCGCGCCGAGCGCTGATACCGCCGCGTTGGCAAAGCCTGAGGGCGCGCCGATGCTCTCCTTGAGGTTGTCGACGACCTTTTCGCTGAAGAACTTGCGTCCCGCCGCCGCCGCCAGCGCGGCGTGGACGTTGTCGTCGGGCGCGTTGCCGGTCAGCGTCAGCGTCACCGCAACCGGATCCTTGTAGGCCTGGAAGATGTAGGGCGGCGCCTTGACCTCGTTGGCTGCGACCGAAAAGCCCTCGGGCAGGTTTTTCAGCGCGGCGGCGATGGCTTCCCGGCCGCCGAGTTCGCGCGTCATGCCCGACAGGCTGACCTTGGTGTCCGACAGCGTGATCTTGCCGTCCTTCAGCTTGCCGACCTGGTCGAGCAGCAACAGCACGGCATTGTCGAAACGCGGCGGCGCCCCGCGCGACAGATTCATCCGGTCGACCACTTCGACGCCGCCGAGGTTGGCGCGGGCCGCCTCCATCAACCGGCCCCTGCTCGCCGGCAGGGGCGAACTGCCCGACAGCGTCACCCGAAGGACGTCGCGTTCGGCCGACCAGACAAACGGCTTGGCTTCGGGAACGAGCCGGGTTTCATCGTTAACCAACCGCACGCCCGGCACCGTTTCCACCGACGCCACCGCACCCTGCCGGCCGTCTTCCGAGAAAGCATCCGCCGCAAGCGTCACGTCGCGGCCCGCGACCGAGATTCGCCTTTTGTCGAGGATGGTGTCCTTGAGTGCGGCGGTCGAACGCTGCACCAGGTCGGCTTCAAGCGGTTCGGTGCTCGTCCAGGCCGCGATAGCCCAAAACATGACCAAAGGAATGATGCCCGGCCACCATTTGCCACTCCACCTGAAAAGTCCGTGCATTCGAGTTCCCGCATGGTCCGGAACGGAGAGAAAACAAACCCTTGCAGGGCTGTCAAACTCGAAATGTCGCAGGAGCCGAAACGCGCTGAAATTGGTTCGGCTAACTGTTTCTTCAGCGGTCTTTCGCTAATTTCTCCCCGTAAATAACCGGGCGGTCCTGCATCTCGATGAAACTGCTTCGCAACACCGTCATCCGCGCCGGCCTGGAAGCGCTGTACTTATCCGGAGCGCATTACCTGCTGCGACCAATCTTCGCAGGCGTCGGCGTCATTTTCATGCTGCACCATGTCCGCCCGAGGCGCGACGGCGAGTTTCAGCCCAATCATCATCTTGAGATCGAGCCGGAGTTCTTGCGGGCGATGCTGGCGCATCTTCGTAACCTCGACGTCGACGTCGTCACCCTGGACGAGGTGCATCAGCGACTCCAGGAGCGCAAATTCGCGCGGCGCTTCGCCTGCTTCACCCTCGACGACGGCTATCGCGACAACCGCGATTTCGCCCTGCCGGTGATGCGTGAATATGACGCGCCCCTCACCGTCTACGTGACCGGCGATTTCGCCGAAGGCACCGGCCGGTTGTGGTGGGTCGCGCTCGAGAGGGCGATCGCAAAGGCATCCTCGATCGAAGTCCCGATCGGCGGCGTCACGACCCGCTTCGACGCCTCGACGCCGGCGGCCAAGCAGGCGGCTTTCGACCGCATGCACGACTGGCTGCGCGCGCTACCAACCGAACACGACATGCAGCGTGAAATCTCCGCGCTATGCCGGCGATATGACGTGGACGAGACTCCGATCGCCCGCGAGCTCTGCATGTCCTGGGAGGAATTGAAGGCATTCGCGGACGATCCCCTGGTGACGATCGGCGCGCATACGATCACGCATTGCAATTTGGCGCAGCAGAGCGAGGAGACCGCTTCGTTCGAACTGACCACCAGCCGCGCGCAGATCGAAGCGGCATTGCAGCGGCCGGTGCTTCATCTCGCCTATCCCTATGGCGACCGGATCGCGGCGGGCCGGCGCGAATTCAAACTGGCGAGAATGGCCGGCTACAAAACCGCGGTCACGACGCGGCCGGGCATGATCTTCCCGGAAAGCGCCGATCACATGACCGCGCTGCAACGGGTTTCGCTCAACGGCAACTACCAGGACGCGCGTATCCTCCCGGTCCTGACCTCCGGCGCCGCCACCGCCATGTGGAACGGCTTTCGTCGCATCGATGCGGCGTAGCGGACGACCGTAGCCCGGATGGAGCGAAGCGCAATCCGGGGCCGCCTCACAAGCTGACAGACCTATCCCGGATTTCGCTGCGCTCCATCCGGGCTACGGAGCCATTTCCCTTCCTTGACTCGCACTGCTCCGCCGCCCAAAACCACGGGCAAAGCAAAGGAGGAACGCATGTTCAAGGATCTGTTCTCGCTTAACGGCCGCGTCGCGCTGGTGACGGGCGGGTCGCGCGGCATCGGCAAGATGATCGCGGCCGGATTTCTCGCGCAGGGCGCGGCGAAGGTCTACATCACGGCGCGCAAGGCAGGCCCCTGCGAGGCGACTGCGAAAGAACTCTCCGCCGCCTATGACGGCGAATGCATCGCGCTGCCGATCGACATCTCCACGGTCGAAGGCTGCGACAGGCTGGCCTCCGAGATCATCAAGCTGGAGCCGAAGCTCGACATCCTCGTCAACAATGCAGGCGCTGCATGGGGCGCGGAGTTCGACGAATTTCCCGAAAGTGGCTGGGACAAGGTGATGGACCTCAACGTCAAGTCGCTGTTCTTCCTGACCAAGGCGCTGGCGAAACCGCTGCGCGCGGCGGCCTCGCACGAACGGCCCGCCAAGGTCATCAACATCGCCTCGGTCGACGGCATTTTCGTCAACCCCAGCGAGACCTATTCCTACGCCGCGAGCAAGGCCGCCGTGATTCATCTGACGCGGCGGATGGCGACCAAGCTGGTCAAGGACAATATCAATGTCACCGCGATCGCGCCGGGCGCGTTCAAGTCGGACATGAACCGGGCCGCGCGCGACCACTCGGACGAAGTCGCAAAGCGCATTCCGGCGCGGCGTATCGGTACCGACGAGGATATGGCGGGGGTGGCGATCTATCTCGCCTCGCGCGCCGGCGACTACGTGGTCGGCAACACCATCGCGGTCGATGGCGGCGTGGTCTACGCAAATGCGGGGCTTGAGATCGCGGGGTAAGAGCGGTGCGCTCCCTCGCCCCGCTCTTGCGGGGAGAGGGTTGGGGTGAGGGGCTCTCTCCGCAGATGAGATCGTCGAGATACCTGTACCCCCTCACCCGCCGCGCAAGAGCGCGGCGACCTCTCCCCGCAAGCGGGGCGAGGTTAAGACCGAGATCAAGTCTTGTTCTTCTCGTATTCGAAATCAGCCTTGGGCGCGTTGGGCAACTCGCGCTCCAGCGCCTCCCGATAGCGCAGACACCCGCGAAGGAATTTCGGCCAGGGCGGCACGGCCACTTCAGGCGTGACCCGCTCGGGCAGCAACCCCCAGAGATCGGGATGGTGCCAGCACAGGTCGTGACCGGTGCTGTCCCGGTGCGCGCGGATACCCGCCCTTAGACGCTTCACCTCCGCGACCAACTGGTCGCGGTTCAGTGCTTCGAGGTCGCTGTCGGGGTCCATGTTACTGCTCCCCGATGACGGGGCGGTTCAGGTTTCGATTTTCACGTATTCGAAATCGCCGGGCTTGTTGTCGATGCCGACCTTCGGCGGCGAGATCCAGTTGGCGTAGACGCCGGCTTCGGTGACCGGCTTCATCAGCGAGGCGATGAAGTCGCCGTCCTGCGTCGAAGGCAACCATTCGCCCTTGCTTTGGTTCCAGGTGGCGTCGTCGATCAGGATGCCTTCCGGCGTGGCATTGATATCCTTGAACTCGCCGATGTGGCGATGGAACGCGACGTTCGGCAGCGTCAGCTTGTACTGGTAGCCGGCGAGCGAAATGATCTTGTTCCAGCGCAGCATGCCTTTGACGCAATCCTGCGTGTAGTCGTCGCGCAGCCGCATGTTGAGCGCGGTCAGCGCCGGCTCGTCGACGCGCTTGATCACGCCGTCGACCAGCTTGAGCACCGGATAGGTGGCGTTCTTGAGCTGATGGTCGTCGTCGATCTGGGTTTCCTTGTAGCGGCCCTTGATGCCGGCATTGAAGGCATTCGCCGCGTTGGTCGAGACCTCCGAGCCGAACAGGTCGAGCGACAGCGAATAGTGCAGGTGCAGCTTCTTCTGGATGGTCGGCAGGTCGATGACCCCTAGCGCACGCACCTTGGCGATGTCGGTGGGATCGGTGATGCCGGCTTCCTTCATCGCCTCGCAGGTGCGCTGCACGACGCGACTGATGCCGGTCTCGCCGACGAACATGTGATGCGCCTCTTCGGTCAGCATGAAGCGGCAGGTGCGTGACAGCGGATCGAAGCCGGACTGCGCCAGCGAGTGCAGCTGCATCTTGCCGTCGCGGTCGGTGAAGTAGGTGAACATGAAGAACGACAGCCAGTCCGGCGTCGCCTCGTTGAAGGCGCCGAGCATGCGCGGTGAGTCCGCGTCGCCGGAGCGGCGGCGCAACAGATCGTCGGCTTCCTCGCGGCCGTCGCGGCCGAAATATTTCTGCAGTAGGTAGACCATGGCCCAGAGATGGCGGCCTTCCTCGACATTGACCTGGAACAGGTTGCGCAAATCATAGAGCGAGGGCGCGGTCTTGCCGAGATGGCGCTGCTGCTCGACGGAAGCGGGCTCGGTGTCGCCCTGTATCACGATCAGACGGCGCAACGTGGCGCGGTGTTCGCCCGGGACTTCCTGCCAAGCCGGCTTGCCGTAATTCTCGCCGAAGGGAATGACGCGGTTCTCCTCCTGGGGCGCCAGCAAAATGCCCCAGCGATATTCCGGCATCTTGACGTAGTCGAACTTGGCCCAGCCGCGCGGGTCGACCGAATAGGCGGTGCGCAGGTAGACCAGCGACTGCTGGAAACCTTCCGGCCCCATGTCGCCCCACCAATCCATGTAACCGGGATGCCAGCCCTCAAGCGCTTTCAGCACCTGGCGATCCTCGCTGAGATTCACGTTGTTGGGGATTTTGGTGCTGTAGTCGACGTTCATGTAGTTCATTGGGGGCCTCCCGTGGTTCGGTCTCGTGTCCCGGACGCGGTGCAGCGCTCTTCACGATGCACCGCAGAGCCGGGACCTGTTTCGGTGGCTGAGGTGGGTCCCGGTTCTGCGAGCCGCGTCACTTGCGTGCCGCGCAGCGCCCGGGACACGGACTTAAACTCGCGTCATGTCGAATTGCGCCTTCTGGCCGGTGCCGTAGCGGCGCAGCGCGCCGTCTTCACCGACTGCATTGGGGCGCTGGAAGATCCAGTTCTGCCACGCCGTGAGGCGCGAGAAGATTTTCGATTCCATGGTCTCGGGACCGACGAAGCGCAGGTTCGCTTCCATGCCGGTGAGGCCGTCGGGCGAGAAGGACGTGCGCTCCTCCAGGAACACCCGCACCTCGTCGTCCCAATCGATGTCATCGAGCGCGAAGGTGACGAGACCGAGCTCTTCGGCTTCCTCCGCATCGAGTGTCGTGCCGATGGTGGCTTCCGCGCGCTCCAGATCGGACGGATCGGCCTGGAAGCGCGATTGCAGCCGGGTCAGGCCGTGGCTCATCGGATAGGGGCCGAAATTCATGGCGGTGAGCTGTATCGCGCAAGGCGCGTGGTTGTCGCCCTGCCGCGAGCCGATCAGCATGTAAGAGCGGTCGGCGGCGAACACGAGTTCGGCGAGCGTGCCGGCAAAGCAGGAGCCGGGCTCGACCAGCGTCACCAGCGTGCGCGAGGTGACGTCGATGCGCTTCAACACTCGCTTCCAGTAATGCCTGATCTCGTTGACCAGCCAGTGCGCCTTGTTGGCTTCGAGAAAGGCGTCGCAGGCCACCACATTGGCGGCATCGCCGTGCGACTTGAACAGCAGCATTGCGATTTCGAGTTCGTTGATGCGCAGGTGCAGAATCGCATCATCAAGCTCGCGCGCCACCTGCAGCGGCCAGAACGACGCGCCTTGCGCGACCAGGCCGTCGATATCATCAGGCGGGGCCGCTTCAGGCGCCTTGATCGAAATGGTCGCAATCCGCGCGGCGCGGTCGATGTCGACGCTGACAAAGCCGTAGCGGATGCCGCTGTCGTCTATGGTGCGATTGAGCGGCGAAAGCGTGATGCCCGAGCCTGAGCCGTTGCGCTTCGAGGCGGCGGCAAATTCCCTGGCGCGATCGGCGACTTTGCCTTCGAGCTTGCTGTTGGGCACGATTTCATCGACCAGCCGCCATGCCACGGCCCGCTTGCCCTTGATGCCTTCCTCGATGGTGCAGAAGAAGTCGGCATGGTCGCGGCGGACCTTGCGCTTGTCGACCACGCGGGTCAGGCCGCCGGTGCCCGGCAACACCGCGAGCAGCGGCACTTCCGGCAGCGATACGGCGGCCGCGCCGTCATCAGCCAGCATGATGTGATCGGTCGCCAGCGCCAGCTCGTAGCCGCCGCCGGCCGCGGTGCCGTTGACGACGGTGATGAAGCGCTGTCCGGAATTTTCCGATGAATCTTCCAGGCCGTTACGGGTCTCGTTGGTGAATTTGCAGAAGTTGACCTTGTGGGCGTGGGTGGCGCCCGCCAGCATGCGGATATTGGCGCCGGCGCAGAACACGCGGTTCTTGCCCGAGCGCATCACCACTACCTTTGCTTCCGGATGCTCGAAACGCAGCCGCTGCACGGCATCAGCGAGTTCGATGTCGACGCCGAGATCGTAGGAATTCAGCTTGAGCTGATAGCCTTCGAACAGGCCGGCATTCTCGTCGACGTCCATGGTGAGCGTCGCGACATCGCCCTCGACGGCCAGCTTCCAGTGCCGGTAGCGCGACGGATCGGTTTGAAAATCGATGTATTTCGCGCCGCCTGCGAGGACGCGATCTTCACCGGCCATGAGCCACCCTCTGTCGTTTTCTCAGGATTTGCTTGGTTCGTTAGATGCACAATAGTGCATGTTTTGGAGCCAGTCTAGTCTAAAACGTTGAAACATGCATTTTGTTGCATATTATAACCTTGACAAAGCAGGCGACTATAGGTAGATTTTTGTCATTGGAGCAACCCGATGACCGATTTACTCAAAAACCCCATCTTCCACGACGAAACCGCAGCCCGCGAATGGCTTGAAGCCCGCGTTTGGGCGAACGGTCGGGTTTGCCCGCATTGCGGCAACGCAGATCAGGAGAAGCTCACCAAGCTTGAAGGCAAGGCGCACCGTCCCGGCGTGTACCAGTGCAATGAACCAGCGTGCCGCCAACAGTTCACCGTGACCGTCAACACCGTGTTCGAGCGCTCCAAAATCCCGCTGACCAAGTGGCTTGCGGCGCTGTTCCTCATGACCGCTTCCAAGAAGGGCATTAGCGCGCATCAGGTCCATCGCATGCTGGGCATCAGCTACAAATCGACTTGGTTTCTTATGCACCGCTTGCGTGAAGCAATGCGCGTTGGCGGGCTTGTCCCGCAGATGGGCGGCGAAGGCGGCGCGGTAGAAGTTGACGAAACGTACATTGGCCGTTTGAAAGGCGTTAAGAAGGGCCGCGCTGGCGCGGCTCATAAGAACACCGTTCTTTCGCTGCTCGATCGCGACACTGGCCAAGTCCGCAGCTTCCACGTTGCGAACGCGACCGTTAATGAGGTTGCGCCGATCGTCCGCGCCAACATTTCAAAAGAGGCGCATCTGATGACCGATCAAGCGAAGGTCTATCAGAAGCTCGGCGCTGAGTTCTCGCGTCACGATACGGTCAACCACCAAGAGGACGAATACGTTCGCCGCGATGGCGATATCAAGATCACCACCAACACCATCGAAAGCTATTTCGCCGTATTCAAGCGCGGCATGCTCGGCACCTACCAGCACTGCTCCGAGAAGCATTTGCATCGCTATCTGGCGGAGTTTGATTTCCGCCATAACAACCGCACCGCGCTTGGTGTAACCGATGGCGAGCGCGCTAACGAGCTTGCTAAGGGCATCGCTGGCAAGCGCCTGACCTATCGACGGCCTAACAGCAAAAACGTTCAAGCTTAAGGCGCTGCGCTTCCTGCGCTGGCGCTCAAAGCTGGCGAAACCCAAGCCGAAATTCGTCAAATACTGGCGGACAAGTTAAAGTCCGTGTGGACTCTCGCGCGCGGAAAGCTAATATTTCAGCCGGGGGTTGTTCTATACCTTCTCTGGGGCTGGGGATGCGCCAAAAGCCATGCATGCTTGCGGCGTTCGTTTCGCATTCCAAGCAACAAACAACCCCATTTGAGTAGAGCCAGAATGCGTGACTGCCGCACCGGCATTGCCACACGTCCGGCTCTGCACGTCTATGTGCCGCAAAATCAATTATTCCCATTGGAGGAACCTATGAATTCTAAAGACAAGGAACCGAAGAAAACCGTCCGCCGCGATTCCGAGGATGGGCAATTTGTCACGAAGCGATACGCGGAGACCCACCCAAGGACGACGGAGACCGAACGCGTTAGGGTAAAACCCCCGTCGCCACCAAAGAAGCCGAGCAGGTAATCAGAAGCCCGGCCTACTTGCCGGGCTTCTTCTTTGGTGCAGATTTTTTCGCCGCTGCCGTTTTCTTCTTCGCTACCCGATGCTGCGGCGGGCTTTTCGCCACCACCTTCACCGCGCGCTCAAAGCGCTGCATGGCGTCGGGGTGAAATTCAATTTCCTTACCTGGATCGGATTTGGGCATGAATAAACCCCGTCAGCCGAGTGAAGATTTCCTTGCCGCCATAGGGCGGCTGACCATTTCATGGGCCGAAATCGAATTTGGAATCGACCTCATTCTGTTCGTTGCCTACCATGAACTCGGCGGGAATGAAATTGAGAAGGAAAAGCCTTGGGCCATGGAGCGCAAGATCAAGCTGTTGCGTAAATGCTTTTCCAATCTTCCCGGCCTTGCTAGCGCTCGCGAGGTGGGTCTGGCAATCCTAGACGAGGTAAAATCTACGTCCGAAACTCGGCAGGACATAATTCATGGCATAACCATCGAACAGTTCGATGCGAGCGACAAGACAACCATGATTAGACTTCTGCGCGGCAGCACACCAAACGCACACAAAAGATTTTCTATAGATACAACCCAGATACTCACGTCGGCGGTCGCCGCTAGCAAATTAGCTGGGCGCGCGATGGCGCTCGGCAACCTTCTCTTGGAGGTTCGCTCTGAACCTCTCAACCAGACGAGCAGCGAACTCCCCGGCTAGCTCGTCACTGCTTTCCCAGTCCGAGACCATCTTCGCTACTTCGTCCACAATTTCGGGCGCGCCATCCCCTTGCGGGGCGGCCTCAGAACTACATTTCGTCATTTGCTTTGTCAAGGTTATAATATGCATTTTGTTTCATGTTCGGCCGGCAGCGGCGAATGCCACCAAATCGGCCGTTGAGAGCAGCGACCGGGTCAGTCTGGCCTTGATGAGCGCCGCCAGCGCTGCGCCCGGGAAGCAGTCGGCAAACCCGTCGCCACCGGCACCACGCGCACCCAGCGCATCGAGCTCACCGAGCGCTTCGCCGAACAGGCGCGACGCGACGTGTGGCTTTTGCATGCGCAGCCGCAGATTCGCGGTCGCGATCAGGATGCAGGCGCGCAGCAGAATCCGCTCGCGGCCGCCCTGCGGCGCCGCCGCCCACACCGCCTCCAGGATCTCCTGCGATTCCCAGAAGTAGCCGTGGTCGTTGAGCATGATGCCGTAGCGCAGCGCCGGGTGGCGCGCCGGCACGTAGCCGCCGAAGCGCGGCGGCACGAGAGCTGTGATCTGCGCCAGCGTTTCGTAATCGGCACTGGCTTTGTCGGACTCGCCGGGCACGTAGGCCCATCGCGGCAGCGGCAGATTGCCTGCGGCTGGCGGCGGCGTGGTCATCGGGGCGCGGCCCCGGAAAAAAGAAGAGCGTTACGCGGCCCGCCCATGCGAGCCGTCATCGACGTGCAACACCGCATTTGCGAATTCCGAAATCGCATCCAGCGTCGCCCCCGGGGCTTCACGGTGCGGCTGATGTCCCGCTCCCGGAACGACAGTCACATCGACCGGACAGTAGCACTCTTCCTGCGCGATCTCGACCTGGCGCATGGTCCCATACTGGTCGTCCACACCCTGCAGGATCGCCACCGGTACGCGGATATAGGCGAGGTATTCGGAAATGTCCCAGTTGCGGAAATCAGGATCGAGCCAGGCGCCGTTCCAGCCATAGAAGGCGTTATCGACATCCCGGTGCCAGCGCGACAGCTTTCCCTTCAGGTTCGTGGTCTCGTAGGCGTTTCTTATCTGCGCAATCGAGGCCACCGAAATATCCTCGACGATGAAATGCGGGGCGATCAACGCGAGGCCCTGGACGCGGTGATCCTGATGCGAGCCTGTATAGATCGTAGCGATCGAAGCGCCGTCGGAATGTCCGAGCAGGAGGCCGCGGCGAAAGCCGATCTTGTCGAGCAGTTTTGGCAATACGTCGAGCGCCTCGACATGCATGTAGTCGAGCGGCCGCGGCAGTTTCACCGGTGTCGATGCACCGTAGCCAGCGCGCGAATAGACGAACACGCCCGCGCCGGTCGCGGCCTGAAGCTGATCCGGAAAGTCGCCCCACAGCCCGGTCGATCCGAGCCCCTCATGCAGCACCACGATGGTCGGCGCCGCCTCGGGCGACGGGCCGATCATGCGGTATTCGAGATGGGAGGCGCCGATGGTCAGGAAGCCTGAGGGGGTTAGGGTTGTCATGCTATTGACTCTCTGAGACTGATCACGACGTTGCATCCTCACCGCCGTCGTCCCGGCCCATATGCGCAATTGCGCATCAGGAGCCGGGACCCATACTCCGCGGCCTCTCGTAGAGGCAGGTTCGCCGACGCCTTCCTTCAACAATGACGGACGGTGGTTATGGGTCCCCGCGCCAAGTGCGCAATTGCGCACAAGGCGGGGACGACTCGTTGAGAGATCGTGCTTCCTTCTACGACTACGCACCATCCCGCAACTTGAACCGTTGAATCTTCCCCGTCGCCGTCTTCGGCAGGCTGTCCACCACGTCGATCCAGCGCGGATATTTCCACGGGCCGATCTTCTGCTTGACGTGCTCCTTCAGCGCCTCATGCAGACCGTCGGTCTTGGCATCGGCGCGCAGCACGACGAAGGCTTTCGGCTTCAGCAATCCTTCCGGATCGGCCTCGGGCACGACGGCGGCCTCAAGCACGGCCGGGTGGGTGATCAGCGCGCTCTCGACCTCGAACGGCGAGACCCAGATGCCGGAGACCTTGAACATGTCGTCGCTGCGGCCGCAGAAGGTGTAGCGACCATCGGCGTCGCGAATATATTTGTCGCCGGTGCGGGTCCAGTGGCCTTCGAAGGTCGAACGGCTCTTGCTGCGCTGGTTCCAGTAGCCCTCGCCGGCCGAGGGCGCATCCACCAGCAGTTCGCCGACCTCGCCATCGGGCACGTCGCCGCCTGCCTCATTGACCAGCCGCACCTTGTAGCCCGGCACCGGGCGGCCGGAGCAGCCGTATTTGATGTCGCCGGGCGCGTTGGAAAGGAAGATGTGCAGCAATTCGGTCGAACCGACACCGTCGAGAATGTCGACGCCGAAGCGCGCCTTCCAGGCGTTGCCGACAGACTCCGGCAGCGCTTCGCCGGCGGAGGTGCAGATGCGGAGCCGGTTGCCGGCGCGCGCGTCCTTCACCGTCTCGTCGTTGAGCATCGCGGCGAACAGTGTCGGCACGCCGTAGAAGATGCTGGGGTTATACTTGTTCATCAGCGCGAACATCGTGGCCGGCGTCGGGCGCTCGGCATTCAGGACGGTGGAAGCACCGACCGACATCGGGAACGTCAGCGCATTGCCGAGGCCATAGGCGAAGAACAGTTTTGCCGCCGAGAGGCAGACATCGTCCCCGCGAATGCCGAGCACCTGTTTGGCGTAGGTTTCGGCCGTCGCGGCGAGATTGGAATGCAGATGGCGCACGCCTTTGGGCATGCCGGTCGAGCCGGATGAATAGAGCCAGAACGCAGGCTCGTCGGGATGGGTTGGCGCCGTCGCAAATGAATCGCTCTTGCGCGCCAGCTCGTCGGAGAGCTTTTTGTGGCCGAGCGCATCCTTGCCGGACACGACGACGTGCTCGAGATCGGGCATCCGCCCGACCATATCCTTCACCACAGGCAGCAGCGCTTCTGAAATGAACAGGATGCGCGCGCGGCAATCCGCCAGCACGTAGGCATACTGCTCCGAAGTCAGAAGGGTATTGAGCGGCACCGGCACGATGCCGGCGCGGATCGCGCCGAGGAACACGCATGGAAAATCCACGGTATCCAGCATGATCATCGCCACGCGCTCTTCGCGGCGGACGCCAAGCCGGCGCAGCATGTTGGCGACGCGGCAGCTCTGCCGCTGCAGATCGCCATAGGTCAGATCGGAGATGGTATCGGTGAAGGCTAGCTTGGCCCCACGACCCTCGTCGACATTGCGGTCGAGCAGCCAGGTCACCGCATTATACGAACCGGACGTGCCGTTCACGACGCCTCTCCCTGAGTTTTAAGAATTATAATTCATACAAAGACACCGGCCGCGCTTGCTGTCAATCCTCATCGGCATTATGTTTCCGAAATCCGTTCACCCCTGAGGC
Organism: Bradyrhizobium sp. AZCC 1610; assembly: GCF_036924515.1. Taxonomy (NCBI): domain Bacteria; kingdom Pseudomonadati; phylum Pseudomonadota; class Alphaproteobacteria; order Hyphomicrobiales; family Nitrobacteraceae; genus Bradyrhizobium; species Bradyrhizobium sp. AZCC 1610. The sequence goes on along the minus strand of NZ_JAZHRR010000001.1, from coordinate 107,707 downwards.
AAAGCCGAACGAGGGAAATGACCGAGGCCAACGACCCCGAAACCGGCTTTCTCGAGCAGCTTGGCCAGCGTGTGCGCACCATGCGCGCCCTTCGCGGCATGTCGCGCAAGGTGCTCGCCAAGGTATCGGGAATCTCCGAGCGCTATATCGCGCAGCTCGAAAGCGGCAAGGGCAACGTCTCGATCGTGCTGCTGCGGCGCGTGTCGAACGCGATGGGCGCGCATCTGGAAGACCTCATCCCCGCAACCGAGCCGGCGCCCGACTGGGCCATCATCCGCGACCTGCTGCGCAAGGCGACGCCCGCCCAGATCGCGCAGGCCAAGGACGCGCTTGCCGGCGGCGGCATGTCGGCACAGCGGCGGATCTCCTTCGCCGGCATTGCCTTGATCGGCCTGCGCGGCGCCGGCAAATCCACGCTCGGCAAGATGCTGGCGAAGAAAATCGGCTGGAAGTTCGTCGAGCTCAACAAGGAGGTCGAGGCGCAGAACGGATTATCCGTCGCCGAGATCATCGCCCTCTACGGCCAGGAAGGCTTTCGCCGCATGGAGCAGGCGGCGCTGACGCAACTATTGGCGCGCAAGGAATTGATGGTGCTGGCGACCGGCGGCGGCATCGTCTCCGAGCCTTTGACATTCGACCTGATCCTGTCGTCGTTCTACACCATCTGGCTCAAGGCCGAGCCGGAAGAACACATGGCCCGCGTCCGCGGCCAGGGCGATTTGCGCCCGATGGCGGATGATCGCTCCGCGATGGCGGAGCTGCGCAACATCCTGGTCAGCCGCGAACCGCTCTACGCCCGCGCCTCTGCCGTGGTCGATACCGCGGGGCTTTCCGTCGATGCGGCGGCGGCGCGGCTGAGCGATGCGGTGGCGCCGGTGCTGCACGACAAGCACGCGTTCGGCCTGCACAGCGCGGTGTCCTGACCTCCTCGCAATAACCACCTATAGAGGCGGATTCCGCCCGCACAACCGCGTGGCAGCATTAACCACCACGTGAGTTTCACGCAGCAACACACCCTTGAATTGTGTTACCAATTCGTTAACCGAAGAGAGAGGAACCATGCTCGATCGCCGTCAGCTACCCAGAAACCGCGTCTATTACGGCGGCCTCGTCACCTTCAACGGCCGCAGCTCGACGATCGCCTGCGCCGTGCGCAACTTCAGCATGTTTGGCGCGAAGATCGAATTTGAAGGCGCGGCCCTCGTCCCCGACGAGGTGGACTTCGAAATCGAGCGCAAAGCAATCTCGTGTACGGCGCGCCTCGTCTGGCGCAGCCGCGATGCGGCGGGCCTGGTGTTCGCCAATGTGCATGAGGAGAGCGGCGTCGTTCCGCTGGCCTGGGCGCGCAAGCTGCGCGCCAGCGAGCAGGCCAACCGGCGGCTCCAGTCCCGCCTCGATCAGCTCCTTTCCGAATACTGAGTGCGGTCATGTCCGGTCGGACCGCATGAGTACGGTTAAAGGCGAAGACGCTCATCTCCTTGCTGCCGCCAAGGCGCCAAAAGTCCGGCGGCGCCGGCTGCGCGCGATACTGCTGGCCGTATTGACGACGCAATACACGATCATTGCGATGGTCGTCGGCCTGTCGGTCGCCGGCACGCTTCGCTATGTCGTGACCCCGCAGATCGTCGCCAAGTTCGAAGCGATTGAAGCTGCGCTCAAGCGGTTGCCCTCTCCATAACGCGTCTGGGCCGCCTGAAAATTGTTTCACGGCACTACAATTCCCGATTCCCGCGGATCGAACTGTTCGCGATACTGATGGCGCATGAAACTGCTTTTTCTCCATGGGGCGCCCGCGGTCGGCAAGCTGACGGTTGCAAAGGCGCTGCTCCGGATTGTGCCGGGGCGGCTGATGGACAATCACGCCGCCATCGACCTCGCGCGCACGATCTTCGAGTTCGGCGCGCCCGGATTCTGGGAGCTTGTCCATAACGTCAGGTGTTCGGCCATCGACGCTGCCGCCGAACACGGCGTGCCGCTGCTGGTCACGACCTTCTGCTATGCCGAACCTGACGACCGTCCGCAATTCGGGCGGTTCGAGGAGATCGTGCAACGTCGCGGCGCAAAATTGCATCCGGTCTTCCTGCACTGTTCGCGCGAAGAAGCCTTGCGCAGGGTCGGCAATCCCGACCGGGTGGCGCGACGCAAGATGACTTCAGGGGAACATTTGATCCGGGAGCTCGACCACTACGACCTCACCGCCGTGCCGCGGCCCGATTGCCTCAAGCTGGATACGGAGGCGGTCCCGGCGGAAGTGACCGCACACTACATCGCCAGCCATTTCGGGCTCATACCAGTATCGACTTGACCGAGGCCGCCGCCTCGCGCAAACGCGGCAGGAAGCGTTCCACCATCTCGGCTGACGACACGCGGTCGACATGCGCGCCCATGTTGATGGCGGCGACGATCGCGCCGTCATAGCGGCGGATCGGTACCGAGATCGAGCGAAAGCCGGGCTCGGCTTCGCGATCGACCAGCGAATAGCCTTTCGCGCGATCGGCGATGATCGTTTTCAGCAACAGCTTCTTGTCGGTGACGGTGAACGGCGTCAGCGGCACGAGGTCCATTTTGTCGAGCGCCGCGGCCAGTTCGTCGTCAGGCAGCCGCAACAGCAGCGCACGGCCGACCGAGGTGCAGAACGCCGGCAATCGGTAGCCGATGTCGATGCCTGCGGAAAATATCCGCGTCGGGCTGGCGCGCGCGATGAAGACGACGTCGTTGCCGTCGAGGATCGCCATCGACGAAATTTCCTGTGCCTCGGCCGAGAGCCGGTCGAGCGCAGGCTGCAGCACCGAGACGACATGGTTGGAAGCGAGATAGCTGGAGGCCAGCACCAGCACACGCGGCATCAGGCGGAACAGCTTGCCGTCGGTTGCGACGAAGCCGGCGCGTTCGAGCGTGAAGAGAATCCGCCGCGCGGTCGCGCGCGGCAGGTCGGCGGCCTTGGCAAGATCGCTCAACGTCATCGGCTGCCGGCTGCCGCCGAACACCTCCAGCACGCGCAGGCCGCGATCGAGGCTTTCGATGAAATCGGTCGCGCCGCGGTTGTCTGCGTCCCCCACGCGCTTAAGCTTCGGCATCGCTGCCTCCATAATCCGCTTGCCTAACGCTCAGCCTACGCTAAAATCGCACAGAAGTTCAATAAGCGAACAAATCTCCCGGAGACCTCTCGCCATGATGAGCCAGGAAGCGAACGACCTGATTACCCGCACCGGGCGCAAGGACCCCTGCGGCAAGCTGATGCGGATGTACTGGCAGCCGGCGGCGCTGGTGGATGAGCTGCAGGGTCCGCGGCCGGTTCGGCCGGTCAAACTGCTCGGCGAAAACCTCGTGCTGTTTCGCGACGAGGGAGGCCACTACGGCCTGATCGATCGCCACTGCGCACATCGCGGCGCCGACCTCGCCTTCGGCCGGTTGGAGAATGGCGGGCTGCGCTGCGCCTTCCATGGCTGGCTGTTCGACGTCTCAGGCCAATGCCTGGAGACGCCCGCAGAGCCAAAGGACTCAAAGCTTTGCCATGGCATCAAGCAGCGCTCGTATCCCGTGGTCGAGAAGAGCGGCATCCTCTGGGCATATCTGGGCGAAGGCGAACCGCCGGCATTTCCTGAGATCGACTGTTTTGTCGCGCCCGACAGCCATACCTTTGCGTTCAAGGGCCACATCAATTGCAACTGGCTGCAGGCGCTGGAAGTCGGCATCGATCCGGCCCACGCCTCGTTCCTGCACCGCTTCTTCGAGGACGAGGACACTTCCACTGCCTATGGCAAGCAGTTCCGCGGCGCTTCCGCCGGAAGCGATATGCCGATGACGAAGATTTTGCGCGAATACGACAATCCGATCATCAATGTCGAGCACACCGAATACGGACTGCGCCTGATCGCGCTGCGTGAGATCGACGAGGAACGGACGCATGTGCGCGTCACCAACCAGCTCTTCCCGCACGGCTTCGTCATTCCGATGAGTCAGGAGATGACGATCACGCAGTGGCACGTGCCTGTCGATGACGAGAACTGCTACTGGTACGCGATCTTCACCAGCTACACAGCGCCGGTCGACAAGAAGAAGATGCGCGACCAGCGGCTCGAATTGTACGAGCTGCCGGATTACAAATCGCGCAAGAACAAGAGCAACGATTACGGCTTCGATCCGCACGAACAGGCGACCGAGACCTATACCGGCATGGGGACCGACATCAACGTGCACGACCAGTGGGCGGTGGAATCGATGGGCGCGATCCAGGACCGCACCAACGAGCATCTCGGCACATCGGACAAGGCGATCGTGCAGTATCGCCGCCTGCTGCGGCAGGAGATCGAAAAGGTTGTCGGCGGCGAGAAGCCGTTCATGTTCCTGGACGCCGCGCATGCGCGCAGCATCCAGGGCCCGGCAACCATGGACGGCATCGGGCCGACGCGCGGTTGGGAAATTTACTGGATGGAAGTCGACGTGAAGCGACGCCGCGGTGCGCCCTGGGCCGCGCCGGTGCCGACCGAGATCGCCGGCAAGATCCGGCATTTGTCGGCGGCGGAGTGATGGTCTCTCCTCCGTCATTGCGAGCGCAGCGAAGCAATCCATGCCAACGCTTGCGGCACTATGGATTGCTTCGCTGCGCTCGCAATGACGGCCGATATAGCAATTTCAATTGTTCAATTCAGACTCGGGGAGTGACGCGTTGAGTTTCGTTGAACGTCACGGTCTGTGGTCGAAAGAACAGCAGGAGGCCGCCAGCCGCCTGCGCAAGATCGTCGAAGAGCAGAAGCTCGAAGTCGTCAGGCTTTCATTCCCCGATCAGCACGGCATCCTCCGCGGCAAGACGCTGGTCGCATCTGAAGCGATTGCGTCGCTGGAGAGCGGCTGCTCCATCACCACCACGATGCTCGCCAAGGACACCTCGCACAAGACGGTGTTCCCGGTGTTCACCGCCGGCGGCGGTTTTGGCATGAAGGAGATGGAAGGCGCCGCCGACGTGTTGATGGTGGCCGACCCGACAACATTTCGCGTGCTGCCGTGGGCGCCGACCACGGGCTGGCTGCTGTGTGACCTCTATTTCAGCGACGGCCGCCCGGTGCCGTTTGCCACGCGGCATCTCTATCGCAAGGTGCTCGATCAACTGGGCAGCCGCGGTTACGATTTCGTCGCAGGCCTTGAGGTCGAATTCCACCTTTTCAAGCTCGACGACGCGCACATGACGCCGGAGGATGCCGGCCAGCCCGGGCGTCCGCCATCCGTCAGCCTGCTATCGCACGGCTACCAATACCTGACCGAGCAGCGCTACGACCAGATGGAGCCGGCGCTCGAAATTATCCGCCGCGACGTGCTGGCGCTCGGCCTGCCCTTGCGGTCGGTCGAGGTCGAGTTCGGCCCAAGCCAGTGCGAATTCACCTTCCAGCCGACCAAGGGCCTCGCTCCCGCAGACAACATGGTGCTGTTTCGTAGCGCCGTGAAGCAGACCGCCCGTCGCCATGGTTATCACGCGACCTTCATGTGCCGGCCGAAACTGCCCAATGTATTTGCTTCCGGCTGGCACCTGCATCAATCGCTGGTGTCGCGCGCAAGCGGCGAGAACGCGTTCATGGCCAGCGACAAGGACGAGGTGCTGAGCCCGTTCGCAAAACACTATCTTGCGGGACTTCTGGAGCACGCGCGCGCGTCAACCGTGTTCACGACGCCGACCATCAACGGCTACAAGCGCTACCGCTCCTACTCGCTGGCACCGGATCGCGCGATCTGGGGTCGCGACAACCGCGGCGTCATGATCCGCGTGCTCGGCGGCGCGGGCGACACTGCGACGCGGCTGGAAAACCGGATCGGCGAGCCCGCGGCCAATCCCTATCTCTACATGGCCTCGCAAATTCTCTCAGGGCTAGACGGCGTCGACCGCAAGCTCGATCCGGGGCCATCGGCGGATACGCCTTACGAAACCAAGGCGGCGCTGTTGCCGAAGAGCCTGCGCGAGGCCGTGTTCGCGCTGCAGGACGATCCGTTTTTCCGCGGTGCGTTCGGGCCCGAGTTCGTCGATTACTACGTTCATATCAAGAACGCCGAGATCGAGCGGTTTCAAGCCGAGGTGTCGGACTGGGAGCACCGCGAATATTTCGAGATGTTTTGAGGAGGCTTGCTCCGCCCTCTCAACTCGTCATTGCGAGGAGCTCAGCGACGAAGCAATCCATGCCTCGGCAAGTGGATAAATGGATTGCTTCGCTGCGCTCGCAATGACGGCGGGAATACCGTCTCAAATCCCCAAATACCGGTGCTGCAGATCCGGCTCCGCAATCAACTGCTCGCTGGTCCCGCTCCACACCGTCCGCCCGCGCTCGATGATGTAGTGGCGGTCGGCGATGCGGGAGAGGTTGGCGACGTTCTTGTCGATGACCAGCACCGACTGACCGCGCCCCTTCAGCATCGACAGGCAGTTCCAGATTTCCTCGCGGATCAGCGGCGCGAGGCCTTCAGTGGCTTCGTCCAGGATCAACAGTTTTGGATTGGTCATCAGCGCGCGGCCGATCGCCAGCATCTGCTGCTCGCCGCCGGACAGGGTGACGCCCATGTTGCTGCCGCGCTCGGCGAGCCGTGGAAACAGCGCATGGATTTTCTCGATGGTCCAGGGATCGGAATTGCCGGCGCGATTGCCCGACGCCGCCACCAGATTTTCGTACACCGTCAGGTTCGGAAAGATCTGGCGGCCTTCCGGCACCAGGCCGATGCCGAGCTTTGCAATCTTGTACGACGGCAGGCTGCGCACTTCCTCGCCCGCGAAGCGGACCTTGCCGGCACGGGCCGGCGTCATGCCCATGATGGAACGGATGGTGGTGGTCTTGCCCATGCCGTTGCGGCCCATCAGGGCGACCATCTCGCCCGATTGGACCTTCAACGAAAGCCCGAACAGCACCTGGCTGAGGCCGTAGCAGGTCTCGATGCCGTCGATTTCCAGCAAGGTTTCAGCCATGACCGACCACCACATGCTGGTCGCCGAGATAGGCGCGCTTGACTTCCTCGTTGTTCCTGATGGCGTCGGGATCGCCGGACGCGATCACGCGGCCATAGACCAGCACGGTGATGCGGTCGGCGAGCGCGAACACCGCTTCCATGTCGTGCTCGACCAGCACGATGGTGACTTCCTTCCGCAATTCCTTCAGCAGCGCCACCATGCGCGCCGATTCGGTGACGCCGAGGCCAGCCATCGGCTCGTCCAGCAGCAGCAATTGCGGTTTTGTGGCGAGCGCTACCGCCAGCTCAAGCTCGCGCTGTTCGCCGTGGCTCAATTCGGACACCGGCACATCGCCCCGCTGGGCGAGCCCCACCCGCGTCAACGCGGCCTGCGCCGCATCGCGAAGATGCTTTTCCTTGCGCGCACTGCCCCAGAATCGGAACGAGTGTCCGTCATGCGCTTGGGCTGCGAGCGCGACATTGTCGGCGGCCGTGAAATCCGGCAGCAGCGAAGTGATCTGGAACGAGCGCGCCAGCCCGAGCCGGCTGCGCTGATAGGACGGCAGCCGGGTGACGTCACGGCCGGCGAAGTGAATGGTGCCGGAATTCGGCGTCAACTGTCCGGTCAACTGGCTGATCAGCGTGGTCTTGCCGGCGCCGTTGGGGCCGATAATGGCGTGCAGTTCGCCCGGCACGACGTCGAGCGACAGATTGTCGGTGGCCTTGATGCCACCAAAGCTGCGGACCAGGTTTTCGACGCGGAGCAAGGGATCAGGCACGGCTCAACCTCCCCAGCAAACCCATGATGCCGCCGCGCGCGAACAGCACGATCAGCAGCAACAGCGGGCCCATGATCAACGCCCAGTATTCGGTGAACTGCGACAGGACTTCTTCCAGCAGGAGGAACACGATGGTGCCCAGGACAGGCCCGAACAGCGAGCCCATGCCGCCGAACACCACCATCACCATGAGTTCGCCGGAACGGGTCCAGTACATCCCGGCCGGGCTGATGAAGTCGGTATTGTTGGCCAGCAGCGCGCCGGCAAGGCCGCAGATGGTGCCTGAGATGACGAAACAGACGAGACGATATCTGTTGGCATGAAAACCGATCGCCTGCATGCGCTGCTCGTTGGAACGCACGCCCTGCACCACCATGCCGAAGCGAGAATTGATGATACGCCAGATCAGATAGACGCCGCCGAACAGGCAGGCGAGGCAGAGGTAGTAGAACTGCACGCGGTTCGACAGGTCGATCAGGCCGCCGAAAGTGCTGCGCTTGTAGATGGTGAGGCCGTCATCGCCGCCATAGCGAGAAAGACCCGAGGCGATGTAATAGGCCATCTGCGCGAAGGCGAGCGTGATCATGATGAAATAGACGCCGCGGGTGCGCAGGCTAAGCGCACCGATCACGAGCGCATAAAGCGCCGACAGCGCCAGCGCGACCGGCCACTGGATGAAGCCGGAGCCGATGCCTTCATGGGCGAGGATGCCCACCGCATAACCGCCAATGCCGAGATAGGCGGCATGGCCAAAACTCATCATGCCACCGTAGCCCATGATGAGATTGAGGCTGGCGGCGGCGAGCGCAAAGATGACGATGCGGGTGAACAGCGTCAGGATGAAGATGTTGCCGGTCGCCGCGGAATAGACCGGCAAAAGCGCGAGGCCAAGCGCGACGAGCGCCACGACGGCGTTGCGGAGGTTGATTTGAGATTTCATCGCTTGGCGGCCGGAAACAGCCCCTCCGGCCGCACCACCAGGACGATGGCCATCAGCAGATAGATCAGCATCGAGGACAATGCCGGTGCCGCGGTGGAGGCTGCAGCAGAACTCAACACCATGCGCAGCAGATCCGGCAAAAAGGCGCGGCCGAGCGTATCGATCATGCCGACGAAGATCGCGGCCATGAACGCGCCGCGGATCGAGCCGATGCCGCCGATCACGATGATGACGAAGGCGAGAATCAGGATGTTCTCGCCCATGCCGATCTGCACGGTGAGGATCGGCGCCTGCATCAGCCCGGCAAGGCCGGCGAGCGCCGCGCCAAGCCCGAACACCAGCGTGAACAGCAGCTTGATGTTGATGCCGAGCGCGCCGATCATTTCGCGGTTGGAGGCGCCGGCGCGGATCAGCATGCCGATGCGGGTCCGCATGACGACGACATAAAGCAGCGCTGCGACCGTGAGCGCAACCACGATGATCGACAATCGATAGGCCGGATAGAACACGCCGGGAACGATCTGCACCGGCACGGTCAGCCAGGCCGGCAGCGGCAGCGACAGGCCGGCCGGTCCCCAGATCAGCCGCACCGCGTCATTGAAGAAAAGAATCAACCCGAAGGTCGCCAGCACCTGGTCGAGATGGTCGCGGCCGTAAAGATGCCGCAGCGCGATGAATTCGAGCGCGATCCCGAGCAGCAACGTGGCGCCCAGTGCCAGCAAGATGCCGAGCACAAAACTGTTCGTCCACGCCACGAAGGTGGCGGCGAAATAGGCGCCCATCATGTAGAGCGAGCCGTGCGCCAGATTGACGAAATCCATGATGCCGAACACCAGCGTCAAGCCGGCTGCCAGCAGGAACAGCAGCAGGCCGAACTGCAGGCCGTTCAGCGATTGTTCTACGAGGACGAGCATGAATTCCTTGAAACTCTGGGCCTAGAGCGTGATGACTCGTCATCCCGCTCTATCTCTATGATTTGAGCATGATCTTATCGGAAAACCGGGGTCCACTTTTCCGGATCATGCTCCAACAAAACAGCGGCAGCACATCTGCGCCGCCGCCATTTTCTTGTTGGGCGGATGATCTGTCGCAAACCGCCCCCGGGTCAAGCCCGAGGGCGGGTCCGCGAGATCATGCACCGGCCATGCCAACCATCACTTCATCGGGCATTTGTCGTGGAAGCGGTCCTGGTCGTCCTTGACGATGGTGGCCACCGTCTTGAGCGAGAGTTGACCGTCGGCGTCCTTGACCACGTCCTGCAAGTAGAAATTCTGGATCGGAATGTGGTTCTTGCCGTATTTGAACGGCCCGCGCACCGACTTGAAGTTAGCCTTCTCCATCTCGGCCTTCATCTCGTCCTTCTTCGAGGTATCGCCCTTCACGGCGACAACGGCGCTGTTGATCAGGTTAGCGGCGTCATAGGACTGCGCGCCGTAGAAGGTCGGGCGCAGGCCGGTGTACTTCTTGCGGTAGTCCGCGACGAACTTCTTGTTCTCCGCGTTCGGCAGGTCGTTGACCCACTGCTGCGCGCCGGGCACGCCGATCGCGTTTTCCTTCTGCAGCGGCAGCGACAATTCGTCGATCGTGAATGCCGTATAAAGCGGGATCTGCTGCTTGAGCCCGGCCTGCGCGTACTGATTGAGGAACTGCACGCCGGCAGCGCCCGGATAGAACACGAAGATCGACTCGGCCTTGGAGTTCTTGGCCTTGGTGAGTTCGGCGGAGAAGTCGAGCTGGCTCGGCCACACCGTATATTCCTCGCCCACGACCTGGCCCTTGAACGTGCTCTTGACGCCGGCCAGCATGTCCTTGCCGGCGGCGTAGTTCGGGCCGATCAGGAACACCGACTTGACGCCCTTCTGGTTCATGTAGGTGCCGACCGCCTGCGGGGTCTGGTCATTCTGCCAGGAGGTAGAGAACACGTAAGGCGAGCAGAGCTCGCCGGCGAGCTGCGAGGGTCCGGCATTGGCCGAGATCAGAAAGGTCTTGGAATCGACCGCGGTCTTGAGCGAGGCCAGCAGCACGTTCGACCAGATATAGCCGGCGATGAAATCGACCTTGTCGGACTGGATCAGCTTTTCGGTCTTCTGCTTGCCGACGTCAGGCTTCTGGCCGTCGTCCTCATAGATCACCTCGACCGGCTTGCCGCCCATCTTGCGGCCGAGATGGTCGAGCGCCAGCTCGAACGAGTTGCGCATGTCGTTGCCGATCACAGCGGTCGGGCCGCTGAAGGTCGAGACAAAGCCGATCTTGATAGTGTCGCCTGCGAGCGCCGTCTGCGTCAGCGCCAAGACGGTTGCGCCCGCCAGCCAGAATGCCTTTTTCATAATCACTCCCCTCCTCGTTATCGAACCAGACCCGGCTCTACCGGGCGACCGCGCTTATCTCGCGCGCCTCATTATCAGGTGAGGTATTTTGTGCGCGAAATCGCCAGTCTGCGGCAAGCATGAACCAAAGGCCCCTCTTAGAACCTTCGGCCCATACCGCCGTAGCCTGCACCATAATTCGTGGAGGCGGGAGATGGCAAGAACTATAGTTCCGGTTGCCGAGGCAACAATTGTCGCACCAGGCGAGCGATTCAGACCGAATATTCCGCACCGTCGATCGCATAGGACGCGTGGCGGAAATCCCGGATGGTCGCGACCTTGCCGGCGGTCCAGCCCAGCAGCATGAAGTATTTCGGGGCCCTATCAAGCTCGTTCGGATCGAACACCAGGATGGCGGGATGTCCCTCCACCAGGCCCGGGACCAGGCGCCAGTCGCTCACCTTGGCGTAATTGCCGAAATAGCGGGACACTTCGGCCTTGCCGTTCAGGCGGGACTTGCTGACGAGATCGAGCCTGACGTCGTCCGCGATCATGGCGCGAATTGCGTCAAAGTCGCGCGCGTTGAAATGGGCAACATAGGCGCCGAGGCGCTCGCGATCGGCATCCGATAATCTCTGTTGCGGCGTATCCTCCGGCTCATCGGCGATTTCCCGCAACTGCGTGCGTCCGCGATGCAGCGCAGCCTTGGCCGCGGGCAGGCTGCAATCCATGATTTCGCAGATCTCCTTGAGCGAGCAGCCGAGCACGTCCATCAGGATCACGCTTGAGCGCTGCGCTGCGGGCAGGCGCATGAAGGTACGCAAGGAGGTGGCGGCGATCTGGCGACTCTCCACGGCATCGAGTTGGTCAACCATCATGTCCACCTCCTCCACCGATCGCAGCGCCTCCTGCCGGTGGCGCCGCCGCAGGAAATCCAGCGCCGTATTGTGCGCGATCCGAAACAGCCAGCCTTCGGGATTGCCGATGTTGCCGGCGGAGGCACGCGCCTCCACCGCCTTGATCAGCGCGTCCTGCAGCACGTCCTCGCCGTCGATGACAGAACCGACCATGCGCGCGCAATAGCGATGCAGTTTTGGCCGCATCGCGACCAGCAGGCGTTCGATGTCGGAGGCGGCGGACGTCTCGGGCACGGCTGTCATTCTGCCTCCGGCAAGCGGGTTCAGTTCTCGCCCAGCATGCGATAGTTGCCGACGACGGTGGCGCCCTTAGGCAGCGGCGGCTCGGCGCAACGCTCCCGAATGCCGTTCTGGAATGCGGCGAAAGCTGCCAGCTTCGGCAAGGGGCTGGAGCCGTCATCGGCTGCGGTCTCAACGACATGGACGAAGGTGTCGTCCTCCAGCCGCAGCGACATATAACGCAGGCCTTCCGGCTGCGCCGCCTTCAGTTCCGCAAACACCGCCGCGACCAGTTCGGCATTCCTGTCGGCCATTTCGGGCTTGGTCTTGTACCTTATCACGGTCCGTCTCATTGACCTCTCCTCGTTGGCGGCTGCGAAGCCAGCGCGCTTCGATCCCAAGGACGTTTGGAACCAGCCAAAGGATGCGGTGCGAGGAAGAAATATTTTCTCACCGTCGTCCCTGCGAACGCAGGGACCCATAACCACAGGGCGATGTTGTTGTGAAAGCCGGAGCCACAGCACGGCGCAACAACAATGCCCTGTGGTTATGGGTCCCGGCGCAAGGCCGGGACGACACCGTCATACACATTCGCTATCGATCGATTAGCAAAGGCGTCTTGGACCGGAGGCGCAAATGGCTACATAATCCAATGCGTTGAGAGAACTGAAACCGAGGTCGCGCCCCATGACGACAGCGCCGAAACAGCCCCATCACGTGGTGATCGTCGGCGCCGGTTTCGGCGGGCTGGAGGCTGCCTTCGGCCTCGCCGGTGCGCCAGTCAAGATCACGCTGATCGACCGCCGCAACCATCACCTGTTCCAGCCGCTGCTTTACCAGGTCGCGACCGCTTCGCTGGCGACGTCGGAAATTGCCTGGCCGATCCGCTATCTGCTGCGCGGACGCAAGGAAGTGACGACGCTGTTCGCAAATGTCAGCGGCGTCGATGCCGCGGGCAAGCGCGTGCTGCTCGATGACGGCGAAGCGCTGCCTTATGACACGCTGGTGCTCGCCACCGGCGCCCGCCACGCCTATTTCGGCCACGACGAGTGGGAGCCGTTCGCGCCGGGCCTGAAGACGCTGGAGGATGCCACCACGCTCAGACGTCGCATCCTGGTCGCCTTCGAGCGCGCCGAGCGCGAGACCGATCCGACGCGGCGCGCGGCGCTGTTGACTTTCGTCATTATCGGCGCCGGCCCGACCGGCGTCGAAATGGCCGGAACCATCGCCGACCTTGCCAGGGACACGCTGCCGCCGGATTTTCGCAACATCGACACCCACAAGACCCGCGTCGTCCTGGTCGAGGCCGGCCCGCGTGTGCTGGCAGGCTTTCCCGTTGACCTCTCCGCCTATGCGCAGCGCTCGCTGGAGGAGATCGGCGTCGAAGTGGTGCTGGGGCAGCCCGTCACCGAATGTGCGATCGATGGTGTCGTCTATGGCGGCAACAAGCTGGAGGCCAGAACCATCGTCTGGGCGGCCGGCGTGCGCGCCTCGCGCGCGGCGGAATGGCTGAACGCACCCGCCGACCGCGCCTATCGTTTGAAGGTCGAGCCCGATCTCACCGTGCCCGGCCATCCCGACATCTTTGCCGTCGGCGATACCGTGACGATCGCCGGCCCCGATGGCAACCCGGTGCCGGGCATCGCGCCGGCGGCCAAGCAGCAGGGGCGCTACGTGGCGGCGCTGATCAAGGCGCGCCTCGGCGGCGGCACGCGGCCGCCATTCCGCTACAAGCATGCCGGCAGCCTCGCCCAGATCGGCAAGCGCAAGGCCGTGATCGATTTCGGCCGCATCAAGCTGCGCGGCAACCTCGCCTGGTGGATCTGGGGCATCGCCCACATCTACTTCCTGATCGGCCTGCGCAACCGCCTCAGCGTAGCCCTGAGCTGGCTGTGGATCCACGCCCGCGACCAGCGCGCCGCGCGGCTGATCACGCAGGGCTCCAGCAAGGTCACGGGATAGGTCTCTTCACGGCGCGCAGGCAAAACTGGCCGCGCGATCGATCGGCCCCGATTTGTAATGGGGCCAAGCCGGCCACTGGCAGAGCGGCAGTGCCCGCGTCGTTTCGAACGCCGGCGCTTCGACCTTCTGCTCGGTCACCTCGAGATCGCCGGGCGCCTTGCCATTCTCGACCCAGTCGACCAGCACGCCCAGCATGTCGACATTGGCGGGTGCGCCGGAGCCGACATGATCGACGCCGGGCGCCGTATAGAGCCGGGCAAACTCCGCCGTCTTCTCCCTGCCCAGCGTGCGCTGCACGTTTTCGAAGTAGCGGATTCCCGCGTAGGGACTCTGGGCGTAGTCGGCCATGTTCTCGAGAATCACGAGCTTGCCGCCGCGCGCGGCAAAGCGGCTCAGGTCCGGATTGGTCGAGTCCATCAATCGCGATACCTGCAGCAGGCGCTCCTTGTGCTCTTCAGGCTTGTATGTCCTGACATCGAGCTTCGGATCGCGCGCAAAGACATATTGGATGCCGCCCGCGCCATAGATCCAGGCGATGCCGTTTGCCGGCACCGGCGGCTGTGCAGGCGCCGCCTTGCCGAGCCACCAGGCGATCCAGCCGCCGGTCGGACCGAAGGCAGGCGTGTTTTCACCCGAGACGCCCCAGCCCGGATAATCATCAAGCCCGTTCTCCAGTGCGAACGGGAACTTGTAGGTCGAGTGAAGCGTCTTGATCGCCGCGATCTGCGGCTCGGTCAGGCACTGGTCGCCGCTTTGGCCCGCCGCGCAACGCAGCGACTCCGGCTGGAATTTCACCTTGCAGCCGACTGGATCCAGAACGAGGATATCCTCGGCGCCGTCGGCCTTGTCGCAGGCCTGCAGCACTGCCTTCGCTACGAGTTCGACCTGCGCAGGGCGGATCCAGCCTTCGCCCATCGTCGCTAACCCCGACCGCGTCCCGGCATGCTGCAATCCAACCCAGTTGATGACGGGCACGCGGGCGAAGATGCCGTCAAAGTCATCGGGATAGCGCTGCGCCATCGTCAGCGCCTCGCGGCCGCCTTCCGACGATCCCATGAAGTACAGTTTGGCCGGCGGGTTGCCGTAGGCGCGCACCATCAGGGCGACGGCGGCGTCCCGCACGCGCTTGTAGGATCGATGTGCGAAATTCTCGAACGCCTCGTCGTTGAGCGCAAACACCTGCGGCGGTTCGCCCGGCTTGGTCTCATGACCGGAATCCGTGCCATAGGTGACAAAGCCGCGCGCCAGCGGCGAAGGCGCGCCGAATGGATAAGCCGGCGGCAAAGCAAGCCCGGTGATCAGCACGCCATTGAAGCCGCCGCCGCCATATTGCAGCGAGCGGCCGTTCCACTCGACCGGGAGATTCACCTGGAATTTGATCGGCGGCGCCTTTGGATCTGATGACGCGATCTGGCCGAGGACCTTGCAAAACTCCGGATTGGCCGGGGTGACCCGCGCTGCCGGCGTCGGCCCTCTTTCGGCGACCGCGAGCGATGTAGGCGCGATCATTGAGGCGGAGTCGATCCGGACGGCGTTATCGGTCGGTCGGATAAGGCCGCTGCAGGTCGCAGCCGGATCGCCGGCCATCTTCGCCGCGATCGCATCCGCACTAAAGAGCGAGGTCGCAGCGACCAGCGAGGCCAATTGAGTCCACGCGCGCGTACCGAACTTGAAGTGTTGCATCGCTTCCCCCGTTATCGTCTTGCAGCCAAGTTTTGACCGGCGTCAGGCTTACAATGGTTCGCGCCGCGCGGACGTCAATCGAAATAAGATCGGTGGTGTGCCCGCCTCACGTCTGACAACGGTTATGCGGCGACACCCTCACCCCGCCCTCTCCCGCAAGCGGGAGAGGGCGCAGCAGAGCCTCACTTCACCAGCGAGCAGCCACCATCCGCGAGCGGGCGGAACGCCTGGTCGGCTGGAATCGTCGAAACCAGCTTGTAGTAATCATAAGGATATTTCGACTCTTCCGGCTTCTTCACTTCGAACAGATACATCGGGTGAATGACGCGGCCGTCCTGGCGGATGGTGACGTCGCCGAACAGTTTGTCCTTGCCCTTGAACTTCTTCATCTGCGGCACCGCATCCTTGGCGTGGTCGCTGCCGGTCGCCGCCACCGCGTTGAGATAGGCCAGCGTGGAAGCATAGACGCCGGCCTGGTTGCCGCTCGGCATCTTGCCGTTCACGCCCGGCCGCGCCGCAAAGCGCTTTGCAAACGCGCGGGTGTCGTCGTCCATGTCCCAGTAGAACGCCTCGAACAGCTGCAGGCCTTGGCCTACCCTCAGCCCCATGCCGTGGACGTCGTTGATGAACAGCAAAAACGCCACCATGGTCTGACCGCTTTGCTGAAGACCGAACTCGGCCGCCTGCTTCACCGCGTTGACGGTGTCGCCGCCGGCATTGGCGAGCCCGATCACCTTGGCCTTCGAATTCTGCGCCTGCAGCAGAAGCGAAGCAAAATCCGCCGTGTTGAGCGGATG
This sequence comes from Bradyrhizobium sp. AZCC 1610, assembly GCF_036924515.1. Lineage (NCBI taxonomy): Bacteria > Pseudomonadati > Pseudomonadota > Alphaproteobacteria > Hyphomicrobiales > Nitrobacteraceae > Bradyrhizobium > Bradyrhizobium sp. AZCC 1610. The sequence goes on along the minus strand of NZ_JAZHRR010000001.1, from coordinate 91,180 downwards.
CTTGGCCGAGCCCAGCACCTTGCCGCCGTGCTTTTCGATGTAGTTGGTGGCCTCGGCCTCGATGCCCTGGCCAAGGGCAAAATTCACCGTGATGAAGTACCATTCCTTGCCGCCGCGCGCCATCATCGCCGCCGCCGTGGAGTTGCCGGTCGCCCAAGCGTCGTTGACCCACTGGATGGTGTTGGGCGAACAGGCCTTGCCGGTCAGGTCGGAGCTGGCGGTCGATGACGCGAGAAACGTCATGCGGCTGTCGCGGAGCAGCGAATTGATGGTGAGGCCGACCGCCGAGTTCGGCACGTCGACCACGGCGTCGACGCCGTCGACATCGAGCCATTTGCGGACGATCGCGGATCCCACGTCGGCCTTGTTCTGGTGATCGGCGTAGACGATCTCGACCTTGATACCTTTGCCGCCGCCGTTGAAATCTTCCGCCGCCATCCGCGCGGCCTCCACCGAACCCATGCCGTTGGTGTCCTGGAAGATGCCGGAAATGTCGTTGAGCACGCCGACGCGCACGACATTGTCCGAAATCTCCGCGCGCGCCGCGCCCCACGTCGCGCAAGACAAGACAAGCGCCAGACCGAACCTGTAACCCTTCATTGTTTTCTCCCTTTGGAATTTGATCTTGAGATCCCGGACTTCGCCGGGTTTGACTTCACTGCGCGATATCGGGCGATGGCGTCGTCACAATTGCCGGTCCGGCAGGCTGAGGACCAAACCGTCGAGATCGGCTGCGAACTCGATCTGGCAGGATAGGCGGCTGTTGGCCCGCCGTTCAGCGGCGGCGCCGTCCAGCAGCGCGTCCTCATCGCCGCCCATGGCCGGCAGACGGGCGAGCCAGTCCTCGTCGACATAGACATGGCAGGTGGCGCACATGGCGTTGCCGCCGCATTCGGCGAGAATTCCATTGATGTCCTGCCGCGTCGCCGCCTGCATCGCGCTTTCGCCCACGCTCACCTCGATGGGCTGCCGGCTTCCGTCGGAATGGATGAAGGTGATGCTTGGCATTTGCGGTCCGTCAGGCCGGAGAGATGGTGATGGGGAGACTTTCGAGGCCGCGCAGTGTGTTGTTGTAGCGGCGCTTCACCGGGCCGGTGATCTCGATTGAACCAACCTTGCGTGCGATCGCCGCCAGCATCACCTCGCCTTCCACGCGCGCCAGAAGCTGGCCGACGCACATATGGATGCCCGAGCCAAAACCGACATGGCCGGAGGTGCGGCGGGTCACGTCGTAGCTGTCAGGATTCTCCCAGCGGCGCGGATCGCGGTTGGCGGCGCCAAGGAACATCAGAACCTTCTCGCCTTCACCGATGCGATGGCCCGCGAGTTCAACTTCCCGCGTCGTGGTGCGGAAGAAGGTCTGCACCGGGCTTTCGTAGCGGATCGCCTCCTCGAACGCATTGCGCGCCAAGGTCGGATCGCTGCGCAGCCGCGCGAGCTGATCGGGGAAGCGCGCCAGGCAATAGACCGCGGCGCCGATGCCGTTGACGGTGGTGTCGAGGCCTGCCGAAAGCAGCGAGCGCACCAATAGCGGCGCCTCTTCCGCCGTGATGTCACCCGCATCGGCGCGGGCATGGACACAGGCGCCAAAACCGCCGGGCGCGAGATTTTCGCGCTGGCATTGCGCGGCAACATAGGCCTGGTGCGGCGCCGAGCGATCGATCGCCTCCTGGCGCAACTGGTTCGGCGGCCCGAAGGAGTTGAACACCAGGCTCGCATAGGGCAGCAAGTTCTCCCGCCCTTCCTGCTTCAAGCCCATCGCATCGGGAAACACCGAGAGCGGATAGGCTTCCGCGAGATCAGCAACCGCGTCGAAACTGCCGCGCGCCAGCAACTCGTCGACCTTGGCGGCGGCCATCGCCGTGAAATGTTCGCGGACCCCTTTCATCGCAGTCGGCGACAGCACGTTGCTCAGCACGGCGCGCGTCCTGGTGTGCGCCGGCGGATCCGCCTCGAGGATGATGCTTTGCGGACGCCACGGCTTTTCCTTGGCGAAATCGCTCAGACCCACGCCGCGGCTCGAACAGAACGTCAGGGGATCGTTGAGAACGGCATGCACTTCGGCATAGCGCGCGACGCCGTAGACGCCCCATTTGCCGAGCCATACCAGCGGCCCAGCCTCGCGAAGGACTTGGTGGATCGGGTGCGGATCCTCGAAAAACTCGGTCGAGAACGGATCCTCGTCCAGGTTTGGTACGCCGGCCGGCGCGCCCTGCGCCGAGGTTGCATGGTCTATCCGGGAGGTCGCGCTCATGTGGGTCTCCTGCATAATGTTCTTGCAGAGCGGTGCACGCTGTCTCTATGTCTGGAACGCTGGAGCAGTTTCGGAAGAGCATGAACAGGAACAGACAGGCGCGCGCCCCCCGCGCGGGCGCGGCAGGCAGGAGCGGACGGGCCGAACAGGTGCTCGACCTCGACCGTTACGTTCCGGCGCTCATCACCTTCATTGCCAATAAATTGTCGCGCAGCGCGACGGTGGTCTATCAGAAGCGCTTTGGGGTCAACGTCACGGAATGGCGGATCCTGTCGCTGCTTGCGATCGAGCCGGAAATTTCGGCGGCCCGCATCTGCCACGTGATCGGTTTCGACAAGGGACCGGTCAGCCGGACCTTGGCAGGAATGGAGGAGCGCGGGCTGGTCAGCATCAGGGCCGACCGGCAGGACGGGCGCACCCATTCGATCTCGCTGACCGCGAAGGGATTTACCACCCACGACCAGGTCATCGCGGTCGCGCTCGAACGCGAACGCCGCCTGCTGTCCTGCCTGAGCAAGCCGGAACGCGAGACCCTGATTGGGCTGCTGCTGCGGGTACACGGCAATCTCGACGCCGTGAAAGGCGCGGGCGAAGTCGACGACCGGGACTGAGCGGAACGCGCTGGCCGCGCCGCGCTGAATGACGCCGCCGCCATCGCGCTGCGTACGCCGTACCGCACTGTGTCGTGACGAGCCGACACGCCCGAACATCCGTTTCTCCCTGCGCGGCCCGGCAATCTCTGTGCTCTGCGATCGGCCGTCTTGCGACAACACGCACGCTCGCACAAATTAGTTGCCTTGGCAACATATACCGCATGCCTCGATAGCCGCTTTGGAGGGCGGCCGGTTCCCGCCGACCGCCCTCAGTCAGTTCATTTCTTGACCAGCGGGCAGTTGCCCTCGCTCTCGGGACGAAACGCCTGATCTCCCGGGATCGTTGCAACGACCTTCAACAGGTCCCATTTCGACGAGGATTCTTCCGGCTTCTTGACCTCGAGCAGATAGAACGGGTGAATCTTGCGCCCGTCGCTGCGGATGGTTCCCTTGCCGAACAGCGGATCGTCGGTCGGCATCGCCTTCATCGCTGACACCACGGCCTTGCCGTCGACGGCGCCGCCTGTCTTGTCGACGGCCTTCAGATAATGCAGCACGGCGGCATAAACGCCGGCCTGCATGTCGTTCGGATAATTCTTCTGCGGATGGCGTTCGGCGAACCGCTTGGCGAAGGCGCGCGTGCCATCGTTCAAATCCCAGTAGAACGGATTCATGATCTGCGCGCCCTGCGCGGCCTTCAGGCCGAGCGCGGGAATGCCGTTCATGCCGAGGATCAACCCGACCAGCTTCTGCTTCCGGGTCAATCCAAATTCCGCCGCCTGCTTGATCGAGGTGATGGTGTCATCGCCGGCATTCGCCACGCCGACGATATCGGCGCCCGAGGCCTGCGCCTGCAGCAGGAACGAGGCGTAGTCAGCCGTGCCGAGCGGGTGCCGCACGGCGCCGAGCACTTCGCCGCCGGACGCCTTGACGCCCTCGGCGGCCTGCTTCTCCAGATCATGGCCGAAGGCGTAATCGGCGGTCAGGAAGAACCATTTCTTGCCTCCCTGTGCCACCACGGCTTTGCCGAGGCCGCGGCCATAGGCATAGGTGTCGTAGGTCCAGTGCACGGTATTCGGCGTGCATTTCTCGCCGGTGAGAAGCGCCGTGCCGGCGCCCGAGCCGATGAAGACCTTGTTCTTCTGTTCGCTCATGTTGGCGACCGCGAGCGCGATCGCGGAATTCGGCAGATCGAAGATGGCGTCGATGTTTTCGGTGTCGTACCAGCGCCGCGCGATGCCGACGCCTGTGTCGGTCTTGTTCTGGTGATCGGCGGTAATGACGTCGACGGGCTTGCCGGCGGCCTTGCCGCCGTAATCTTCCACCGCCATTTGCGCTGAAATGACCGAGCCTACGCCCTGATAGGTCGAAAACACGCCCGACTGGTCGTTAAGCACGCCGATCCGGACGCGGTCCTGGGCTTGAGCTTGGCCTTGGGCGCTACTGGCGAATATGCCGCCGAGCGCGGCAACGAGCATTGCTGTGCGAAAAAACTGTCGCATCGTTCCCTCCTGGATGGAAAAGGCGGCCTTCGGGACCACTTCGAAATTGCTTATAACTTATAAGCATTTTGAGGATTGTCAATTCATGTGATGGCGTGCGAGCTATTGCCATGGGAAGAATCGCCAAAGTTTCGACGCGCAAGGGCAACGGGGCAACCAGACCGGCCGAGGCGGATCGGGAGCTGGACCTCACCGCGCTCCAGCAGACCCCGGGATTCATGATCCGGATCCTGCAGTTGCAGAATTTCGAGGCGTTTTATCCCTATTTCGAAGCGCTAAAACTTTCGCCGCTCGAATACGCCATCCTCGTCACCGTCCGCGACAACAAGACGGTGACGCAGAGCGAGCTTGCCGCCGTGCTGAAAATGCAATTGCCCAATTTGGTGAAGATCCTGTCGCGGATGGAGGAGACCGGCATTCTCAAGCGCAAGCGGTCCGTGCGGGACCGGCGGGCGGTCGAACTCAGCCTCAGCGCGGCGGGCGAGAGGCGCGCCGACGAGGCCAGCCGGCTCGGCGAGCGTTTCAACGCGCAGACGCTTTCCGCGCTCAGCAAGCCCGAACAGGCCGCCTTTCTCCAGATGCTGGTGCGGCTGGTCGAAGCGCACAAGAACGGATTTTGAGGCGCAGGCAGGTCTCAGCCGGCGAAGCCGATCCATTCGGCCGACGCATCATCGTCCAGCGTTGCCACCGCGCCCGCGCGCGAACGACGGCTGCTGCCCACCTATAGAAGGACGGCAAATTCTGATCGACCTACTACGCGCGGCTGCCCGAGAATCTCGGCGCCGTGACTGGACAAGCAGCTGCGCTGAGCCCCGGTCGCCGTCTCTCGCATCCGTATTCACCCACACGGCGCGGCAGTGAGCTGCCCTATCGATGAGCTGCGCGATGCACGGAAGATTCAAAGAGTAGTTTCCGCTACAACAAAGTTGGAATATCGTCACGACTGTAACGAGTCTCTTCCCGGCACCCGGCGGCGCCATTCACCTGCCTTAGCGGTCGAGGGAAACAGCTTTGTTGTTTATTCTCGGTCCAAGTAAAAGAGATATTTTCAATGCTCCGCCTACCTAAGCTCATTGGGGCCGGATTGACTGCCGCTGTGATCGTTCCGGTCGTCGGCAGTTTTTTTTCGGAATGGGCCAAAGAAAAGGGGTTCTATGAACGTCCAAGCGCAAAGTTCGAGAGCGCTGTGGATTGGATCATCAGTCTTGGCGCAAACCCAAATTATCTAATTTTTGTTGGGTTCATGTGCGGAGTGGCCGTTGGGTTTTGCTTCAATTGGATTAGGCGAAAAGACCAGCGCGGAGCGGCGACCACAAGCAACGCGAAAGAAAACGAGAGCGAAATTGAATATGCGCATGGTCTTGCACTGGAGCGAGTGCAGCCAAGTTTGGATTTACGAAACACACAAAACACCCTCGAGACTCGGCTAGTCTTGAGAAATGCCTCGGGCGCTCCGGTGAAATTCTTAATTGAGAGATTTGACGTCGTAATGTTTGGTAACGTCGTCAAATCCCATGGAATGACTGCCATCATTCCCAAAGATGGCGAGGTTACTTTATTCCCAGGTTCAGGTTTTTCTAAGAAGCAGTATGCAGCGTTTGACAGCAGGGGAATCGGTAGTGTGGAATACTCAATTGTATATGGGCACCCTAACAAACCGCCTAGTAGGCGTACTTATAAGCTGATGAGTTTGGACCTGTTCAAAGCTAAACAGAGTTTCAATCTCAACTGGATAATCCAAAATGAGAGCGATGAACCCATTTAGGTTCAGCCGGCGCAGCCGATCCATTCGGCCGACGAATCGTCGTCCAGCGTTGCCACCGCGCCCGCGCGCCGTGTCAGCACCGCGCGCTGGTTGATGTAGCCCTTGTCGGTGATCTCGCCGCCGTCGACCGAGGCCGGCTCCGCCAGCAGCAATGCACGCGTGGCGTGACCGGACGAGTGGCCGCTCTGCGCCTTCAGTCTTGCAAGGCCCAGCGCGACCGCACTGCGGACCTTGTCATGGCCAATCACGTCGTTCGCGTCGGCGCTGTCGGGCAGACCGGCATGCGCCCGGCAGGCCGCGATGTTCGGAAACACGAGAAAACGGACCTCGTCGCCGTCATGGCCGGTGACGACGATGTCCTGCGCCAGCGGTGCCAGCGCGGCGATGCCCGCGACACGCAGGGTACCGACACTGACCCAGGTGCCAGAATTGAGCTTGAAGTCTTCGGCGACGCGGCCGTCGAAGAACAGCCCTAGTTCGGGATGCGTCGGATCGGCAAAGGTCACGGCATCGCCGATCAGATAGAAACCTTCATCGTCGAACGCCTGCGCGGTCAATTCCGGCGCCTTCCAGTAGCCGGGCGTAACGTTCGGGCCGCGCACACGCACCTCCAGCTTGTCGCCCGACGGCACCAGCTTCAACTCGGTCCCCGGGATCGGCACGCCGATATTGCCGGAGCGTTTAGCCTGGAAATGGCAGTCCGTCGCCAAAGGCGACGTCTCGGTCGAGCCCCAGGCCGACACCATCGGCATCGCGCGGCCGACGGTCTTGATCGAGAGCTCTTCCAGCGCATCCCAGAGATTTTGCGGTAGCGCAGCGCCGGCGTAGAACGCGAACTTCACTTCGCCGAAGAATTTCTGCCGCAACTCGTCATCGCCGCGCAGCGCTGCGATCAGCATATCAAAACCGCGCGGCACGTTGAAATAGACCGTCGGCATCACGCTGCGCAGATTGGCGAGCGACGTCGCAAACAGCCCGGGCGCCGGCTTTCCGCCGTCGACATAGAGCGTGCCGCCGTTGCGCAGCACCAGATTGAAATTGTGGTTGGCGCCGAAGGTGTGGCTCCACGGCAGCCAGTCGAGGATTACGAGCTTCTCGCCGATATCTCCGAGGAACGTCCAGGTCTGCGCCTTGGCCTGCTGGCTCGAAGTCAGCATGCGCTGGGTGTTGATGACGGCCTTTGGCGTGCCGGTCGAGCCTGACGTGAACAGGAATTTTGCGATCGTATCGGGCGTGATCGCGCCAAATGCCTTTTCGACATCAGGCGTTTCCGGCGTGGCCGCGATGTTGCGAAACGAGATGGCGTCGGTGTCCCCGGCGCTGCCGCTGACGATCGCGGCCGAATGCAACGGCTGGATCGCCGCCAGCGCCGCCGCGAATGGTTTTGTGGCGGAAACATAGATCGCGCCGGGCCCGAGCAGTTCGACCATGCTCCTGAGCTTGTCGAAGTCTTTCGACATCAGCGAATAGGCCGGCGAGATGGCGGCCGATGGCACGCCCACGTGCTGGGCCGCGAGCGCGAACAGCGCATGCTCGACGCTGTTGTCGGACAGGATCACCAGCGGCCGCTCTGCGCTCAGGGCTTGTGCGAGTATCCACGCGGCGCTCGCGCGCACCTGCTTCAACGCGGCCTTGTAGGTGACGGTTGACCACGGCGCATCAGCGGCGGCGCGATCCGCAAGAAAGATCCGGTCCGGCGCCTGCCGCGCCCAATGCTCCAGCCAGTCGCCGATGCAACGCGTACCCGGCTGTAGCGGCACGGTCGACTTCACCAAAATGCTGCCGTCGGCGCGGCGGTCGGCGACAATCGCGGGCGTCGCGAACAGGTCACCGCTGGTGGCGGCGATGGTCATGGGTTTCCTCCTCACCCGAACCGTTCGGGATTGCCGTGCGTCGTGCCGGCCTGCAGCTCAAAGGGCTGCTTGGCCCTAATGTTGAGCACAACAATTGTTGTCGTCAACAACAATCTTCCCCTTGGGCCCGCGACGCGTTAGAAGGAACACGACGACGGAGAGCATCCACGTGTCGAACCGGGCAGCCAAATCGCGAGCAGAGACGCCGGTGCCTCGCGGCCGGAGGCGGACCGTCAACGGCGGTTCGCGCCCCGATGCCGGCGATCTCGACATCGGCCTCGATGCGCTGGCGGGCCACGCCGGTTATGCGGTGCGGCGCTTCCAGATCTGGATTTTTCAGGATTTCATCCGCACGCTGGCCGCCGTCGACATCCGCCCGACGCAGTATTCGGTGATGACCGTGATCGGCGCCAACCCGGGGCTGAGCCAGATGGCGGTGGCCAAGCGGCTCGGGATCGAGCGCGCCAGGCTGGTGCATCTGTTGGACAGTCTCGAACAGCGGGAACTGGTCAGCCGCCTCAGGTCGGCCACCGACCGGCGCTCCCACGCCTTGCACCTGACCGCGCGCGGCAGGACCGCGCTGGCACAGTTCAGGCGGCTCGCCGCCGAACATGAGCGCCATGTGGCCGATAAAATCGGCAAGGAAAACCGGGAGCGGCTTCTGCAAATCCTTTCCGCGTTCACCTGATCGCAGCCGTCGCCTCGCCATGGGTCTTTTCGCCTAAATTTTATGCAATCGCTCGGCCGCGCCAGGCCCGCAGAGCGGGCACGCTCGCATCCTAAATACCTGATACTACGAACCTATCTTTCATGGTCGCCTCCATCCAACCATTGTACACAATGGCACATCGCTTGCTTCATTCCCGGTAACCTTCGCTCGCTGGAGTTTTGCCCGCCATGGGGTCTGATGCGCCTGAAACCGTTGCCGCCATCGTCGCCGCGCATCGCGCCGCGACCATGACCCCAGCGCAAACGATAGCGCGCAGCTATCAGCGCATCCGCGCCCATAACGATCCCGCCGTATTCATCAGCCTGCGCGACGAGAAGGACGCACTGGCGGACGCCGAAGCGCTCGCCTCGAAGGACGCGGCGTCGCTTCCCCTGTACGGCGTGCCGGTTGCCATCAAGGACAATATCGACGCGCAGGGCATGACGACCACGGCGGCCTGCCCGGCATTCTCCTATTCGCCCGCGCAGGATTCGACGGCGGTTGCAAAGCTGCGGGCGGCCGGCGCCATCATCATCGGCAAGACCAATCTCGACCAGTTCGCGACCGGCCTGGTCGGGGTCCGCTCGCCCTACGGCATCCCCGTCAATCCGATCCGCGCTGATTTGATTCCGGGCGGATCGAGCTCGGGATCGGCGGTCGCGGTTTCCGCCGGCCTGGTGCCGCTGGCACTCGGCACCGACACCGCGGGTTCAGGCCGCGTGCCGGCGATGCTCAACAACATCGTCGGGCTGAAGCCGAGCCTCGGGCTGATCTCCAACGCCGGGCTGGTGCCGGCGTGCCGGACGCTGGACTGCATTTCGGTGTTCTCGCTCACCGTCGACGACGCGATGACCGCGCTGGCGGCGATGGCGGGACCCGATCGCGCCGATCCGTTCTCGCGCGACCGGCCGCTGGAGAAGATGTCCGCCTTTCCCGAAAAACTCCGGCTCGGCGTGCCGCGCAACGGCCAATTGATCTTCTTCGGCGACCGCGCCGCGGAGAAGGCCTATGGCGAGGCGCGTGAACGCTGGACAGCGCTTGGCGCTACGCTGGTCGAATTCGATCTGGAGCCGTTTTATGAGACCGCGCGGCTGCTCTACGAGGGCCCGTGGGTCGCCGAACGTTATCTTGTCATCCGCGACCTGCTGGCATCCTCACCGGATTCGATCCATCCGGTGACGCGCGAGATTACGGCCGCCGGCGCGCGGCTGACCGCAGCCGACACATTCGCCTCGCTCTATCGGCTGCAGGCACTGCGCCGCGTCGCCGAGCGCAGCTTCGCCAATTTCGACGCGATGGTGCTGCCGACGGCGCCGACCGCCTATTCGACCGCGCAGGTGCTGGCCAATCCGATCGAGTTCAACTCCAGGCTCGGCACCTATACCAATTTTGTCAATCTGCTCGATCTCTGCGGCCTCGCATTGCCGGCCGCGATGCGCGCCGACGGCGTCCCGTTCGGCATCACGCTGCTGGCGCCTGCGGGCCGCGACGCAGCGCTCGCCAGCATTGGCCGGGTGTTTCACGCCGATACCAAACTGAAGATGGGAGCCAAGGGCCTGACGCAGCCCGTGCTCGCTCCGTTACCGGCAGCGGTCGTCGGCGACGAAATCGCCATCGCCGTGGTCGGCGCGCATCTCTCCGGCATGGCGCTCAACGGCGAACTGCAGACGCTCGGCGGACGCCTGATCGAGGCGACAACGACCGCGCCGGACTACAAGCTCTATGCGCTCGACACCACGCCGCCGAAGCCCGGCATGCTGCGCGTGGACGCCGGCGCGGGACATTCGATCGAGCTGGAGCTATGGGCATTGTCGGCGGCAGCGTTCGGCAATTTCGTCGCCGCGATCCCGCCGCCGCTCGGGATCGGCACGATACGGCTGGAAGATGGGCGCGGCGTGAAGGGTTTTGTCGTCGAACTCGTGGCGATCGAAGGCGCTCGTGATATTTCGGCTTACGGCGGCTGGCGCGCGTTCATGGCGGAAAAGGCGGGGGTGTGAGCCTCCACCGTGTCCCGGACGCGATGCGGCACGAAGTGACGCTTCGCAGAGCCGGGACCCATCTCTGGGCCCCGGCTCAGCAGCGCATCACTTCGTGCTGCGCTGCGTCCGGGGAACGCAAGGCGAGAATTCCTACAGCGACACCGCGTAGAGCTCATATTCCCCGCGCACCAGTTCGATATGCGCGCGCATCGCAGCCGCAGCACCCGCCTTGTCGCCGCGCATGATCGCTACCACGACGCGGTCGTGTTCGGCGTGCGATTTCGCCAGCCGCCCGAGATTGCGGAACTGGGCGCGGCGGAACGGCTGCACCCGCACCCGCGTCGCCAGTGTCATCTCGGCGATGTAGCCGTTCTGCGAGCCGGCATAGATCGCGTTGTGAAAGCGCTCGTTGACTTCGTGAAAGCGCTCGGGATTGCCGGCATGGCTCAGGACCCGCAATTCCTCATGGATCGCTTCCAGCTTCTGGCGATCGGCCGGCGGCATACGTTCGGCGGCCAGCCCGGCGCACAGCGCTTCCAGTTCCGCCATCGCCTCGAACATTTCGGTCAAGCGGTCGAGCGAAGGCTGCGCCACCACGGCGCCGCGATGGGCGCGGGCTTCGACCAGACCGCTCGCCACCAGTTGCCGCAGCGCTTCGCGGACCGGCGTGCGCGACACCGAAAACCGCCGCGCGATATCGGTCTCGTCGAGCGCCGAACCGGGCGGCAGCACGCCACGCACGATCTCGTCGGCAAGCTGCAGCCGCAGTTCCTCCGCGCGCGTGACCTTGTCGTGTGGCGCCGACGGGCGATCGACGCGGCGAACCACCGTCCCGGATTCTGCGCCGGACTGCGCTGCGCGGGCGGCAGGATCATCCAGGCTCATGTCGCTTGATCCTTCAGCTCATCGATGATGCTGACGTGCGCGGCGACGATCTTCCACCCTTCCGGAAACCGTATCCAGGTCTGCATCTGCCGCCCTACCCGGCCCGGTGCGCCATCGCGATAGAACAGCGTCGAGGCGACAGCAGTATCCCGCCCATAGGTCGTGATCACGGTCCTGTCGGTCCGACGCATCAGCCCGACCGGCGAGCGCCCGGCGCGGAACGCCATGATCGCATCATAGCCGTAGAGATTTTCACCAATGCCATAGCGCAGCGTGCGGGGATCGTTGCGGAACAGTTCGTCGAGCACGGCCACGTCGTTCGACACCAGCGCCTTTTCATAGCGCGCGAATTGCGCGGTCACTTCGGCCAGCACGTCGGGAAGATCGATCTCCATCGCTACAATCCTCTCGGCGGCGGCGCGGCCGCGACACCCATCCGCTCCAGCGCTTGCGCAACCCGCAACGCGATATCCTCCCGCCACGGTGCTGCGATGATCTGCACGCCGATCGGCATCGGCTCCAGCGGCACCGGCACCGCAACCACGGGCAGGCCGATGAACGAAATCGGCTGGGTGTGGATGCCGATATTGGCGCGCACCGGCAGTTCGACGCCATCGAGCACGAAATTCATCTGACCCAGCTTGGGCGCGGTGCAGGGCGTGGCCGGTGCGATAATCACGTCGACCGACCTGAACAGCTCCAGCACCTTTGCGCGATACCAGCGGCGGAATTTTTGGGCGCGATCGACCAGCGGCGCCGGAACCATGGCGCCGGCGATCAGGCGGTCGCGCACCGCCGGATCGAAATCGTTCGGACGCTTGCGCAGGCGATCGAGATGCAGCGAAGCGCCCTCGGTCGTTGTGATCACGTAAGCCGCGGCGCGGGCGCGGGCGGCCTCGGGAATTTCGATCGTTGTGGTGGCATCGAGCGCTTTCGCGACACGCGACACGGCCTCGACCGCTTCGGGAAAGACGTTCTTCTGGAAATAGCCGCCGGCCACAGCAACCCGCAGGCCGGAGATACCTTGCGCCAGCAGCGGCGTCACCGGCTCAACCGGTCGCGTGGTGCACGCGGCGTCATCGGCATCAGGCCCCTGCATGGCGTCATAGGCCAGCGCGAGATCGCCGACATTGCGCGCGAACGGGCCGAGATGATCAAGGCTTGCGACAAAGGGAAACGATCGCGCGCGCGACAGCCGGCCGTAGGTCGGCTTCAGTCCAAAGATGCCGCAGAATGACGACGGCACCCGGATCGATCCGTTGGTGTCGGATCCCAACGCGATCGGAACCAGCGCACCGCCGACCGCGCTGCCCGAGCCGCCGGAGGAGCCGCCGGTCATCCGCGTCGGATCATGCGGATTGCGCGACGGGCCGTCGTGCACATTCTCGCCCGTAAAATCGTAGGCGTATTCGCCCATGTTGAGCGCGCCGACCAGCACGGCGCCAGCCGCCTCCATGCGCTCGATCAGCGTGGCGTCGCGCGGCGACGGAGCGAGATCGCGGTTGATCTTCGATCCGGCGCGGGTGGAAAGGCCTTCTACGTCGAAGAGGTTCTTCACTGCGAACGGCACACCGGCGAGCGGTCCCACCTTCTGTCCCGTGGCGATCACGGCGTCGACCGCGCGGGCTTTTGCACGCGCGCGTTCGGCGGTGACGTCGGTGAAAGAGTTTAGCACGGGATCGTGTTTGGCGATCCGCGCCAGGGCGGCTTCAGTCGCAGCGAGCGCAGAAAGCTTGCGGTCAGCTACGGCCTGCGCGATTTGCTGTGCTGACAACTCGTCGGTGTTCACGGTCATGGCACTGTCAGGCTGTAGACACTGGCCGGCTCGGTTTCGTCCGGCAGCGGGAATTCATCGACCAGCCGCGCCAGCCTCAGCGACACTTCGAGGTTCGCCCGCACCGCGGGACGCCAGGCTTCCTCGACCGGCAGCGCCAGCGCCTTGGCGACGGCATCGATGTAATTGTCCAGGGGTTCGGCAGCCATTTCGTTCCCACTCAAGTTTCTAGTGAACCGGCAACGGCGGATGCGGGATCGCCGTCAGCAATTCCTTTGTATAGGCATCCTGCGGATCGCCGAGCACCCGCTCGGATAAACCTTGCTCGACGATTCGTCCCGCACGCATCACGATGACACGGTCGCACAGCAAACGCACCACATTCAGATCATGCGACACGAACAAATAGCTCATACCCATCGATTGCTTGAGATCCTGCAGCAGATTGAGCACGACGGCCTGAACAGAGACGTCGAGCGCCGCCGTCGGCTCATCGAGGATCACGAGTTTGGGATGCAGCGCAATCGCGCGTGCGATGCCGACGCGGGCCTTCTGGCCGCCGGATAATTGGTGCGGAAAGCGATCGAGCAGGTTGACGGGCAGGCCGACCAGGCCGGCAAGCTTCTCGCAACGGGCGCGCAGCGCGTCGCGTCCCCTGATGTCGCCGAGCTGCATGATCGGGTCGGCGATGGCGCGTGCAGCGGTGAAACGCGGGTTGAGGCTGTCGGTCGGGTCCTGGAACACCATCTGGATGCTCTTGCGCAGCGGCAGCCGCGCAAACGCTTGCGGCAGAATCGCGCCGATCTCCTCGCCATCGAACAGGATGCGGCCGGAAGTCTGGTCCAACAAACGCATCACCATCATCGACGTCGTCGACTTGCCGCAGCCGGATTCACCGACGAGGCCAACGCTTTCACCGTGACCGACGGTGAAACTGATGCCATCGACCGCGCGGAACACTTCCGCCTCGACCGGCGGCTTGCGGGAGAACAGTTTTGACAGCACCGCGGTCGCGCCCTGGCGTGGATATTCCTTGACGAGCTTTTCGACGAGGAGGAGCGGCTTTGAATCTTCGTCACCCCCGGGCTTGACCCGGGGGGCCATCGCCTTTGAAGAGTCTTGCAAAGAGAGATGGATGGCCGGGTCAAGCCCGGGGGTGACGGAAGGAGAGCGGGGCGGGATTGAAGCAAGAGCCTCCTCCTCCGGCAACAAATCCCGAAGCGACACGCCAACCCTCGGCGTCGCGCGCATCAGCTTTCTTGTATAGGCGTGCTCGGGCTTCGCAAAAATATCCGCCGACTTCGCCGTCTCCACCACCCGGCCCTTCTCCATGACGACCACGCGATCGCAATAGGCGGCGGCAAGGCCGAGATCATGCGTGATCAGGATGGTCGACATATTCCGGCGCTTGGTGAGTTCGACGATCAGGTCCATCACCGCCTTCTGCGTGGTGACGTCAAGCCCGGTGGTCGGCTCGTCGGCGATCAGAAGCTGCGGATTGCAGGCCAGCGCCAGCGCGATCACGACGCGCTGGCACATGCCCCCCGAAAGTTCGAACGGATAGGCGTGATAGCGCTCGCGGGGTCGGGCGATCTTGACCTGCTCCAGCGCCTCGATCGCCTTCTCGCCGCGGTCGCTGGCCGCGCTCTGCACGTGCTGGCGCAACACGTCCTCGATCTGGTCGCCCACTTTTCGGATCGGATTGAGGGCGGCGCGCGGATTCTGGAAAATCATCGAGATTTCGCGGCCGCGCAAATCGCGCATCTGGTTTTCGGTCGCGGCCTTGACGTCGATGCCGGAAAACACCACCGAGCCCTCGGCGATCCGGCCGGCGCGGTCGAGGATCCGCATCACGGCATATGAAGTCACCGACTTGCCGGAGCCGGATTCGCCGACGATGCCGAGCGTCTCGCCCTTGGTCACGGAGATGTTGACGTGCTGCACGGCTTTCACGATGCCGCGCCGGGTAGAGAATTCGACGGTGAGGTCATGGACGTCGAGCAAGGGCTGCGCGGTCATCGATGCCTCCCAACTCTCAGATCGTCATGCGCGGGCTTGACCCGCGCATCCATCAAAGAGTCAAACCTGCGCTTCGCGCGATGGATTGCCGGGTCAAGCCCGGCAATGACGAGGATGTGAAACGCCGCGCCCATCACGTCCTCCGCTGCGGATCGACGATGTCGCGCAGGCCGTCGCCGAGCAGATTGAAGCAGAACACCGCGATCATCAGCGCCAGCCCCGGGAACAGCGCGATCCACCATTCGCCCGAAACCATGAAGCCCGCGCCTTCCGCGACCATGATGCCCCATTCCGCCGTCGGGGGCCGCACGCCGAGCCCGATGAAGGAAAGCCCGGCGGCGTTGAGGATCGCATAGCCCATGGTCAGCGACATCTGCACGATCATGATCGGCATAATGTTGGGCAGGATGTGCACCAGCAGAATCCGCATCTCGCCATTGCCCGACAGCCGCGCCGCCTGCACGAAACCCGCATTGCGGCGCACATTCGCCTCGGCGCGCGCGACGCGGGCATAGAGCGGAAAGTTCACGATCGCGGTGGCGATGATGATGTTCTGCACGGTATTGCCAAGCGCCGCGACGATGCCCATCGCCAGCACGAACAGCGGAAACGCCATGATGGTGTCGGCGATGCGGCCGACGAAGCGGTCGGTCCAGCCGCCGAAATAGCCGGCGGCGATGCCGGCAAGTCCGCCCATCAGAAACACCAGCGCTACGGAGGCGACCGCGATGAAGGTATCGAGCCTTGTGGCGACGACGACGCGGCTGAAGATGTCGCGGCCCAATTGATCGGTGCCGAACCAGTGCGCCGCCGATGGCGGCTTCAGCGCCGCGGCGGTATCGCTGGCAAGCGGATCGTAGGGCACGATGTAGGGGCCGAAGATCGCGGCGAACAGGATGACAACCAGGAGGCCGAAGGCAAACGCGGTGACGCGGTTCTCGCCGAGCACGTAGCGGGTGTGCTCAAACATCGCAGTCAGGCCCGAGGTACGCGCGGGTACGATGGGTTCAACGGCAGGCGCAACGCTACTCATGTTCCAACCTCACCCTTCAAGCCGGACGCGCGGATCGATCACGCCATAGAGAATGTCGATGACCAGGTTGAGCAGCACGTACATGACCGCCATGGTCAGCACGAAGCCCTGCACCGGGGCGAAATCCGACGAGATCAGCGCTTCGACGGCGTAGGAGCCGATGCCCGGCCAGGCGAAAACTTTTTCGACCAGCACGTTGGCGCCCAGCAGGAACGAGAACACCATGCTGAGCGTGGTGATGACCGGCAGCATGGCGTTGCGAAACGCGTAGGTAACGATCACGGTTGACGGCGACAGCCCGCTGGCGCGCGCGGTGCGGACGAAGTCGGATGCCAGCACCGCCAGCATCGAGGCCCGCGTCATGCGCGCGATCGGCGCCAGCGAAAAGATCGCCAGCGTCCCCGCCGGGAGGATCAACTGGCTCAGCGCCGAACGAAACGTTTCGAGATCGCGCGCGATCAGGGCGTCGATCAGGTAAAGACCGGTCACGGTGGGTGGCGCGCTGTAGAACACGTCGAGCCGGCCGAGCGGCGCCGGCGACCAGCCGAGCCTGAAATAGAAGACATAGACCAGCACCAGCCCGGTGAAGAACACCGGCAGCGACACGCCGGCGGTCGTGGTGATGCGACAGAGATGGTCGATCCAGGAGCCCGGCCGCGTCGCGGCCAGTACGCCGAGCGGGATCGCGATCATGACCGAAACGACGAGGCCGAGCAGCGTCAGTTCGGCGGACGCCGGCAGGCGGTTGCGGATTTCGGTCGCGACCGGCTGGCCCGTGGTCAGCGAATTGCCGAAATCGCCATGGGCGAGATCGTTGGTGTAGCGGAAGAACTGCTCGATCAGCGGCTTGTCGAGGCCGAGTTTCTTGCGGATCTGCTCGATGGCTTCCTTGCCCGCCGCGGGCCCGGCGAAATAGGCGGCCGGGTCGCCCGGTAGCGCGCGCGTCAGGAGGAACGTGACGATCACGACGCCGATCAGCGACGGGATCGCAAACATCAGCCGCTTGCCGATCATGGTCAGCATGGTGCTCGCCTCTTATGCCTTCACGAGCGCACGATAATCCAGCCTTCGGTGGAACCAGTATTGATAGCCCGAGACATTCTTCTGCATCGCGACGTTGACGTAGGGCTGATACAGCGGAATGCGCGGGATGTCCTTGAAGGCGAGATCGACAAAGCCCTTTACGTCGGTGTCGTATTTGCTGGTGTTGCCGACCGCCGCCGCGTCGACGGCGCCGTGGATGAATTCGTCCATCGCCTTCGACTGGTAGCTCATGGTGTTGAAGATCGAATTCTTGCCGTCGTAACACCAGATGAAGAAGTACTCGGGATAATCGAGCCAGCCGGAGAACACGTTGGTGTAGAGCGGCAGCACCTTCTTGTTGAGTTCGGTGCGCCAGTTGGCGCCGGGAATCTTGTTGATGGTGGTCTTGATGCCGATTTGCGCAAGGCTCTCCTGCACCAGCACGCAGAGCGGTTCGTTGACGCCGGCGAAGCCGAGGTCGAACGACAGCGTGGTCTCGAAACCGTTGGGATGGCCGGCCTCCGCCAGCAATGCCTTGGCCCTGGCGATATCGGTGACGTATTTGGTCGGCTGCGGCCACGCCACCTCGGTCGCCTTGTTGGCAGCGGCGCCGAACATCGGCTTTGCGAGGCCGAACAGCACCGCATCCATGATCTTCTGGTAGGGGATCGCACAGGCTACCGCCTCGCGAACCTTGGGGTTGTCGAACGGCGGTATCTTGACGTTCATGCCGATATACTGGACGCCGTTGGAATAGGGCACCGAGACGATGTTGAGCTTGCCGCTGTCCTTCAGCTCGACGAAATCCTTGTTCGGCAGATCGTAGGAGATATCGGCGTCGCCGCGTTCCAGCAGTGCGCGGCGGTTGCCGGCCTGCGGCACCATGCGCCAGATCACGCGCTTGACCTTCGGTAAGGGACCGCCGACCCACGCGTCGTTGCGCTCCATGATGACTTCAGTGCCGGCGGTCCACTTCGTCACCTTGTATGCGCCGGAGCCCGCGGTCTGCTGCTTGGTATATTCGAGACCCCACGGATCCTTCTCGGTGGCGCTCTTCTTCACCAGTTCGGAATTGACAATGCACGGCACGATGACCGCGAGATCGGGCAGAGTCAGGCGATCTTTCTTGGCGAAATCGACCCGCACCGTGTTGTCGTCGACAACGACGAACTGCTCGGTCTTGGTCAGGGAGCCCGCGCCCATCTGGAACGTCGGAAAACCGCCGACGCTCACCGCGCGATCGAGCGACCACTTGACGTCCTTGGCCGTGACCAGCGCGCCGTCGTGGAATTTCGCGTTCTTCTTCAGCTTGAAGGTGACCGACATGTCGCCGACCTTCATGTCCTCGGCGAGCTCAGGCTTGAACTTGTCGCGGTCGTAATACGGCACCCCGCCCGGACCGCTCTTCATCTCGTGGCTGATCAGGCGGTCGTAGCAATTCCACGACACCTCGTAGCCGGGCACGTTGGTGCCGACGCCGTGAATGTCGAGATTGTTGGGGCCGCTTTCCGAGACGATCAGCAGCGTCTCCGACCGCGCATCAGCCTTGGCCGCGGACCAGATCGCCGGCGCCGGCACCATCGCGCCCGCGGCAACTCCGGTGACGGATTTCAGGAAATCGCGACGCTTCATGGGTGATGCTCCAAACGCCTGAGGGAAAGCGGCTTTGGAACTGGAATCGCAAGGTTTGTGCCAACCGTTAAAGGAAAGCTTACTTTTACGCCAACTCATTGATGCTACTAGCGAATGCATCCGAAGCGAATGATGTCCGGGGATGCGGCACCTTGGTGGATTGCATACAAAGAGGTATATTTGCCCAACAGATGAGCAGTTATTTTAGGCGCACCATTGCGGTGCTCCGCTCAAATTGGCCAGCGCAAATCCTGCAATTTATGGAGGTCCGCGGCCTTCTCCTGCCATCCCTCGATGGAGAAAGCCCTGACCGGATCACTAGCCCGATGCAGCAGCATCAGCGCCATCAGCCGCCGCTTCAGCTCGGGCGTGATATCCGCGGGTGAATATCCAAAACCCTCGAACAGGCTTCGCACCCGCCGCGGCATGCCGGCAGTCATGAAGGCGCTG
Source organism: Bradyrhizobium sp. AZCC 1610 (assembly GCF_036924515.1). Taxonomy (NCBI): domain Bacteria; kingdom Pseudomonadati; phylum Pseudomonadota; class Alphaproteobacteria; order Hyphomicrobiales; family Nitrobacteraceae; genus Bradyrhizobium; species Bradyrhizobium sp. AZCC 1610. The sequence continues at coordinate 71,709 of NZ_JAZHRR010000001.1, read as the reverse complement.
GGGCCAAGCAGGTCATACTCGCGCCTGCCCGTCATCACGTCGCCGAAATCGATGAGCCCTGCAACCCGCCAACCCGGACCGCTGCGGCTCAGCAGGAAGTTTTCCGGGATGTATTCGCCGGTCAGGATCACGGCTGGCGTGTCCAGCGCAACCAGCGAGCGCGCATCGCGCAGCAATTCGTCCAGACCGTCGAGAAATTTCTGCGGCAATCCGAGACGCGCGTGCCGGGCGCGGCACCCTTCGATCTGTCGGCGCATGAAGACGTCCCAGCCCGGCTCGATCTGCCCGAGCGGTCCTGCCGGAACGCGTTGTACCTCGGCGATGGTTTCGCCAATCTCGGCAAGCACACGCTCCTTGTCCGTTTCCGGCAGCGATGGCCAGACATCGGCGCCCAACACGCCCGATAGCCGCGTGATGACGAGATATGGCCATCCGTCGCGCTCGCCTTCGACGACGATTTCGGGAATCGCGACACGAAGCCGTCCATGAAGCTGCGCCAGCGCGCCACGTTCCGAGACGAATTGGGCGCGAAGAAATGGCGGGAAAATTTTGAGGATGAGTTGCTCGTCGAGGGCAATGACGAGATTGGTACCGGTGGAGAAGACATGCGGCGCCACGCATGCCAGGCCGTGGCCGCGGGCGATATCGCGCGCGATCGGCAGCCATTGCGCCGGATCGGCGCGCCAGGCGCGGAAGGGCGCGTAGCCTGTGAGTGTCGGTAGTGATGGCACCATTGGCTCCGTGTGTAGCCCGGATGGAGCGCAAGCGAAATCCGGGACCGGGGCCGCGGCTGAATCCCGGGTTACGCTGCGCTTCACCCGGGCTACGCAACAACTACCGGTCCGGATTGGCCCGTTCGAACTGGCGCAGCAGGCGGTTGCCGCGCTCGACGGCGAGGTCGAGGGCTGCCTGCGCGGACTGCTTGCCGCGGAAAACCTGCTCGAGTTCTTCGTCGATCACGCCGCGGATCAGCACAAAGGACCCGAGCCGGATTCCCTTCGAATTCCCGGTCGGCGGCTTGAAGGTCAGCTGCTCGATTCCGATCGCCGCACCGGGATCGCGATCGTAGAAGCCCTGCGCGCGGGTGAGGTCGAAGGCGGCGCGGGTGATCGGCAGATAGCCGGTGTTCTGGTGCCAGGCGGCCTGCACTTCCGGCTTCGAGAGATAGGCGAAGAACCGCGCGACGCCGGTGTATTCGCCGCGCGGCCGGTCGCGCAGCACCCATAGCGTGGCGCCGCCGATGATGGAGTTTTGCGGGGCGCCGGCGATTTCGGGCCGGTGCGGGATCATGCCGTAGCCAACCTCGAACCTGGAATTGGCCTTGATGTCCGCGCGCGTTCCGGACGAGCCGATGAAGATGGCGCATTCGCCCTTCTGAAAACGCGGCTCGGCCGATTGCCCGCGGCCGCCATAGTCGAAAACTTTCGTCGCCTGCCATTCCGCGAGTTGCGCGATGTGCCGCACCACGTCCGGATTGTTGAAGGTCAATTCCGCATCGAGCCCGCCAAAGCCATTGGCCCGGGTCGCCAACGGCAGATTGTGGAATGCGGAAAAATTCTCGACATGCACCCAGGAGGGCCAGGATGTGGTGAGCCCGCAGGGCGAACCGGCCGCGCGCAGACGCTTCGCCGCAGCGCCGACCTCGGCCCAGGTCTTCGGCGCCACCTCCGGATCGAGACCCGCAGCGCGGAACAGATCCTTGTTGTAGTAAAGGATCGGCGTCGAGACATTGAACGGGAACGACAGCATGTTGCCGGCAACATCGGAATAATAGCTGGTCACCGCCGGCAGATACGCCTCAGGCGAGAACGGCTCCGACTGATCGCGCATCAATTCGAACACCGGATAGATCGCGCCCTTGGCCGCCATCATGGTGGCGGTCGCGATCTCGTTGACCTGAACGATGGCGGGCTGGCTTCTCGAACGGAATGCGAAGATCGCCGCCGTCACCGTCTCGGTGTAGTTGCCCTTGTATGTCGGCACGACCCGGTAATCGGACTGCGACGCATTGAAATCGGCAGCCAGCTTTTCAAGCTGCTTGCCGAGTTCCCCCGACATCGCGTGCCACCACATGATCTCGGTGGCGGCCTGTGCCGGAGACGCAAGCGCCGTGGCGGCGAGCGCCGCGAATTGCAAGAATCTCAAGGCCAATTTCACTGGTGATTTTCCTGCTCTGCCGCGCCGGCGATGGTATCTGCTCGCTGCGACCTCATAAATGCCTCAAGCTGTGGTTTTAGTCCGCCCGAAATCGCCGCAGCGCACAACACAATTTAAGATTGCAGCGAGATTATCAAGATTACCCACCGCATACCGCCTGCCAGCCCAGCCGCCAATAGCCAAGCATCGGTAAATTCTGCTAAAAATGTTGAACCTTTTCTCCCCGCCGCAGACTCCATCTCTAAGGGGATTTGTCGCTGTGTATCGCCGCGCCGACCTTTCGCGGATCATCGTGCTTGTTGTTGCGCCGTTGCTTACGGCGGTCTCAACGGGCGCTTTTGCGCGCGAGTTTCGTATCCCCGATCCCCAAAACGAGAGGCATCCGATCGAAATGGTCCATCCCCGCCGACTCGGCGCGGAAAAGGAAGCCCTCGAACATATCAGGACCGGCGCGGCCGATCTCAACCGTACCAACGTTGCATTGATCGGGACGATGACGCCGGTATTGATCGGGCGCCTTCGTAGAGTGGAGCGGATTTGACCGGCGCACCGCAACAGCACCGAGCAGCGGAACGGCCGGCGACCTTCGCCGCGCGGGGCCGTTTTCGCGTCGTCCAGTGGCTGCGCGCGGTGCCGATCCGCTGGCGCATCCTGTCGATCGCGGGATTGAACTCCGCCGTCGTCGTGGTGCTCGCCATTTTGATCTGGAACGGTGCCAAGGTGCTGGGTTCGGCCTGGGACGACGTCCGGCAGGTGCGGGAGTCCGACAAGATCCTGGCACTGCTGGAAAGCGAAACCAGCCGGCTGCAGAACCTGATCCATCGCTACATCAACCAGCCGAGCCCCGACCTGTTCGCCGAGATCCTGCTGCTTCGGGAAGCGGTTCTCGGCACGCTCACCACGCGCGCCGCGAACGACCCCATGCTATCAGGATCGGTCGAGCGGCTCGAACAGGTCACCGACCGTTTCCTCAACGGCTTCGGCGAATTGCGCGCCGTGCAGGCCACCATCACCAAGACCTATGAGCAGCAAGTGCTGGGGCCGGCCCGGGAAATGGCCGGGTTGTACTCGATCATCGAGGGCGCCACCGGGCATCGCGATGCGCAGATCTGGCCGGCACTCGGGAAATCACGCGAGGCGTTCACGGCCATGCTGGTCGCCACCAACGCCTATTATCTGTCACGCGCCTCGGCCTCCGCCGAGGACGCCCGCAGGAACACCGAGACGATCGAGAACACCATCCCCGCGATGGCCGACCTCGCCGACAATGATTTGCAGCGCATGGCGCTGACGCGGCTGAAGGCGCGGACCGTGGCGCTGCGCGAAGGGATGGCCAAATTGACCGAGCAGCTCACGATCCGGACCGAGCTCTTGCGCAATACCATCGATGCCAGCCAGGCCGAGGCCATCGGCGTCATCGACGAGCTGTCGGTCAAGATGCGCCAGCGCGAGCAGAAGGCGCAGGAGACGTTCGACAGGACACTATCGGCCATCTCGCGCCGCGTGCTGTCGATCGCCGTGATGTTCCTCGGCATTATCCTGTCCGCCGGCGTCCTGATCGCGCTCTCGATCCGCCTGCCGCTGCAGCAGATCCTGGCGGCGATGCATGCGATCACCTCGGGCAATTACGATCGCCGCGTGCAGGGTACCACCGCCAGGGACGAGGTCGGCGCCATGGCGCGCGCGGTAGACGTATTCCGCGAGAACGCCATCGCCAAGCGCAAGACCGAGGACGAACTGCGCGCCTCGAAGGAGAGGGCCGAAAGCGCGCTGCTTGAACTCAATACCGCGCAGCAGAACCTGATCGACGCCGAGCGGCTGGCGGCGCTCGGCGGGCTGGTCGCCGGCGTCGCCCACGAGGTGAACAACCCGATCGGCATCAGCCTGACGGTGGCGTCGAGCTTTGCGCGCCGCGCCGATATGTTCGAGCAGGAACTGCGGACGGAGCCATTACGCCGCTCCAAGCTCGACGACTTCGTCAGGACCTCGCGCGACGCAGCAGGGCAATTGGTGGCGAACCTGCACCGCGCCGGCGAGCTGATCCAGTCGTTCAAGCAGGTGGCGGTGGACCGCTCGCTCGCCGAGCGCCGGCAATTCAACCTCAGCGAGGCCACCGACCAGATCGTCGCGAGCCTGAAACCGGTGCTGAAGAAGGCGGCGATCACGCTGTCGGTGGACGTGCCGGAAGGGCTTTTCATCGACGGCTATCCCGGCTCCTACGGCCAGATTTTAACCAATCTTTTCCTCAACGCCGCCAATCATGCCTTTGCCGACGGCCGGTCCGGGGCGATCACGATCTCGGCGCGGGCCCGCGGCAGCGACGATATCGAGATCATTTTTGCCGACAACGGGGCCGGAATGACGCCGGACGTGCAGCGGCAGGCGTTCGACCCCTTCTTTACGACGCGCCGCAACGAAGGCGGTACCGGGCTGGGCTTGCATATCGTCTATAATCTTGTCACTCAACAGCTCGGCGGCCGGATGATGCTGGAGTCAAGGCTGGGACAAGGCACCACCTTCCGCATTATCATGCCTAAAGTCGCCCGGGGCGAACCCACGATTACAGACCAGACAGCAGCCGACGGAACTCCTCAATGGCCGAACAGGACGATGTCCTCCACCTGATCGACGATACCGGGACCGTTCCGGAGGACTCGTCCGCGCGCAAATGGAAGATCGCCGTCATCGACGACGATGCCGCGGTGCACGAGGGCACCCGCTTTGCGCTGAGCGACTACAATCTGCACGGCGCGACGCTCGAAATCCTGTCGGCCTATTCCGCGGCCGAAGGCCGCACCTTGATGCGCAACAATCCCGACGTCGCGGCCGTGCTGCTCGACGTCATCATGGAAACCGACGTCGCGGGCCTGGACCTCGTCGAATACATACGCAACGAGCTCAAGAACGAAACCGTCCGCATCATCCTGCGCACCGGCCAGCCGGGACAAGCGCCCGAGCGCCGCGTCATCGTCCAGTACGACATCAACGACTACAAGGCCAAGACGGAGCTCACCGCCGACAAGCTGTTCACCTCGCTCACGGCTGCGCTGCGCAGCTACCAGCAGCTCGAGCGCATGGTGCAGACCAGGCGCGGGCTTGAAATCATCATCGACGCCGCCTCGACGCTCTACGACTTCAAATCGATGCAGCGGCTTGCGGAAGGCGTGCTGACGCAGCTCGCTTCGCTGCTCAATGTCGACTGCGCCGGCATCCTGGTGTTGCGCGACGACGGCGCTCCTGGCAGCGAATTCTCGGTGCTGGCGGGTTCGGGCTGCTACAGCCGCTTCATCGGCACCACAAGCTCCAAGGCGCTCGATCCGGATTTGCGGCAGATGGTGGAAGCCGCCTTCCAGCGCCGCAAGAACGAATTCGCCGACCACCGCAGCGTGCTTTACCTGCGCACCGGCTCTGGTCGCGAGGTGGTGGTGCTGTTGCAGGCCGAGCGCCAGCTCTCCGATACCGACCGCGCGCTGGTCGAGATTTTCTCCAGCCGGCTGTCGATCGCATTCGACAACGTCATTCTCTACCGGCAACTGCACGAGGCCAACACCCAGCTCGAGGACCGCGTCGCCCAGCGCACCCGCGCGCTGATGCAGGCCAACCGGCGGCTGTCGGCGCAATGGCTGCGGCTGCAGCGCGCCAACGGCTTCAAGAACGAGATTCTCGGCACCGTCGCGCACGATCTGAAAAACCCGCTCGGCGTGATCCTTGGCCGCACCGAAATGCTGACCGAGCTGATCGGCGCCGGCTCGCCCAAGGAGAACGTCACCGCGCAGGTCGAGCATATCCGCGACGCCACCAAGCGCCTGACCTCGATGGTTGATCACCTGATTTCCGATGCGATGGCGGACGCCTTCGACATCACGATCCGGCGCGAGCCGGTCGATATCGCGGCCCTCGTTGCCGAAGTCACCGATTCGAACCTGCCTTCGGCGGTCAACAAGCAGCAGTCCATCGCCGTGTCGGCGCCGCCGAATTTCGTCACCATGTGCGACGCCGACCGGATCCGCGAGGCGATCGACAACCTCGTCAGCAACGCCATCAAATATTCGCCGATCGGCGGCAAGATCACGGTGGCCGTCACCCATGAGGTCGGCGACACGGTGATCCGCATCGCCGACCAGGGCGCCGGCCTTTCGCCGGAGGATCTCGGCCGGCTGTTCGGCCGGTTCCAGCGGCTCTCGGCCAAGCCCACGGCCGGGGAAAGTTCGACCGGCCTCGGCCTATCGATTGTCAAACGCATCATCGACATGCATGGCGGCCATGTGACTGCGGAAAGCGCCGGCCCCGGACAGGGATCGACGTTTACGGTTACACTGCCCGCGACAGAGACGACATGACCCAGAGCCCGCACATCTTCATTGTCGATGACGAGCCACCGGCCCGCGAGATGGTCGGTGATTACCTCAAGATGCACGGTTTCAGCGTCACGCTGTGCGACGGCGGAAAAAGCCTGCGCCGCGAGATCGAGACCAACGTGCCCGATCTCGTCGTGCTCGACCTCAACATGCCCGAGGAAGACGGGCTTTCGATCATTCGCGACCTGAAGAGCCGCATCAACGTCCCCGTCATCATGCTGACGGCGACCGCGAGCCCGATCGACCGCGTCGTCGGCCTCGAACTCGGCGCCGACGACTATATCGCCAAGCCTTGCGAGCTGCGCGAGCTGATGGCGCGCATCCGCTCGGTGCTTCGTCGCAGCACGCCGGCCAAAGCGGCCGCGCCCGAGGCTGCTCCGGCAAAGGCAGAGAAGGAGCAGTTGGTGCGGTTCGGCACCAAATGGCTCGACCTCGAAGCCCAGGCGCTGCGCGACGACGAAGGCAACGAGCATCCGCTGACGGCCTCCGAGTTCGGCCTGTTGAAGGTGTTCGCAGCGAATCCGAAGCGGGTGTTGTCGCGGGAGCGGCTGTTGGAATTGGCCAATGCGCGCGACGCCGAAGCCTTCGACCGCGCCGTCGATCTCAGGATCATGCGCATCCGGCGCAAGATCGAGATCGACCCGACCAAGCCCGCCGTGATCCGCACGATCAGAGGCGGCGGTTATCTATTCTCGCCGACCGGCGAGAAGGGTTAGGCCTTCTTCGTCGTCCCTGCGAACGCAGGGACCCATACCGCGTGATCTGCCGATAAGACGTGTTGGTCGACGCCTTCGGCAAACAACAACTCCCTGTGGTTATGGGTCCCTGCTTTCGCAGGGACGACGATAGGCTTGTGCCTATGCCCGAAATCTTCCAATTTTCCGCATATTGAAATTACTGGCCTTTTACTCCCGAATGTTTCGTCGCAGGCCCCGCGACGAAACAATTCTCTCGGGCACGAAACCATTTTCCCCCTTTGGTGCAGACGTCCCGAAACCGAGCCTGATTAACAATCCTCCCAACGAAACGCCTGTTGGCGTCGGAATTGGGGAGCCTGTCATGTCGAACGTCGTCGCCATCAACGCCGCAGCCAAGAAGTCGATTGCCGCCGCCCGCGCGACATCAGACGAAATGCTGCTGCAGAGTATTGCCAAGGGCGACCGCACGGCGATGCATGTGCTTTATTCCCGCCATAACGTCCGGGTTTACCGCTTCGTGCTGCGCATGGTGCGCGATACCACGATGGCGGAAGACCTCGTCAGCCAGGTCTTCCTCGACGTGTGGCGGACCGCCAGCCAGTTCGAGGGCCGCTCGCAGGTTTCGACCTGGCTGCTGTCGATTGCCCGCTTCAAGGCGCTGACCGCGCTGCGTCAGCGCAAGCATGAGGACATCGAGCAGGAAGACGTGCTGGAGATCGCCGATGAGGCCGACACGCCGGAAGCCTCACTCGACCGCAGCAACACCAGCGCCATCCTGCGCGCCTGCGTCGCCAAGCTGTCGCCGGCCCATCGCGAGATCATCAATCTGGTCTACTACCACGAGAAGTCGGTGGAAGAGGCCGGCGCGATCATCGGTATTCCCCAGAGCACGGTGAAGACCCGGATGTTCTATGCCCGCAAACAATTGGCCGAGTTGCTTAAGGGCGCCGGCGTGGACAGCCTCGCCGCATAAACTTCAGCTACTTCAACAGGTTAAGATGGTATTGGGGACAAGAAGCGGGTCGGTTTCGACGGACAAAGATTACCTCCGACGAAGCAAATGAAACAATCGGCGACATCACCCGGAAAAACTCAGCCCCTATACCTTTCGTCAACAACTTGAACGCCAACGCCGAACAGGAGAGCGAACATGCTGAAGCCGTCCTTCCGCCTTTTCATCGTCCCGCTCGGCGCCGTCGCGACCCTGGCCACCCTGTCAGCCCAGAACGTCCAGCCCCGCGCCCAGCGCGACACCGGTTCGACGTTCGTGCGTGAACAGGTGGTCGATTGCGGCACCAAGAGTCCCAAGGAGGTCTGCGTGATCTCCTACGACAGCGAGACCCCCCGCTGAATTTCTAGACCTCCCAAGCTCTAGACCTCCCAAGTAACCTCCAACGACCCGGCCGGGATGCCCCCCAGCCGGGTCGCTCTGCGTTTGGCGCCTGATTTCGTGTGCGTAGCGCGAAAAGGGTCTCACAGAGACGTGACGCCTCCCGCGCCGTCGCGCGCGTAACGCCCTGCCCCATCACCGCGAAGTTCATCAGGCACCCGGCAATGGTCTCGCCGGGGACCGGTGATGGATGCCTTCGATGCTCAATCTTGTTCTTGCGCTGCTCGCAGGTGTCGTCACCGTGGCCGCCCCTTGCACGCTGCCGATGCTGCCTATCCTCCTCGGGGCATCGGTCGGCCAGACCGGCAAGATGCGGCCGGCGATGATCGCGCTCGGCTTTGTGATGTCATTCTCGATGGTGGCATTGCTGCTGGGTGCGATCACGCGCGTGTTCGATTTCGATCCCAATCACCTGCGAAACGCCGCGGCGATCCTTTTGATCGGCTTTGGATTGCTGATGATCTGGCCGACGCCCTTCGAATGGCTCTCGATCCGGATCGGCGGCTTCACCGGCCATTCGGCCGCCTCCCGTCAAGGCGTGATCGGTGGCTTCGTTCTGGGCACGACGCTCGGCCTGGTCTGGACACCCTGTGCCGGGCCCGTGCTGGGCTCGATCCTGACCGTCATCGCGACCTCGCAGGATACCGCCTGGGCGAGCCTGCTGCTGATTGTCTATGCCGTCGGCGCGGCGCTGCCGATGCTCGCCATCGCCTATGGCGGCCAGGCCGTCACCACTCGAATCCGCAGCGTCGCGCGGATCGCGCCGCGGATGCAGCAGGGGTTCGGCGCCATCGTGATCGCCTTCGCGCTGCTCTCCTACTTCCAGTACGACACGCTGATCTTGGCGTGGCTCACCGGATTTTACCCCAATGGCCAGATCGGCCTCTGATTCAATGGAGACCACCATGACCCTACGCTCACTCGCCGCATCCGCCGCGATCGCCACGCTCTCTCTCGCGGGCTCAGCGATGCCCGCCTTCTGCGGCGACGCGTCACGCGTGACGGAAACACCGTTCACCGTCGCCGCGACGCAGGCCACCGCGCCCGACTTCGTGGGCCTCGGCAACTGGTTTAATTCCGCGCCCCTTAAACTGGCCGAACTCCGCGGCAAGGTGGTGCTGGTGAATTTCTGGACCTATGGCTGCGTCAACTGCGTGAACACGCTGCCGCACGTCACCGGGCTCTACGCCAAATACAAAGACCGCGGTTTCGTCGTCGTCGGCATCCACACCCCGGAATTTCCGTTCGAGCGCTCCGCCTCCAACGTTCAGTCCGCGCTGAAGCGGCACGGCATCACCTATCCGGTGGCGCAGGACAACGACTCGCAGACCTGGAAAGCCTACCGTAACCGCTATTGGCCGGCGCAATATATCGTCGACCAGAACGGAAAGATCGTGTTCCAGCACGATGGTGAAGGCCAGTACGAGCAGATCGACCGTACCGTGGCGCGGCTGTTGAACGCTGCGAGCTGAGATTAGTCAACTCAGGCTGGTCGCACTACGGCCGCACAGTTTATCGCTTGACGTGCCCGGGCCAGTCGTGATGCTTGCCGCTGTCGATGGATGCTGCCGCTAACGAGAATGAAGTCAGGCTACGCAAGGGCACGTCGCTCAACGAGCGGCTCGCTCTCGCAGGCGCTGCTCTGCTTCTGTGTTTGATTGCCCTGCCTGGCCTAGCTCACCTGGCGGGCGATCATTGGCTTGGCATCGCCGCTCTCTTTGCGCTGCTATTCGGATGCCTCCTGCTGGGCGCAGCCCTCCTTGAGCGCAACGTCGTTTGGATCATTACATCAGGCGAAATCCTGATTGGCGAACAACGTCCCTTCGGGAAGTTGCACCGAAGATTGATCAGGGATGACGAAATATCGGGGATGCATCTGCGAAAGCACAACGGCAGATCAATTGAGTTCAGTCTCATATTCGAGATCGAATCGGGGGAATTGCTCAACTCACCTCCTCTGCCAGACGTCACCCGGGTGCACGAAACCACCGTCCGAATCGCCCGGCTGCTGCGACTTCCTGATCCCGAACCGGCCGAGAACCCGCTCGACGCCGTCAATGCCGGGATACGACTAGGCAAGCCGGTCAATCCCAAAAGGGTACGAGGACTCAAGGTTCTCTTCGTGCTGCTCGCCGGCACGCTGAGCCTTCCATTGATCTATGCGCTGGGGAGCGGCAAATTGTCCGCCTTCGGGATCGCCGTCTGGTCGCTCGGCGTGATCGTCACCTTCGTGCTGCTCAGATATCTGCATCGGATAAGTGCATGCTGGATCGTCCACGATGGCGCGATCAGGATCGAACGGCTTTCATGGAAAGGCACAACAGAGGTGGAGACGATCGGCGGTGACGATGTCGAGGCCATCGACGTCGAGAGCGGCGGTCGCAAGGATAGCCTCTACGTGATCACCATCCGACTTCGCGCGGGAAAGAAAATCCGCAGCCCGCCGCTGGCCGGCAAGGATCAGACGCACGCCGTGCAGGCCGAGATCATTCGGCGACTGAGACTAAACTCATCGGGTGACGCATAGGCTTGCACGCCTGTTCCGCGCGGCGCGCGGGTACAATCGTCGCATCGGGCGTGGTAGGCTGCACACCTGGTTCGGGCGCAATTTTTCGAAAACTGTAGTTCCGTTTTCGAAAAGATCGCGCCCGGCGAAATTTGCGACAGGTGGTGCCGATGTTCGAAGGCTGGGATGCGGTCGTATTGGCCCGGGCGCAGTTTGCCTTCACGATGTCGTTCCACATCATATTCCCTGCCTTCTCGATCGGGCTCGCCAGCTATCTGGCGGTGCTCGAAGCGCTCTGGCTCGCGACCGGGCGCGAGGTCTATATCAACCTGTTCAATTACTGGCTGAAGATCTTTGCCGTCGCCTTCGGCATGGGCGTGGTGTCAGGCATCGTGATGTCCTACCAGTTCGGCACCAACTGGTCGGCCTTTTCAGACAAGACCGGCCCGGTGATCGGCCCGCTGATGGCCTACGAGGTTTTGACCGCTTTCTTCCTTGAAGCCGGCTTCCTCGGCGTGATGCTGTTCGGTCTGCAGCGCGTTGGTCCAAAACTGCATTTTCTGGCGACGCTGATGGTCGCGATCGGCACACTGATTTCGGCATTCTGGATTTTGTCCGCCAATTCCTGGATGCAGACGCCGGCCGGCCACGCCGTCAATGCCGACGGGCAGTTCATCGCCGCCGACTGGCTGAAAGTGATCTTCAACCCGTCATTCCCCTATCGCCTCGTGCACATGGTGCTGGCGGCGTATCTGACCACGGCGCTGGTGGTCGGCGCGGTCGGCGCCTGGCATCTGCTGCGCGACCGGCACCTTGCTGGTCCCCGCGTGATGTTCTCGATGGCGATGTGGATGGCGACGCTGGTGGCGCCGATCCAGATACTCGCCGGCGATCAGCACGGGCTCAACACGCTGGAGCATCAGCCGGTGAAGATCATGGCGATGGAAGGCCATTTCCAGAGCCACAAGGACGGTGCGCCCTTGATCCTGTTCGGACTGCCCAACCAGAGCGCCGGCAGGGTCGATTATGCGATCGAAGTGCCGAAGCTGGGTTCGCTGATTCTCAAGCACTCGCCTGACGCGCCGATGGCCGGCCTCGACACCGTGCCGCGCGAAAACTGGCCGCCGGTGGCGATCACATTCTGGTCGTTCCGGATCATGGTCGGCATGGGATTGCTCATGCTGGCGCTCGGCCTGTTCAGCCTGTTGATGCGCGTACAGGGCAAGCTCTACGATTCCCGGCTGCTGCACATATTCGCGGTCGCGATGGCTCCCGCGGGCTTCATCGCCGTGCTCGCAGGCTGGATCACCACCGAGACCGGACGCCAGCCGTTCACGGTGTACGGATTGCTGCGCACGGTTGAATCGGCCTCGCCGCTGGCAGCGCCGGCGGTCGCCTCCTCGCTGATCGCCTTCATCATCGTCTATTTCGCTGTATTCACGGCCGGCGTGATCTACCTGCTGCGCCTGATGGCGGCGCCGCCACATCCCGGCGAAGAGGGACCGTCGCACGAGGTCCCGATCCGCACGGCCGGCATCACCCCCGCCGCGGGCGCGGTAACCGAGGGAGCCGCCCAATGATCCCGATCGACCTCCCAACCATCTGGGCCTTCATCATCGCCTTTGCGGTGTTCGTCTATGTCGTGATGGACGGCTTCGACCTCGGTCTCGGCATCCTGTTTCCGCTCTTCCCGGAGAAGCGCGATCGCGACGTCGTCATGAACAGTGTCGCGCCGGTCTGGGACGGCAACGAAACCTGGCTGGTGCTCGGCGGCGGCGGGCTGATGGCGGCGTTTCCGCTGGCCTATGCGGTGCTGATGCCGGCGCTTTACACGCCCATGATCGTGATGCTGCTCGGCCTGGTGTTCCGCGGCGTCGCCTTCGAATTCCGTTGGCGCACGACGGCCCAGCGTAACCGCTGGGACATCGCCTTTTTCGGCGGATCGCTTTTGGCGACGCTAGCGCAGGGAATCGCACTCGGCGCCATCCTGCAAGGCGTGCATGTCGAGGGCCGAAGCTATGCCGGCGGCTGGTGGGACTGGCTGACGCCGTTCAGCATCCTGACCGGTGTATCGCTGGTGGTTGGCTATGCACTGTTAGGCGCGACATGGCTTGTCATGAAGACGGAAGGCGAGTTGCGCGACCGCGCCTATCACCTGAGCTGGGTCCTGTTGCTCGCAATGCTCGGGGCCATCGCCGCGGTCAGCATGGCGACGCCGTTCCTCCATATACAGTACACCGAGCGCTGGTTCGCCTGGCCGAACGTCCTCATGACGGCACAGGTACCGATTTCGGTTGCTGTAGTCACCGCCCTGCTGCTGCGCAGCCTTGCCAGGAAATATGACTACCAGCCGTTCTTCCTGACGCTGGCGCTGTTCGCGCTGTCCTATGCCGGGCTCGGCATCAGCATGTACCCCTATATCGTGCCGCAGAGCATTACGATCTGGCAGGCGGCGGCACCGCAGAACAGCCAGCTGTTCATGCTGGTCGGCGTCGCCGCGCTGATCCCGTTGATCCTCGGCTATACCGCCTGGGCCTATTGGGTGTTTCGCGGCAAGGTCAAACCAGAGAGCGGGTATCATTGATGCCGACGGAGCCAAACCCGCGCCCGTTGACACAGCGCCTGCTGTGGTTCGCCGCGCTCTGGCTCGGCGGCGTCGGCACCGTGGCGCTGATTTCGTTTTGCCTGCGGCTGTGGATCGCGCCGAAATAAGGCGGGCTACAGTCCCATGAATATGGCGGCTTGCGGAAACGAAAGACATTTCAGTGGGATATCCGCCTCATTCGCCCTAAACTTGCCAACAAGCCGGCCCTGAGATTTGATGGTTCCGCTGATTTGGCCAACGCGCCATGAGGAGAGCTCTGCGATGACGAAATTTCGGTACCTGATCTGGATGGTGATCGCTGCAGGCGGTCTGGTCCTTTCGGCCCCGCAGAGCCAGGCGCAGACGCGACAGCCCGACGTCGGCGACCAGCCGGGGCTGATCGCGGACGATGCTGTCGAACTCGATCCGCAGTTCAGGAAGACGGCGGTGCTCTATCGCACCAACGAAGCGCCGGGCACCATCATCGTCGCCACGGCCGAACGCCATCTCTATCTGGTTCAGGGCAATGGCCGCGCGCTGCGCTACGGCATCGGCGTCGGCCGCGAGGGATTCCAGTGGCAGGGTCTCGTCAACATCACGCGCAAGGCGGAGTGGCCGGACTGGACACCGCCGCCCGAGATGATCGCGCGCCAGCCCTATCTGCCGCGCTTCATGGCCGGTGGGCCCGGCAATCCGCTCGGCGCGCGCGCGATGTATCTCGGCACCACCGTGTATCGCATCCACGGCACCAATCGGCCTGACACCATCGGCACCGCCGTCTCTTCCGGCTGCTTCCGCCTGGTCAACGCCGACGTCGCCGATCTCTACGAGCGTGTCCCGGTCGGCACCAAGGTGATTATCCGGCAAAAGCCGGAACTGTAATTGCGACGCGGTCTCTCAAGCCGATCCATCTCCCTGAAATTGTGAGTTGAAAAAATGCTACGGACATTCCGAGGCGGCCTCCTCATCGGGCTGGCGGTCGCAATCGCGATCGCGGCTATCGCGATCACCTATGAGCGTTACGACACCAAGACCCTGAAGCGGACGATCCGCCGCGGCGACGTGCTGTGCGGCGTCAACAAGGGCCTGCCCGGCTTCTCGATTCCCGACGACAAGGGCGACTGGACCGGCTTCGACGTCGATTTCTGCCGCGCCGTAGCCGCGGCGATCTTCGATGATCCCAAGAAGGCGAAATTCGTGGCCCTCGACGCCAACGAACGCTTCAGGGAGCTGCAGAGCCGCAAGGTCGACATCCTCTCCCGCAACACGACCTGGAGTATGTCGCGCGAGAGCAACTACGCTCTCTACTTCCCGGCGGTCGCCTATTATGACGGCCAGGGCTTCATGCTGCCGCGCTCGCGCAACATCGATTCCGCGCTGGACCTCAACGACAGCAAGGTTTGCGTGCAGGAGGGGACGACGACGGTGCTCAACGTCGCCGACCATTTCCGCGCCAACAACATGAAATACACCGAGGTAAAGTTTCCCAAGCTGGAAGACGTGCTCAAGGCCTATGAGTCCGGCAAGTGCGACACCTTCACCGCCGACGTCTCCCAGCTCTACGCGCTCCGCTTGAACCTCATCCAGCCGAGCGACCACGTCATCCTGCCCGACGTCATCTCCAAGGAGCCGCTCGCACCCGTGGTGCGTCAGCGCGACGACGACTGGATGATGCTCGTGAAGTGGACGCTGTACGCGATGATCAACGCCGAGGAACTCGGCATCACCTCGAAGAACATCGACGAGGCGATGAAGTCGAAGAAGCCCGATGTGATGCGGCTGGTCGGCACCGAGGGCGCCTACGGCGAAGACCTCGGCCTGAGCAAGGACTGGGCCGCCCGCATCATCCGCCATGTCGGCAATTACGGCGAAGTCTACGAGCGCAATGTCGGCGAAGGGTCGAAGCTGAAGATCCCGCGCGGACTGAACTCGCTCTGGAGCAATGGCGGCATCCAGTACGCCCCGCCGATAAGGTAAGTAAGTCCCTCAGCCGTCATTGCGAGGAGCGCAAGCGACGAAGCAATCCATACCTCACCAGCGGCGCTATGGATTGCTTCGCTTCGCTCGCAATGACGGCGAGACGGCTGCGCGTGATGCGCTCTGACTCTCAATAACTCTTCATCCGCGCCAGTTGGTCGGCGTGGTAATTGCTGTCCCCGAACAATTCCTGGCACACCCGCGCGCGCTTCATGAAGAAGCCGATATCGAACTGGTCGGTCATGCCCATGCCGCCATGCATCTGCACGCCCTCCTGCACCGCCAGCGTTGCCGTGGTTCCGGCGCGGGCCTTTGCAACTGCGACAGCGGCACCGGCGTGCTCGAAATCGCCGTCAAGCGTCTGCAGCGCCTTCAGGACGGCCGCGCGGGTGATTTCGATATCGATGTAAAGCTGCGCAGCGCGGTGCTGCAGCGCCTGGAATTCACCGATCAGCTTGCCGAACTGCTTGCGCTCCTTCAGATAGGTGACGGTGCGGCCGAACACCTCCTCGCTCAGGCCCACCATTTCGGAGGCCACCGCGCCGCGGCCGATATTGAGCACGCCTTCCAGCAGCGCCCCGCCCTGATCGACCTCACCGAGCACATGGTCCGCGTCGACCTCGACATGGACGAATTCGATTCTGGCGGCGTTATGCGCATCGACCATCACGATGCGTTCGACTGCGACGCCTTTGGCCTTGGGATCGACCAGGAACAGCGTCAGTCCGTTGCGCTCACCGGCCGCACCGCCGGTCCGCGCCGCGACGATCAGAAGATCGGCGGTGTGACCGTCGACAACAAGGGCCTTGGCGCCGTTCAGCATGAAACCATTGCCGGAACGCGCGGCCTGCAGTTTAGTCTGCAGCGGGCGATGCTTTGCGCCTTCATCGATCGCGAGCGCGGCCAGCAGCGAGCCGTCGGCGATCTTCGGCAGATGCGCTGATTTCTGCGCCTCGCTGCCGCCGCGCGCCAACGCGGAGGCCGCCAGCACCGCGGTCGACAAGAACGGCGACGGCATCAGGGTGCGGCCGATTTCCTCCATCACCACGCCGGCCTCGACACAACCGAGTCCAGAGCCGCCGAAATTCTCCGGCACCAGCAATCCGGAAAAGCCCATCTCGGCAAACGCTTTCCAGAGGTCGCGGGAAAATCCCGTGGCGTCCTTGCTGTCGCGCAAGCTGCGCAGATGCGCCACCGGCGCCTTGTCGCTGATAAGGCCGCGCGCGCTGTCGCGCAGCATGGATTGTTCTTCGGTAAGGACGAGTGCCATTGATGAATTCCGGTAATGCTGACGTTGATCGACTAGTCTTGATTTCAGGCAGTCGTCATGCCCGGGCTTGACCCGGGCATCCACGTCTTGGCCACACTGGCAAGAAAGACGTGGATGGCCGGGACAAGCCCGGCCATGACGGCGTGGAGCGCGCTCACGCCCCCGGCAGATCGAGGATGCGCTTGGCGACGATGCCGAGCATCACCTCGCTGGTGCCGCCTTCGATCGAGTTGGCCTTGGTGCGCAGCCAGGCGCGCGGGCGGGCGCCGCCTCGGGAGCGCTCGCTTTCCCATTCCAGCGCATCGATGCCGCCCGCCGACATCAGGATTTCGTGGCGGCGCTTGTTGAGTTCGGTGCCATAATATTTCATCGCCGAGGAAAACGCCGGATGCGACTGCCCGGCTTTCGCCAGATCGACCGCGCGTTCGGCCGCAGCGCCAAGTGCCGCCTCGTCGATTTCGAAGGTCGAGATCTGGCTGCGCAGCATCGCATCCTCCAGCCGGCCCTGCTCGTCGGCGCCGACGGAATCGGCCGCGACCTGGCCGAGCGGCCGGCCGACGCCGCGCTCACCCATCCCCGAGATCATCGCGCGCTCATGCTGCAGCAGGTATTTCGCGACATCCCAGCCGCGGTTGACGGTGCCCACTACATGCGATTTCGGCACGCGGACATTGTCGAAGAAGGTTTCGCAGAACGGCGAATAGCCCGAGATCAGGAGAATGGGCTTGGTCGACACACCCTTCGAAGCCATGTCGAACAGAATAAAACTGATGCCGTCATGCTTCTTCGCCGTGGGATCGGTGCGCACCAGGCAGAAGATCCAGTCGGCGTAGTTCGCGTATGACGTCCATATCTTCTGGCCGTTGATGATGTAGTCGTCGCCATCGCTCTCGGCGCGGGTCTGCAGCGAGGCGAGGTCCGATCCGGCGTTCGGCTCGGAATAGCCCTGGCACCAGCGGATCAGGCCCGCGGCGATTTTTGGCAGATGCTCCTTCTTCTGCGCCTCGTTGCCGTACTTCAAGAGCGCCGGCCCGAGCATCCAGATGCCAAAACTAGACAGCGGCGAGCGCGCGCCCATCACCGCCATCTCCTCGCGCAGCACCTTGTGCTCCGCAGGCGCGAGCCCTCCGCCGCCATATTCCTTCGGCCAGTCGGGCACGGTCCAGCCCTTGTCGCGCATCCGCTCGAACCAGATGCGCTGCGGCTCGGACGAGAATTTTGCGTTACGCCCACCCCAATACGTGTCGTTCTCCGAAGTCATCGGACGGCGCATCTCCGGCGGGCAATTGGCCTCCAGCCAGGCGCGGGTTTCACGGCGGAATGTTTCCAGATCGGACATGATGGCGTTTCCATGTGGGATGTTGGAGCTGACCTTAGCCCTCGCGTGGTGGAATTCAATATATGTCTGATGTCAGCCCATGCGGTGCCGACGGTAGTCATGACGCCCGATCGGGTGTATGCGCAAAGCCGTGACGATTGAAAAACAAGAGGAAACGGGCATGCGGTTGAAGTTGCTTTCGCCTGGCGAAATGAGCACCGACCAGAAAGAAACCTACGACGAAGCGATATCAGGCAAGCGCGGCGCCCCGCCCGCGCCGATGATGGCCTGGCTCAACAGCCCGGAGATGGCGCGGCACGCCACGCGGCTCGGCGAGCAACTGCGATTCAACACGATCTTTCCCGCAAAGCTTTCCGATATCGCAATCCTCGTCACCGCGCGGCACTGGACCTCGCATTACGAATGGTTCGCGCACAAACGACTGGCGTTGAAAGGCGGCATGGATCCGAAGATCATCGAGGACATCCGCGACCGCCGCACGCCTGTGTTCGATGACCCCAAGGGCAGGATGATCTACGACGTCGCCAAATCGCTGCATGAGGGTCACGGCGTGTCGCAGGCGCTGTATGATGAAGCCGTGAAGGTGCTCACCGAACGCGGGATCGTCGAGGTGATCGGGCTGTGCGGCTACTACACCATGGTGTCGATGACGCTGAACACGTTCGAGTTCGGATTGCCGGATGGAGAGGTGTCCGATCTTGCGTGATTGCAGTCCGTGACTACGTGTCCCGGACGCAGTGCAGCGCTTCTTCAGCGGTGCACTGCAGAGCCGGGACCCATGCCAGCTCCAACCAGGCCCCGGCTTAGCAGCGCACCGCTTTCGCGCTGCGCCGCATCCGGGGCACGCCAGCCGCTCGAAGGAAAAACCCATGCCCCCAACCCCACCCATCAATTCCGGCACCCGGATCGGGCATGTCCATCTCAAGGTCGCCGATCTCGAACGCGCGCTCGCCTTCTATTGCGGCGTGCTCGGCTTTGAGGTGATGCAGCGCATGGGCTCCGGTGCCGCATTCATTTCGGCCGGCGGCTATCACCATCACATCGGGCTCAACACCTGGGAAAGCAAAGGCGGCCATCCGCCTCCGCCTGGCACCACCGGGCTGTTTCACACCGCCATTCTCTATCCCACGCGCCCGGCGCTGGCGGATGCGCTGTATCGCGTGATCGAGGCCGGCATCGAACTTGATGGCGCCAGCGACCACGGCGTCAGCGAGGCGCTCTATTTGCGCGATCCCGACCAGAACGGCGTCGAACTCTACCGCGACCGGCCGCAGGAGGAATGGCCGCGCGCGGAGGACGGATCGCTGGCGATGTTCACGAAACGGTTGGATCTTGAGGATTTGCTGCGGCAGCGGGAAGCGTAGTTTTGTAGCCCGGATGAAGCGCAGCGAAATTCCGGCTACGCGCTTTTTCCGCGCCCCCGAATCATGATCAGCGCCGCCGCCGTCAGTTCCACCGCGATACAGCCATAGAACGGCAGCGTATAGCTTCCCGACAGATCGCGCAGCAGGCCGACCACGCCGGGCCCAAATGCGTAGGTGATCTGGTTGATCGCCGTGATCAGGCTGACCAGCACGCCGAACGAACGCGGTTCGAACTCGCGCTGCACGATCAGCGCCGGCAGCGTAATCAGATTGCCGACCGAGAAGCCGAACAGCGCGCAGGCGGCCATCAGCGCGTAATCATTGTGGACATTGATCACGACAAGGAGCGCGACCGCCTGGCTGACGAAGGAGAGCGAGGATGCCAGCCGCTGGTTCATCCGGTCGATCACGAACGAAAACAGCACGCGGCCGACCACCGCCATCGCCGTCAATAGCGCCACCGCAATCGCCGCCTGCTGCCGCCCGATCACCGAATCCAGAAACGCGATCAGGTGCACGATGAAGCCGACCTGCGCAAACAGCACCAGCGCGAACGCCGCTGACACCGAGAGGAAGCTGATATCGCGAAACGCCCGCGCGCGAATTTGCGTCGGCGACGGCGCATCAGCGGCTTCGATCTCACCGACGCTTGCAGGGACCGGCGGCCGTCCGACGGACAGCAGGATCACCGGAACCATCACCGCGACCATCACGACCGCCGACGCAGTCATCGCGCCGGAAAAGCCGAAATAGCCGATCGCCATGATCAGCAGCGGCACGCCGGCGATGCCGCCAAAACTCGCGCCGTTCAGCGCCAGGCTGATCGCCATGCCGCGCTTCTTGTCGAACCAGAGGCCCAGCGTATTGGTGATGATGCCGAGGCTGGTGCCGGCCCAGCCGAACGCCAGCACGGCGTTGGCGAGGTAAAGCTGCCAGGGCTCGCGCACCTGCCCGATCGAGATCGCCGCCGCCGCCATCGCCAACGTTCCCGCGACCAGGCAATTGCGCGGGCCGAACGCCTTGATGGCTTCGCTGACGAACGCGACCAGCGCGGCGCCGAACAGATAGAAGAACGTCGTGCCGGATGAGATCAGCGATGCCGGCCAGCCGTGCAGCCGCTGCAGTTCGGCGACATAGACGCTCTGGCCATAGAAGCCGAGCCCCCAGCCGAACGTCGCCAGCAGAAAACAGACGACGACGATGCGCCAGCCGTCGTAGCGGATCGAGGTTTCGTCGCGAGGGGAGCAGTTGAGCGCGTCCAAAAGAGGCCTCTTCGTTTCTGCCGCGTCATTGCCGCGCTTGCCCGGCACATGTCGGCAACAGCGAACAAAGCTGCAAGGGCCATCAATTCGACGGACACCGAACTGTCAGCAGGTGGCAACTACGGCTTCGACGGGTCGTAGAAGAACCGCTCGCGAAAGACCCTGTCGCCGCGCCATTCCTGCAGCGCGACTTCGTCGAACCGGCCGGTCTTGCCGGAACGATAGACGAACTCGAACACCCAGTTGATCGCGACGCGATCACCCTCGACCACTGACGCCACACAGGTTGACGTCACGCTCTTGACCCGTTCCAGCACCGCGCGCTCATGCGCCACCAGGACGTCGCGGCCGACCCGCGGCGGCGCCGCGTTCTCCTGCATGCTGGCGTCTTCGGTGTAGAAGCGCTCGATCGCGCCGGCGTGGTCGCCGGAGACGACGGCGGCAATGAACTCATCGAGACGGGCGCGCGACGGCATGGGGCCTCCTGCAATCAAATTGAAGATCAGATACCCGGACCGGGAATCTCGTTGACCGCCTGCAGCTTCGCCCGGCGCTTTGCGAATGACGCCAACGACAGCACCGCAAGGCCGAGCAGCACCGGCGGGAACACCACCATGTTTACCATCGACCAGCCGTAATGCGCCAGCAACTGGCCGGACGAGAACGAGCCGAGCGCCATCATCCCGAACACCAGGAAATCGTTGAAGGCCTGCACCTTGTTGCGTTCCTGCGGCCGATGCGTCTCCAGCACCAGCGCGGAGGCGCCGATAAAAGCAAAATTCCAGCCGACGCCGAGCACGATCAGCGTCGCCCAGAAATGCATTGCGGTGATGCCGGCAAGACCGATTCCCGCGGCTGCAGCTTCCAGCAGCAGGCCGACGGCAACGATCTTTGGCGCGCCGAAGCGCGCGATCAGCGAGCCCGTGAAGAAGCTCGGCCCGTACATCGCCACGATGTGCCACTGAATGCCGAAATTGGAATCGCTGACGGTCAATCCGCACATCTTCATGGCGAGCGGCGCCGAGGTCATCACGAGATTCATCATGGGGTACGCAATCACCCCGCACAGCGCCGCCGCAATGAAGCGCGGCTGCCGCGCGATCTCGAACAGCGGCCGGCCGCCATGCATATCTGACGGCGCCGGCTTTGGCGCATCGACGCCCCACAGCACCGCCATCGCCACCAGCGCGACGAAGGCCTGCACCACGAAGCTGAACGCAAACAAATAAGGCGGCCAGATATCCATGGTCCACTGCACGAGCTGCGGACCGAGCACGCCGGCGAACACGCCGCCCGCCATCACCCACGACACCGCCTTCGGCCGGAACGCGGTGCTGGCGCCGTCGGCGGCGGCAAAACGATAGGACTGCGCTACCGCGCCGTAGAGACCGCCGAGAAACGTCGCGCCGCAGAACAGCCAGAACGAAGCGTGCAGGACGGCGATGGCGGCGAGCGCGCCGGTCAGCACGCCGCAGAACGTGCCGATGATGAAAGCGGTGCGGCGGCCATAGGCGCGCGAGATCGCGCCGGTCGGCAGCGTGCCGGCGGCGAGCCCCAGCACATACATCGATAGCGGCACGGTGGCGAGCGAGATGCTTGGCGCCAGCGTCGCGCCGACGATCGAGCCGGTGGCGAAGATGACAGCCGAATTGGCGCCGGTCAGCGCCTGCGCCGCGGCGAGCCGCAGCACATTTGCGCGCGCACGTGCGTCATTGGCGATCTCTTCGGTAGCAATGGTAGTATCCAACATCGGCAATTCCGCCCCGGCAGGCCCCGGGGAGGGAGCCGCATCAATTAATTCCGCGGCACTATGAAGAGGTGAGGCTGCGCGATCAACCGGCGCAAACGGGCGCACGCTATGCGAGGGGCGCAAGATGCCTGTCGTGGGAAATGTTTCGTTGGACCGAAGAAGGGCGAGCGTAGCTCACCCGCTCTCTCTGCCGAAAACGCCCTTTCAAGGCCGCTTCCTGCCCGATCTCCTTTCGGCTCGCACTCCACCCGTCTTGTGGACCTTCGAGCGAGGATCCGCGACGCCGGGGTGCGGAAAACCCGGACTCCAATCAAGCGCAATCGTAGCGGCGAAGCCGAAGAAGCTGGAGCGGCTCATGCCAAGCTCGGTGGCGCGCTTGTCGATCCGCGCAATCAGGCTCTTCGGCAAATAGACGTTGACCCGCTCGGACGGATCGGGCGGATCGACCCCGACGATGAAATAGGCGACGACGTCGGCCCCCTTGGGCAACGCGATCTGCTCGATCGGCGTCGGCTCCGGCAGCGGCCTGCCCTGCTCTGCCATACCATCCACCGCTCGCGCCAGCGCGCCCTCCGCTTTCTCGATCGCCTCTTCCTGCGATCGCCCACCGGCAACGCAGCCCGGGAAATCGGGAAACCACGCGCCGAGCGCCCCGCGCCGGCCGCGCTCCAGCACTGCCGGATAGAGCCGCTTCTTCAATCTGGCCTCCCCGTGATTGTTATGCTATTTAACACACCCGTTAGTGTGTCAAATCACACATCTTATGTAACATAACCTGAGATGGAGGGCAAAATGGACGCGCAAGCCGAACTCTGTATCATCCGTGCGGCCTACGCGAAGCAGGTCCTTGCCGCTGCCAACGTGGTGGATGCGCGCGTCACGCAGGCGTTTGCGGCCATTCCCCGCGAGGATTTTCTCGGCCCCGGACCGTGGCTGGTGCGGCGGTGGCTACGTGACTATGTTTCGACACCCGACGCCGATCCCCTCTATCTCTATACCGACGATCTGGTCGCGCTCGTGCCCGAGCGTGGCCTCAACAACGGGCAACCGTCGTTGCACGCCTATCTCATTCACCAGGCCTCACCCGCCGCAGGCGAACACGTGGTGCATGTTGGAACGGGCACTGGCTATTACACCGCGATCCTGGCGCATCTCGTCGGGCCGTCGGGACGGGTGACGGCAATCGAGTATGATGGGGCTCTCGCCGCGCGAGCCAAAGCCAACCTCGCTCTATACGCAAATGTCGCCGTGATCGAGGGCGACGGCACGCAGGTGCCGTTCGATGACGCCGATGTCATCTATGTCAATGCCGGCTGCACACGGCCTGCCACACGCTGGCTCGACGACCTCGCCGATGGCGGCCGCCTGATCATGCCGATGACGTCGGATGAGGGATTTGGCGGCATCGCGCCGGAGCGCACGGCGAGCGCCGGCGCGGTGTTCCGAATTGAGCGAAGGGGCGCGGACTATCTTGCATACTGGATCTCGCCAGTTGCGATCTTTCCCTGCGCCGGCAGCCGCGACGAGGCGTCCGAACAAGCGCTTGCCGAAGCCTTTACCCGTGGCGGCTGGCAAAAGGTCACACGACTGTACCGAGAGCAGGACGTTCCCGACGAGCGCTGCTGGCTTCGCGGTCAGGGATGGTGCCTCGCCTACAATTGACGTACCGAAAGTCGCTTACGCCGACGTGGCCGTTCGCCCGAAGACCAGAATCAGGTTGTTGGCAGGCATTGGCACGGTTTCGACCAGTACAAGGCCGACCGTCGCAGCGAGCTTCTCGACATCGGCGATATCGCGCACACCCCATTCGGCGGCCTGCTGGCGAAGGCTGGTGTCGAACACGGCATTGCTCATCGCGGTGTGCTTGCCGTCGCGCTTGAAGGGGCCGTAAAGAAACAACCGACCGTCAGCGCGCAGATATCGCCCCGCGCCGGCGAACAGGCCCTCGGCGACGCGCCAGGGTGCGATGTGGATCACGTTGGCGCAGAACACCGCCAGCAATTCGGCAGGACCGCCGCCGGCTTGCATGGACAAAGACCATGCGGGATCGGTGAGATCGATCCGCTGCGGCGGACGAATGTTCGGCAGTCCGGCATGCGCGCGCCACGCTTCGATGCTTTTCAGGTGCGCGTCGTTGAGATCGCTCGGCCACCAGGTGATGCCGGGGGTGTGTTTTGCAAAATGAACGACATGCTGGCCGGTGCCGCTGCCGGCCTCCACGACGTCACCGGACTTGCCGGCGAGGAATCTCTGCAGCACCGCCCAGATCGGCGCATGGTTGCGGTGGAACGCCGCCGCATCGAGCCGGCCGTCCGGTTCGACCGGCCGGCCATCCTTGCCGAATTCCACCACATATTCGGCCATTGCCGCCTCGCCTGAAAATCGTTGTGGGCCTGAAACGCCGCAAGCGTCACTTCAGTTCGCCGCAATAAATCTCTTTCAGCACCTGCAGCAGGCGCAACGCGCGCTCGTCGGCAACCCGATAATGCAGCGTCTGCGACGTCCGCCGGAATTCGACCAGGCCATCGGCGCGCAATTTCGCCAGATGCTGCGACAATGCGGACTGGCTCAGCTTGACGATGCCGACGAGTTCCCCGACCGTCATCTCACCGCGCACGGCGAGAAAACAGAGGATCAGCAGGCGCTTTTCGTTGGCGAGCATTTTCAGGAGTTGCGCGGCTTCGCCCGCCTGCTTCGCCAGCTTCTTCAGCGCCGCCGCATCGTCGGCGCCGGGGGCGGATGGTGTCTCTTTGGCTGCCGCCGCGGCTGCTCTCATAGCATCAAATCCGGGATGGTTTTCCGTGCCTGCGAAGCACACATAACATACTAACGTCCCGACCATTGTTTAGCATTGACTAAATTAGCAAATGTCGATATCGGTTCAAAAAAGCAAGAAATGATGCGGCGATGTGGCCGTGAGGGGAAGAAAACGTGCGGCATAACCCGTTACGCAGCAAACTTGCTCTCTCCGATCTTGTCGGCTCGGACGCGCTCGTGGGGCGACGCAGCTTTCTCACCCTCGGCGCGGCGCTGACCGGCAGCCTCGCCCTTGGCGGCAAACCCGTAATCGCCGACCCCGCGCAGGAGGCTCCCCCCGCAGACGCCCCCTGGTCGCAATCGATCGGCGCAGGCGTGGTCGACCAGCCCTATGGCCGGCCGGCGGATACCGAAGCTTCCGTCATCCGGCGCAACGTCCCCTGGCTCACCGCCAGCGCGGAATCGTCGGTGAGCTTTTCGCCGTTGCAGGACCTGCACGGCATCATCACACCCAATGGATTATTCTTCGAGCGCCACCACGCGGGCCGGCCCGACATCGATCCGGCGCAGCACAAGCTCATGATCCACGGGCTGGTCGAGCGCCCGCTGCTGCTCACCATGAAGGACATCCTGCGTTTCCCATCGATATCGCGCATTCATTTCATCGAATGCCCGGCCAATGGCGGCATGAACTGGCGCGCCGCGCAGATGAACTCGCTGCAATTCAGCCACGGCATGGTCAGTTGCGCCGAATGGACCGGGGTCAGGCTATCGACGCTGCTGGAGGAGACAGGCGTCAAGAAGGAAGCGAAGTGGGCGATGGTCGAAGGCGCCGACGGCGCGCACATGAACCGCAGCCTCCCGCTCGACAAATGTCTCGACGATTGTCTCGTGGTCTACGCGCAAAACGGCGAGGCGCTGCGGCCCGAACAGGGCTATCCGCTGCGGCTGGTGGTGCCGGGCTGGGAAGGCAACGTCAACATCAAGTGGCTGCGCCGGATCAAGCTCGGCGACAAGCCGTGGCACTCCCGCGAGGAAACCTCGAAATACACCGACCTGATGCCGGACGGCACCTCGCGCGGCTTCACCTGGCTGATCGACGCCAAATCCGTCATCACCTTTCCCTGCCCTGAAAAGCCGCTCGACGGGCCCGGCCTCTATGAGATCAGGGGACTGGCCTGGACCGGCAACGGCAAGGTCAGGCGCGTCGACGTCTCCGTGGACGGCGGCGTCAACTGGCAGAGCGCGCGGCTGCACGAACCGGTGCTGTCGAAAGCGCTGACGAAATTCACCCTGCCCTGGCGCTGGGACGGCCGCCCGGCGCTGGTCGCATCCCGCGTCATCGACGAGACCGGTTACGTGCAACCGACAATTGCGGAGCTGCGAAAGCAGCGCGGCTCGAACTCGGTCTATCACAACAGTTCGATCCAGACCTGGCAGGTCAAATCAGACGGAAGCGTCTTCAATGTACAGCTCGCGTAAGATTTGCCTGCCGATCGTGGCCATCCTGCTTGCGGCCGGAGGCCTCGCAGGCGCGGCCGAGCCCGGCTATTTCGGTTACGGCAGCGTGGCGACGCCGGCACAGATCGCCGGATGGGATATCGACGTGCGCGGCGAAGACGGAGCAGGCCTGCCGCCCGGCAAGGGCACGGTTGACCGGGGCGCCGACGTCTATGCCGAGCAATGCGCCGCCTGTCATGGAACCTTCGGTGAAGGCGAAGGCCGCTTTCCCAAGCTGGTGGGCGGCGTGGGATCGCTCCGGGACGAGCGCCCGGAGCCGACGGTCGGCAGCTACTGGCCGTTTGCCCCGACCCTATGGGACTATATTAACCGCGCCATGCCGATGGCCGCGCCGCACACATTGTCAGCGGACGACGTTTATGCTTTGACCGCCTATATTCTGAGCCTGAACAATCTCGTCCCCAATGAATTCGTTGCCGATCGCAACAGTTTGCCGAAAGTCAAAATGCGCAATCGCGACAATTTCACATGGACCGACCCGCGACCTGATACGATGGCCAAACCGTGCATGAACGCATGCCTCGGTGCCGCCGGTGTCAGGATATCGTCGACGGCCGAGGGCAGGAGCCTGACGCCGCGCACGACCGGACCGCTCGACACGATGCAACCGAAATAGAAATTACGGAAACGCCTGTGACCGATCATTCTCCGACGAAATCCGCAAAGCTCCCGGCGTTCATGCTGGCGCTGGTGATCGGCGCTTTCGCTTCCAGTGGCACCGCGCAGGCGCAGTCCGCGGTGGACGAAGGCCGCAAGCTCGCCTTCGACCGCAGCAAGGGCAATTGCCTGACCTGTCACGCCATCAAGGGCGGCAACCTGCCCGGCACGATCGGGCCCGAGTTGGTCGACATCAAGAGCAAATATCCCAAGCGCGAGGATCTCGTCGCCATTCTCAACGACGAGACCCTGCGCAATCCGCTGACTGTGATGCCTCCGTTCGGACGCAACCGGATCCTGACCGAAAAGGAGATCAACGCGGTGGTGGATTTCCTGCAAACACTTTGAACGCTGCGCGCTTCAGGAGATTTTTGGATGAGTACTATCGAGAATGAATTTTCGGGGACGCGGCGGCTGATTCTGAAAGGCGCCGGCGTGGTGACGCTGATCGGCCTTGGCGTTGTCCCTCTCGACCTCTCGAGGGCGTTCGCGGCGGCCAACGACAAATATCCGGAAGAAGCCTTCAAGCAGAAGAGCGACGCCGACGCTATCAAGCTGCTCTACGGCAAGACTGCCGAGCCTTCGGACAAGGTGAAGATGGACGCGCCTGAAATCGCCGAGAACGGCGCCGTGGTGCCGATCTCGGTCTCTACGACGCTTGCCGATGTGACTTCGATCGCGTTCCTGGTCAGCGAAAATCCAAACGTCCTGATCGCGAAGTACAGCATTCCCGCCGGTACGATCCCGAGCGTGGCCAACCGTATCAAGATGGCGAAGACCAGCAATGTGACGGTGCTGGTGGAAGCCGGCGGCAAACTCTATAGCGCCAGCAAGGAAGTGAAGGTCACCGTCGGCGGCTGCGGCGGCTAACGGGTAGCGCGCATGATCCGGAAAGGTGGGCACCGGTTTTCCGACAAGATCATGGGCCAAATAATGGGCTAGGAGAAAACTCAGATGGCATCCACTATTCGCGTGCGCGCAACTTCGAGCGGCGAGACGACCGAAGTACAGGTACTGATCCAGCATCCGATGGATTCCGGCTTCGTCAAGAACACCAAGGGCGAGACCATTCCGCCGCACTTCATCCAGCAGCTCACCTTCGAGCATGACGGCAAGAACGTGTTCGCCGCCGACTGGGGCGGTGGCATCTCCAAGGATCCCTATGTCAAATTCGCCTTCAAGGGCGCCAAGAAGGGCGACGAGTTAAAGATTAGCTGGGTCGACAGCAAGGGCGCGACCGATACCACCACGGCGAAGATCCAATGAAGCTGCGATCCGCGATCTATCTGGCTTCCGCCGCGCTTGCGCTCGCGGCTCTGACGTTGGCGGGCGCGCTACCCTCGGGCGCGGCCGACACGGTCGATCCGGTCGCCGACGCCAAGGCGTTCAGGAAATTTTTCACCGACAAATTCCCGAAGGTCAAACTCGAGGATTTCGTCAACGGCCCCTATTCGATGAACGAGGACCTGTACCGGCAGTGGCAGGACAAGGAGCAATTCCCGCCCTACGAGTTCGCGCTCGAAATGGGCAAGGAGATGTTTTCCAAGCCGTTCAAGAACGGCAAGAGCTATGAGGATTGCTTCCCCAATAAGGGCATCGGCGTTCGCCAGAACTACCCTTACTTCGACGAGAAGGAAGGCAAGGTCATCACGCTCGAACTGGCTCTGAACCGCTGCCGCGAGGCCAATGGTGAACCGCCGTTCTCCTATGTGAAGGACGAAATGGCTGCGCTGACCGCCTATATGGCCTTCACCTCGCGCGGCAAGCCGATGGACATCAAGATCCCGAACGATCCGCGCGCGCTCGAAGCCTATGAGAACGGCAAGGAATATTTCTACACGCGGCGCGGCCAGCTTAACTTCTCCTGCGCCACCTGCCATGTGCAGAGCCCGGGCGAGCGAATCCGCGCCGAAATCCTGGCGCCCGCGCTCGGCATCGTCAACGCGATGCCGATCTACCGCTCGGAGTGGAGCGGCATGGGGACCACCAGCCGGCGCTTCACCACCTGCAACAGCCAGATCCGCGGCGTACCGCTCAGCCCGCAGGACGATGAATATCGCAACGTCGAATACTATTTGTCCTATGTCAGCAACGGACTACCGATATCGGGTCCGGGAGCGCGGCCATGAGGAACAGGACGCTCAAATCCGCATTGGTTCTGGCGCTGCTTGCCGCGGGCGGGACATCCGCGCTTGCCGCAGGCTCCGAGGACGACTTCAAGGCGGCGTACGCCGCGGCTGAAGCCGCCAACAAGGAGGCCGGCAAGCTGCGCAACCAATGGACTACCACGGCGTCGACGCTGGCGGCGGCGAAGAAGGCGGCTGATGCCGGCGATTTCGACAAGGCCACCGCGTCGGCCAAGGAAGCCGAGGCCCTGGCCAAGGCTTCGATCTTCCAGGCCACCAGCGAGAAGACCCGCTGGAGGGATATGGAAATTCGCTGAAACTGTTACGACGCGCTGAGACCCGCATGACCATCCGCCGCCGCGATTTCCTGACGCTAGCGGGCGCAGCCACCCTGTCCGGCAGCCTGCCACGGCTGGCGCGCGGCGCCGAGAATGCGGGCGTTTACGATCTCGAGCGCTTCGGCAATGCCCGCATCCTGCACACCACCGATACCCATGCGCAGCTCAGGCCGGTGTTCTTCCGTGAGCCGAGCGTCAACCTCGGCGTCGGACCGATGCGCGGCAACCCGCCGCATCTGGTCGGGCGGGCGTTTCTCGATCGCTTCGGCATCCGGCCCGACAGTGCCGACGCCTATGCTTTCACCTGCATCGAGTTCGAGAAAGCCGCCGGAAGATTCGGCAAGCTCGGCGGTTTTGCGCATTTGAAGACATTGGTCGACCGGATGCGCAGCGAGGCCGGCGCAGGGCGCGCGTTGTTGCTCGACGGCGGCGATCTCTGGCAGGGCAGCGGCCTTTCCAACACGCTGCAGGGCGCCGACATGGTGGATGCGGCCAACCTGCTCGGCATCGAGGCGATGACCGGTCATTGGGAATTCACCTATGGCGAGAAGGCGCTGCGCGCCAACCTCGAACGCTTCAAGGGCGAATTCCTCGCGCAGAACGTCTTTCTCACCGAGGAAGCCGCCTTCAACGACGCCAAGGCGTTCGATCCGGCCTCGGGGCGCGTCTTCAAGCCGTCCGTCATCAAGGAGATCGGCGGGCGTCGTGTCGCCGTGATCGGTCAGGCGTTCCCCTATGTGCCGATCGCGCACCCGAAGCGTTTTACGCCGGACTGGAAATTCGGCATCCGCGACGAGGAACTGCAAAAGCTCGTCGATACCCATCGCAACACCGACAAGGTCGATGCCGTCATTCTGCTCTCGCATAACGGCATGGATGTCGATCTCAAGCTCGCCAGCCGCGTCACCGGCATCGACGTCATCCTCGGCGGCCACACCCACGACGCCGTGCCGCAGCCGATTCCCGTGATCAATCCGGCGGGCGTCACGCTCGTCACCAATGCCGGTTCGAACGGCAAATTTCTGGCGGTACTCGATCTCGACATCGGCAAGGGCAAGGTCAGCAATGTGCGCTACCGGCTGCTGCCGGTGTTCTCGGAGCTGCTGAAGCCCGATCCTGCAATGCAGGCGCTGATCGACAAGACGCGCGAGCCGCATGCGGCCAGCCTCGACGAGAAGACCGGTGTGGCCGACCGCCTGCTCTATCGCCGCGGCAATTTCAGCGGCAGCATGGACCAGCTCATCTGCGACGCGCTTCTCGGCGAATTGAACGCCGAGATCGCGCTGTCGCCGGGTTTTCGCTGGGGCACCACCGCGCTGGCAGGCCAGCCGCTGACGATGGAGGACGTGCTGGCGCAGACCGCCGTCACTTATCCCGAGACCTACATCCAGACCATGACCGGCGGCCAGATCAAGGACATGCTGGAAGACATCTGCGACAATCTCTTCAACACCGATCCGTATTACCAGCAGGGCGGCGACATGGTCCGCGTCGGCGGGCTCGCTTACGCATGCACGCCAGCCGAATCCGTAGGCAAGCGGATTTCCGATGTGAAGCTCGACAACGGCCGTGCGCTGGAAGCCGGCAAGCGTTACAAGGTGGCGGGTTGGGCCTCGGTCAACGAGCAGACCGGCGCGCCGATCTGGGATGTGGTCGCCAGGCATCTCCGTTCAGGTAAGCCGCCCAATCGGGCGCCGCCGGGCGTCACGCTGAAAGGCGTCGAAGACAATCCGGGCATTGCGGGAAAGGGATGAGCGGTTTTTCGACCATCATTCGCACCATGGCCGCAGCGGCATTGATCGCAGCGGCCGCTTCCGATGCCCGCGCCCAGCAGGCACCGTTGCAGGACAAGCCGTTTGCGGAGCACAAGATCGTGCTGCAGCTCTCCGACAACGACCCGCGCAAGCAGGGACTCGTACTCAGTGTCGCCAGCAACCTGATGAAATTCTACGATCCCGACAAGGTCGCGATCGAGGTCGTGGCGTTCGGGCCCGGCATCGAGCTGCTGCGCCCGGAAAATCCCAACCGCAAGATGGTCGAGAGCCTGGTGGCGCAGGGCGCGCGTTTCGACATCTGCCTCAACACCGTCGATACGCTTGAACGCGAGAACGGCAAGCGGCCGGAGTTCATATCAGCGGCAACGCCGGTGCAGGTCGGCGTGGCGCAGATTTTGTTTCTGACGGAGAATGGGTATACGCTGGTGCGGCCATGACCGCCGCCACCCAAAGCATGGATTGCTTCGTCGCTAACGCTCCTCGCAATGACGTGAAGAGCAGGGCTGGAGCTACATCTGGCCCTGATGTGGTATTGTCGGAGATCAACTCGCTGCGGTATCGGCCATGATCTTTCGTCAGCTCTTCGATAGCGTTTCGGGCACTTACAGCTACCTGCTGGCGAGCCGTGCCGGCGGCGAGGCTTTGATCCTCGATCCCGTGCTGGAAAAGGCAGACCGCTACTGCCAACTCCTGCGCGAGCTCGATCTGCGGCTGGTGAAAGCAGTCGACACCCATCTGCACGCCGACCACGTCACGGGCCTCGGCGAACTACGCGACCGCACCCAGTGCATCACCATCATGGGCGAGCAGAGCAAAGCCGACGTGGTGTCGATGCGGGTCTCCGACGGCGACAAGGTGATGATCGAAGGTCTGAGCCTCGACGTCATGTACACGCCCGGCCACACCGACGACTCTTACAGCTACCTGATGGGCGATCGCGTCTTCACCGGCGATACGCTGCTGATCCGCGGCACCGGCCGCACCGATTTCCAGAACGGCTCTTCGCGCGCACAATATGAATCGATTTTCAACCGGCTGCTGAAACTGCCTGACGAAACCATGGTGTTTCCCGCCCACGACTACAAGGGCGACACGGTTTCCACCATCGGCGAGGAGCGGCGTTACAATCCGCGGCTGCAGGTGCGCTCGGTCGACGAATATATCGAGCTGATGGCCAACCTGAAGCTGCCGAACCCCAAGATGATGGACGTCGCGGTGCCCGCCAATATGCATGTCGGCCTGCACCAGGAGGAGCTTGCCAGGCAGGGGCTCGCGCTGTCCGCCCGCGACGCGATCAACAATCTCGGCCGGCCCGACATCCTGCTGGTCGATTTGCGCGAAACCAGCGAACGCGCCAAGCACGGCACGATCTCAGGCGCGCTGCATGCGCCCTACCCCGGCATCGCCGAGAGCCTCAAGCCCGGCGGCATGCTGCGCGAAGTCGCCGCCGCCACCGGCCGCCGCGTGGTGTTCTTCTGCGCCTTCGGCGAACGTTCCGCGATGGCGGTAGCCGCCGCCAAGAACGCAGGGCTGGCCAACACCGCGCATATCGAAGGCGGTATTGACGCGTGGAAGAAGATCGGCGGCCCGGTGGTGACGGGTTGAAGATCGTAGCCCGGATGGAGCGCAGCGAAATCCGGGGCGACGTAAAAAGATTCCCGGATTGCGCTTCGCTCCATCCGGGCTACGAATTCATTTTCCCACCCGCTGCACCTCCGCCGTCAGCGCATCGAGCGCATCCGCCAGCAACACGCCGCCGCACTCGGTCATGCGTTCCGGAATCACGATGCGCTTTTCCGGCGGATAGAAGCGCCCCAGCGCCGGATGCAGAAGAAATGCCTGGCCGTCGTCCCGTGCAGTGTCGCCGGCCTGCGAAACCACGATGAAATCGGGTCTCAAGTTCACGATCGCCTCCAGCGAGGCAAATCCACCGAAGGCGAAGCCAAGATCGCCGGCCGCGCTGCGCAAGCCAATTTCACTAAGCAGCGAACCGACAAAGCTGTCGCTGCCCGCCACCCAGCCGCGCCGCGACAACGGCAGCACGCGATAATGCCGTTCTGAGACCGCCCGGCGAGCGCGCGCCAGCGCCGCATCGAGCCGCGCGATTGCCACAGCCGCGCGATCCGGGTGCCCGGTGATATCGCCGGCCTCGCGGATCTGCTGCCGCGCTTCGTCGAGGGTCCGTGGCACCGCGAGTTCGGCGAGACGAAGCCCCTTGGCCTTCAACAGCTCCCGCGTCGAACGCTTGTCGAACGCGCTGGTGACGACGATGTCGGGCCTGATGAGCAGAACGTCCTCGGCTCCTCCTGATAACACCGGATAGCGGCTGATGTCGCCCGCCTGCGATTGCCAGCCGTCCCGCGAAAACCGGCTCAATCCCAGAATCTGCTCGGGGTCGGCAAGCGTCAGCAGCAATTGATCGGTGCAGACATTCATCGACACCAGGCGCGGCAGATTGGCGGCCGACGCGGCGCTACCCGGCAACGCGAGCGCCATTATCGCGACCAGAAGTGCCCGCCGCCGTCGCATCAGATATCCGCCCACGGCACGATCACCGCTTCGCGCTGGTACTCCGCGCGATAGGCCGAGATCCGGAACACATCCGCCATCACCTGCTCGGACAGCGCCTCTGCCAGCGCACCCTGCGACACCAGGCGGCCTTCACGCAGCACCAGCACATGGTCGGCAAACCGCGCCGCGAGGCCGAGGTCATGCGTCACCACGATGACGAGCACGCCGTTGTCGGCGGTCGCGCGCAAATTCTTCATAACGTCGATCTGGTGCCGCGGGTCGAGCGAGGCGGTCGGCTCGTCCGCCAGAATAACCGGCGCCTCCACCGCCAACGCACGGGCCAGCGCGACGCGGCTGCGTTCGCCGCCGGACAATTCGGTGACGCGGCGATCGCTGAACGCCATCACGTCGACCGCCTGCATCGCCCGCAGCACCGCATCGGCATCTTTCGGCGACAGGCGCGCCGGATCGGTCGCGCCATGCGGATAGCGGCCGAGCGCCACGATATCGCGCGCCGGCAGCGGCCAGTGCACGACATGCCCCTGGGGCAAATAGCCGAAGCGTTTTGCCCTTTCGCGCAGTGGCAGCGACGACAAGGTTTGGCCGCCGATCTCGATCTCGCCCTCGGACGGGATCAATCCCGCCAGTGCCCGTAACAGCGTGGTCTTGCCGGCGCCGTTCGGCCCGACCAGCGCCACCAGATGTCCAGCTTCCAGCGCCAGCGAGACGTCTTTCAGCACGACGCGGCCGGCGAGCCGCACGCCGAGTCCCTTTGCGATCAGAAGCGCCGTTTCGCTCATGCGACCCCTCCGCCGAGCGAGCGGCGCTCGCGCATGATCAGATAGAGGAAGAACGGAACGCCGATGATCGAAGTCAGCACGCCGACCTTGATATCCGATGTCGAGGGAATGATGCGCACCGCAATATCGGCCGCCAGCAACAGCGCCGAGCCTGCGAGCGCGCTCGGCACCAACAGCCGCCCCGGGTCGTGGCCGATCAACGGCCGCATCAGATGGGGTGCAACAAGCCCGATGAATCCGATGGTGCCGGTGACGGCGACCGCGCCGCCGACGCCGAGCGCGACGCCCGAAATCACGAACAGCCGCAGACGTCCGACATCTACACCGAGGCTTTGCGCGGTTTCCTCGCCCAGGCTCAGCGCGCGAAAGGCATGGCGCTGGCTGAACAGCATGGTCGCACCGGCAATGATAAACGGCAGCGCAAGGAAAACGTGCTGAAAGCTGCGATCCTCCAGCGAGCCGAGCAGCCAGAACGCGATCTCCAGCACCACGAACGGGTTGCTGGAGAGGTTCATCACCAGTGCGGTGGCCGCGCCGGCAAAGCTCGAAATCGCAAGCCCCGAGAGAATGAGGATCAAAAGCCCCGCATTGCGGCCGGCGATCGAGAGCAGCACGAACACCGAAACGAACGCCGCACAGATCGCCGCGACCGGCAGCGCGTAGGAGCGCACGTCGGCCAGCCCCAGCGCGATCACCAGCACGGCGCCGAACGCTGCCGATTGCGGCGCGCCGAACAGCGAGGGCGAAGCCAGCGGATTGCGCAGCAGGCCCTGCAGCGACGCGCCTGATAGCCCGAGGATGGCGCCGATCGCCAGCGCCAGCAGCGTCCGCGGCAGGCGGATTTCGCGCACGATAACCTGCGCCACGTCGCTGCCGCCGCCGAACAGCGCTTCCGTCACCGCAAGCGGCGACAGCCGCACCGGCCCGATGCCGAGCGAGATCAGCACCAGCAGCACAACGAGAACGGCAAGCGCCGCCGTCGCGCCGATCCGGCGGCGCGCGGCATCCTCGTTGGTCACGGTTACGGCCTCAACACTCATCGATCGTCCTAAAGCAGTTTTACCCGCGCCCCGGTACAGGAGCGCAGGCAGGCGTGCTCATGCGGCAAAAATAGCGCACTCGCCCAGTGAGGACCGCGAGCGCGCCCAAGGCGGATTGACTCGGACTTTGACAAACTTCTACCATAGTTCCCGACGGTTCCCGTTTTGGGGATCAAAAGGGAATGCGGTGCGGGGAAGCTCCCCTATTCCGCGGCTGCCCCCGCAACTGTAAGCGGCGAATCCTTCGTCATAGGCCACTGGGAATCTCGGTCCTGGGAAGGCGACGAAGGGTAGCGACCCGCGAGCCAGGAGACCTGCCGTCAGCCGTGGTCACACGCGAAGATGTCGGTCGGGGAGTACAGGCATTAGCTTCACCTAAGCTGTGTTAGCACATGGTGAGACTTGGTTCGCTGTGACGTGCCACTGACGTCATACCGAGGTCTGAACCATGTCTTCCACCAGCGCCACGCGGCAGCGCCGCTTCTGGCTTGCCTCCAGTTTCCTGATAACCACCGTATCGCTTGGCATTTCCGGCGCAGAGGCGCAGCAGACGACGGTCGAGCAATTGCCGCCGATCGAGGTCACCTCGCCCACCGATCCGAACCGGACCCGCGCCAAGCCAACCTACGACGAGGGATCGACGTCACGCCGCGTCGTGCCGGCGGCTGCGCCGTCGACCGGCACGCGGCCCGCCGC
This sequence comes from Bradyrhizobium sp. AZCC 1610, assembly GCF_036924515.1. Taxonomy (NCBI): domain Bacteria; kingdom Pseudomonadati; phylum Pseudomonadota; class Alphaproteobacteria; order Hyphomicrobiales; family Nitrobacteraceae; genus Bradyrhizobium; species Bradyrhizobium sp. AZCC 1610. The sequence goes on along the minus strand of NZ_JAZHRR010000001.1, from coordinate 34,833 downwards.
CGGGCCCGGCTCGAACGTCGCATCGCAAAGCGCCTCGCAAGGCGCGGACGGCAGCGGCGGCCGGCAGTTTTCAGGCATCGTCGGCACGGCGGCGACCGTTATTACCGCCGAAGAGATAGCGCATTCGCCCGCACAAACGTTGCAGGAAATCATCGCGCAAACGCCCGGCGTGCAGCTGACCAGCCTGTATGGCGGCGTCAACGGCGCCAAGACCAGCGTCGACCTCCGCGGATTTGGCGCGTTCGCGACCTCAAATACCCTGGTTCTCATCAACGGCCGAAGGCTCAACGACATCGACATGGCCGGCGTCGATTTTTCGACCATTCCGCGCGATTCGATCGAGCGCATTGAAATCACGCGCGGCAACAGCGGCGCGGTGCTCTACGGCGACAATGCAGTCGGCGGCGTTATCAACATCGTCCTGAAGAACGGCGTCGGCGGGCCGCCTGTCGCCATGCGCGCCGAGGCCGGTGTCGGCTCCTTCAATCAGCGCATGGCGTCGGTTTCGACTGCGCTTAACTCGGGACCGTGGTCGACGTCGTTCTACGGCAACGCCATCAAGTCCGACGGCTATCGCGCCAATAACGCGCTCGACCAGCGCAACGGCGTCGGCAATCTCAACTACACCACGCCCGACCTCAAGGCCTTCCTTACGGTGACTGGCGACGACCAGAAGCTCGGCTTTCCGGGCGGACGCACCGTCGATCCCTCGATCGGGCTAAATCAGCTCGTCACCGATCGCAGGGGTACAAATACGCCGTTCGATTACGGCAACCAGCAGGGCGCCAGCGCGACCGCCGGCTTCACCAAGACCCTGTGGAACGGCGCCGAACTGATCGTCGATGGCGGCGTCAGAGACAAGAAAACGCAAAGCGGATTCTTCGGCGCGATACCGTTTGCATCGCCACTTCCGAGTTTCTCCTCCACCTATAATGACGCGTCATTGCAGACCTGGTCGATCACGCCACGATTGAGCATCAAGAACTCGATCCTCGGGGTGCCCTCACATATCCTGACCGGCATCGATTATTACGATGCGACGTTCCGCCAGGACCGCGGGGCGTTCAAGGGCCTTGCGCCGACCCACATCTACGATCTGTCGCAGCAGACGCTGGCCGGCTACTGGCAGCACACGGTAGGCCTGTTGCCGACGACCGATTTCTCCTATGGCGCCAGGATTCAAAACACCAGCCTGAGCGCCCGGGATCGGTTCGACGCCAACGCGCCCGGTTGCGCCATGTTCTTTAATTGCAGCGATCAGGCCTCGCCGCTGGACAGCAACGAGACGCAATACGCCTTGCACGTCGGGCTCGAGCACCGGCTCAACAACACATTCTCGCTGTTTGGCCGCGCCGCGCGCGCGTTCCGTACTCCGACCGTCGATGAACGCGTCTCCAGCGGGCCTTTCTTCGTTCCGGGGACCTTTCAGTTGAAAACCCAGACCTCGCACGACGTCGAGGGCGGTTTTCGCGTCAAGGCCGGCGCATTCCAGATGCAATCGAGCATCTACAACATGGACCTCGAGAACGAGATCCATTTCATCCCGGCGCTGTTCTTCAACGTCAATCTTGATCCAACCCGCCGCTACGGCTCAGAGACCAGTGCGTCGCTGCGCGTCAGTGACACCCTGTCGCTGCGGGCGGGCGCGGCCTATACGCGCGCCGTGTTTCGCGAGGGGCCGTTCGCCGGCAACGACGTGCCACTGGTTTCCCGCTATACAGCCATGGGCGGCGTGACCTGGAACATCTGGCAAAACTATCTGGTGTTCGATGCCACACTCCGCGCCTGGAGCGAACGCATCATGGACAATGACCAGGCCAACACGCAACGGCGTATTCCGGCCGACGCCACCGTCGATTTGAAGCTGAGCGGCGCTTATGAACACTTCTTCTGGTCGCTTAGCGTGAACAACCTGTTTGACGCGCAGTACTACGACTACGCCATCGCCAGCTCGTTCACGCCGGGCCGCTTCTCGGCCTATCCGCTGCCCGGACGGACCTACATGGTGAAGGCTGGCGCGACGTTCTGATCCGACAGCCGGTTCGGCCTCCGGGCCGGACCGGCTTGTTCCGCCCTGACAAGCCAGTATTCTCTTTGGCATATCGCCAGAGAGAATATTGAGCCATGCCCGAACCGATCCCGCCACGCCGATGGACATGAACGGGTCATCGGCCATCGATCTGCTGCGGCGGGAAATATCCAATCCCGAGACGCAATGGAGCCTCGGCACCTTCGGCGCCATCGCCGAATTTTCGCGCGACCATGGCGAGCCGGTGCGCCTCGTCCAGTCGGCGGAAGTCGTTTCGGCCGTGACGCCGCGTGGCGGCATCGCCCTCAAACCTCATGCTGCGATCCGCCCCTTTGCGTCGGAGGGCATCACCAGGACCGGATGGAATCAAAGGATCGCGCTTTGCCTGCCGCAAGATGATTGCGCCATGAACCAGCGCGTCGCGCTGACCGAGATAGGCCCCGATCATGACGCGCCGCGGGAGGCAGATCGGGATTCCGTTCTGTTCGATCTCGGTCTCGGCGCGCTGCAGGCGGATTTCTGCGTCCGGATCGGCGATCACAGCCTCGCCGCGCGGCTGCGCAAACACTCAGGCCGCGCCGTGTTCGAACCCGGCAATCCCGCCATGGCAATGATCCTCGCGGCCAATCCGCACCGCGTCTTCATCAGCCGGCTCGGCCGCATCGAGGTCTATCAGCCGATCCCGCCGCCATCGGGCAAGAGCCCGGAAGGCCCGCATACGCATGTGCTGCCCCGACTTCTGAAAAGCGGCAGAACACATCCCGCGACCGAGCCGGTCCCTGAAGGTCTCGTTCCCTGCGCACATCTCTATCCGCCGCATCCGGCGCGGGACGGCCTGGGTGAGACCCGGCCGTTCGACGCCACGCACCATCATGCCTTTCAGCGGATGATGGCCGTGTGCGGCGATCCCGTGGAACTTGCGACCAAGCGGCGCGTGATCGATGCGGTGCTTGCCGGCGAGCCGCCCACGGCGGTGGCCGGTGACCGCCACGGCCGGACTGCCGTCCGCATTGCGTTGCGGCAGATGAGGTCGCAGGGACATACGTCAGCGGCGCTGAGCGCCTGGCTTGCGAGCTTCGATCAGGCTACCCCAGACGAGGCCGACGACGAAGCGGCCCTTTATCATGAGGGCTGATTTGACAAGAAAGTGCGCCTTTTTCGACCGAAAATAACATCCTCAGCGCCTCAATCCGTGATAAACCGCCCCAAGACCGCTCGACGATATCTGTCGTGATTTCAGAGGTATGACATGAACGATGAGCCGAAGAGCGCCGCCGAACTGAAAGAAATCCGGCTGAATCGCAAGCGCACCCAGGAAGTCGAAGGCATCAAGGCGATGGCCGAGATCGCGGCCGCCGACGTCGCGATCCGAAAGCGGACCGAGAAATTGCGTGCGCTGCGTCTGGCGAAGGAAGCGGCCGACCGTGAAAACCCGCCGGAACCGGCGGTCAAAAGCAAGGCCAAGACCAAGGCCGCTAAAAAAGGCTGACCTGAAATGACGAAAGAGGATCGTGATCGCGCCCAGGCACGCGCCGACAAGGTGGCAAGGGCAGCTCAAGACGCGAGATCCGGCAAGGCCGAACGCGACGCCAGCGCCAAGTCCGTGCTCGACAATATGGCGAAGCTGAAGGCGTTGCGGCTCGCGCGCGAGGCCGCCGAGCCGCAACGTGCTCCCGCCGCGAAGGCCGCAAAGAAGGCACCTGCCGGCACCAAGCGATCGAACGAGAAGCCGGTGGCCCTGTCCGACTGGCTGGCGAGCCAGCAGAACGGCGGACGGCGAACCTGAGGCCGGACTCTTACGGGTGTCTCGTCATGCCCGGGCGCGAAGCGTGTCTTCGCGCTTGTGGCCCGGCCGCGACGAAAAGTAAAGTCGGATATCCGCAGCGCTACGCCGGCCCCGGCCAATCGATCATCGAACGCGTCTTGTTCTCGGCATCGTAGACCTGAACCTGAAGCATCTGAAACCGGTTCTTCAAGGCCATGCCCACCTCTTCGGCGGCCTCGACCGTGTCGTGATGCGATTTGAAATGACCGTCCACCACCAGCGAGTAACCGGTGGTCGGCGCCTTGTCGGCGCGGATGATTTTGCGCGGCTGCGGTTCGTCCGCCGCAGTGCGGGGCTTCTTCATGCTGGCTCCGTGTGAAGGCCCTTTGGACTGAACGCCGCAAAAAGGGCAGGAAAGTTCTTGTGGTCAGCGCTAACATGCCGGCCAAACGCGATCAGATTGAGATCATGCGGTTACCCCGAATCGGCACGCAGAGCAACGTCGATTCATCCGGCGAAAAAAGGCATCACATGGGCGGAACTGGCAAGAAGAACGTGCCTCCGAAACCGGCGGACGACAAACCGAAGAAGCCGGAACGGATTCCGGTCGAGGACGATGATTACGAGGACGGCGACATCGCCACGCCGAAGCGTGATCGCCACGGCAATGACGATGAGCCGTTGTAGCGCGGCACACCGGATTGTCATCGCCCGGCTTGATGTGCGGACCGGGCGATGACGAGTTGAGGTTAGCCAAACCCCTCCTCCTCAATCATCCGAATGCTCTTCAGATCGAGCAGATGTGCGCCAAATCCACCACGCGCGAGTTGGACCGCTGACTTCGGCGAAGCCAGCAGCAATGCCGCCGTCACCGCCAGCGGCACGGCGCTGATCCAGTCCGCTTCCACCGGCGTGAGTTCTTCGGTGCTGCCGGCATAAGGCCCGCTGTTCGCAAACAGGCGCAGGCACTCCCTGGCAATATCGCGTCGCGTGCCGCCCCGCGCCGCGCATCCAAGCAGCGCCTGCATCGCCAGATGCGTGAGTACGCCCTCGCGGCTTTCCGGCAACGCCGTCGGCGTCTCGGCCAGCGATATCAGAAGCAGGAGCCCGACCAGATCGACACCGGCGCGATACGCGTTCATTGGCTCGACCAGCCGCGGATTGCAATCGATCAGCAACGGCGCGCCACCATCATCGGGCATGATGTAGTCGACCGATAGCGCACCATGCCAATCGAGCGCTTGTCCGACCTTTTCGAGGTGAGCGCGAACGACGGGCCGCCTCACGCTCTGCTTGATCGCTTCGCCGCCGCCAACCCCCGCGGCAACCTGCCGATAGGCATGAAAGCCGACCATTTGGCCGCGGCAAAATGCCGACTGCGCCTTCTCGGTCGTGCCAGCGACAAGGTCTTGCACCAAAATCTCGTCGGCAAATGCATCGCCGGCGCCGAGATCGTGCAGCGCGCTTTCGAGATCGTCGGCATTACGTATGAACCAGATGCCGCGGCTCGCAGTGCCGACCGAAGTTTTGACGACGGCAGGAAATCGGACGGCTTCACGCAATTGCTGCGCCGACGTCACGATTTGCGTCGGCGGCTGCGGCAGGATCAAGCGATCGAGCAGCCGGCTGAAGCCTGCCTTGCTGTGCGCGGTACGGTAGCTCGCGAAACTCGGCAGTGCGAGACCGGCGCGGCCTTCCATGCGCTGCTTCGCCCGGGCAAACAAAAATCCCTGCTCATGCGTCGGCAGCAGAACGTCGAATCTCCCGTCGGCCAGTCGCTGCTCGATGAACGCCAGATAGCCGGCGGGGTCATTCCGCAGTCCGGGGCAACGGTGAAATTTCCGGACGAAGCGCGAGAACCGCGCAAGGCACCACGGCGAGGGATCGCAGATCTCAACGTGATGGCCCGAAAGACCCAGAATCGTAATCGCCTCCCGGGCCGAGGTAGAGGAACCTTCGGAGACAAGCACCCGGAGCGGTTTTGCGGGATCAGGCATGCCGGATCATTGCCGCGCCGGGCCGCCTTTGTCTCCCGATTTAATGATGCAATCGGCGCGTCCCAGCCCTCCGCCGGGGCAGCCATGCAGCGGTATTCATGGACAAATAGCGGCTGGACGATATTTTCGATCTTCGCCGCTGCCGCAAGTGACACGGGATTTTGAGCTGACATGGTCTACATTCTGGCCGCACCGCAACAAGCCAAAGCGGACACTTCGCTGCGTACGCTGGCTGCGATTTCGGCCGCCCATTGGGTCAGCCATTTCCATCTTTTCGTGCTGCCGATGCTGTTTCCGTTCCTGAAGGAGCAACTCGGCGTCGGTTACATCGAGCTCGGTTTCGCATTGACCGTGTTCGGCGTCGTCTCCGGCCTGACGCAGGCGCCGATCGGTTATCTTGCCGACCATATCGGCGCGCGAAAGGTCCTGCTGATCGGCCTCACCGTCGGCGGCCTGGCGCTGATCATGCTCGGCCTGCATCTGAGCTACGTCTCGCTGATCGTCTGCGCCGCCCTGCTCGGCCTCGCCAACAGCGTCTATCACCCGTGCGACTATGCGATCCTGTCGACGCATATGGATGAAGCGCGAATGGGCCGGGCGTTTTCGGTCCACACCTTTGCGGGCTTCCTTGGCGGCGCGGTGGCGCCTGCGATCATGGCCACGCTGGTGGCAACCGTCGGCGGTCTCGGCGCCCTGATCGTGGCCGGCGCGGTCGGCCCCGTTGTGGCACTGCTGTTGATCGCGGTCCGAATTCCCGATGCGAGCTCGGCCGATCGCAAGACCGATGGCGCGCCAACGCCGCAGCTGAGCATCGTCACGCCTGATATCATCGTGCTGACGATCTTCTTCATGCTGCTCGGCCTGTCCAATGCCGGCATCAGCAATTTCGGCGTGGTCGCGCTGATGAGCGGCTATGGCGTGACGTTCTCGGCTGCCAATATCGCGCTGACCGCCTTTCTCGGCGCCAGCGCGGCCGGCGTGCTGGCCGGCGGCTATCTCGCCGACCGCACCCAGCGGCACGGCAATGTCGCCGCGGCGTGTTTTGCCATCAACGCCGTCATCATCACGGTCATTGCGACGATCAACCTGCCGTCGGTCGTGCTGACCGCCGCGATGGGGCTGGCCGGATTCCTCGGCGGCGTCATCGCGCCCTCGCGCGACATGCTGGTCCGCAACGCCGCACCGGCAGGCGCAGCGGGCCGCGCGTTCGGCATCGTCTCCACCGGCTTCAATTTCAGCGGCATCCTCAGCCCGCTATTGTTCGGCTGGATCATGGACCAGAGCCTGCCGCACTGGGTATTCGGCGCGTCCGTCATCTTCATGGTGCTGACGGTCCTGCTGGCGCTGGTTACCGACCGCAAGCCGGCGGAACCCGTCAAGGCGTAACTACCTGCCGATGCATTCCTGAGCCTCATCCCCGGCGGTTGACAGCATCAGACGGCGTCCGATGATGCGCCAACAAAACAGATGCGGGATGGAAGCCATGACCTCGACCCCCGACCTCGTGATCCGCGGCGGCACCATTGCCGATGGCAAGGGTGGCGAATTGTTCGAAGCCGATGTGGCTATCTCCGGCGGCCGCATCACCGAAGTCGGCAAGGTGGCGGGCAAAGGCAAGGAAGAGATCGACGCCAAGGGCAAACTGGTCACGCCGGGCTTCGTCGACGTCCACACCCATTATGACGGCCAGGTCACCTGGAGCCAGGACATCACGCCCTCCTCGCAGAACGGCGTCACGACGGCGATCATGGGCAATTGCGGCGTCGGTTTCGCGCCCTGCCGTCCGGCCGACCATGTCAGGCTGATCCAGTTGATGGAAGGCGTCGAGGACATCCCCGAGCCGGTGTTGAGCGCCGGCATCCCCTGGGCCTGGGAAAGTTTTCCGGATTACATGGAGTGGCTGTCGAAGCGAAATTTCGACATGGATATCGGCGCGCAACTGCCGCACGCGGCGCTGCGTGTGTACGTGATGGGCGAACGCGGCGCGCGGCGCGATCCGTCCACACCTGAAGACAACAAGGCGATGGCGGCGCTGGCTGCTGATGCCGTGCGATCAGGCGCGCTCGGCTTTTCGACGTCGCGCACGCTGAACCACCGCACCTCGACTGGCGACTTCACGCCGACGCTGAAAGCCGGCGAGGATGAACTGACCGCGATTGCGGCTGCGATGCATGCGCAAGGCCGCAGCGTGTTTCAGTTCGTGCTCGATCTCTCCGGCATCGACGAAGACCTGCCGATGATGCTGCGGGTGGCGGAGAACACCAAGATCCCGGTGTCGTTCTCGATCACGCAGAACGACAAGGCGCCGCAGCGCTGGCGCCAGACGCTCGACACCATCAGGGACGCTTCCGCGCGCGGCCTGTCGATCACCGCGCAGATAGCCGCCCGCCCGGTCGGGCTGATGCTCGGTCTGGAATTGTCGCGCAACCCGTTCCAGACTCATCCGAGCTACCAGGCCATCGCGCATCTGTCGCTCGTCGAGCGGCTCGCGCGCCTGCGCCAGCCGGAGGTACGGAAAGCCATCCTGAGCGAACACGCGACCGCGACCGACGATCCGCTGTTCTTCCGGCCGAACTACGACAAGATGTACCTGCTCGGAAACCCGCCGGATTACGAACAGCCGCCGGAAAATACCCTGGGCGCGCAAGCGGCTCGCCAGAGCAAACAGCCGGAAGAACTCGCCTATGACGCGATGCTCACCGACGAAGGCCGCGGCATGCTGTACGTGCCGTTCCTCAATTATGCCGACGGCAATCTCGATGCTATCAGAGAGATGCTGCGCGATCCCAATGCGGTGCCGGGCCTCTCCGACGGCGGCGCACATTGCGGCATCATCTGCGACGCCAGCTTCCCGACCTATCTCCTGACGCACTGGACCCGCGACCGCACCCGCGGCGAAAAGCTGTCGATCCCGTTCGTGGTGGCGGCGCAGTCGCGCAAGACCGCGCTGTCGATCGGGCTCCACGACCGCGGCGTGATCGCACCGGGCTTCAAGGCCGACGTCAACGTGATCGACTATGACCGGCTGCATCTGCATCCACCGAAAGTGCATTACGACCTGCCGGTCGGCGGACGCCGCCTGATGCAGCAGGTCGACGGCTATGAGGCCACCATCGTGTCAGGCATGGTGACGCAGCGCGGCGGCAAGGCCACCGGCGCAAGGCCGGGGCGGCTGGTGCGGGGCGCGCAGGGCGGTAAGCCGCGGATGGACGCGGCGGCGAGTTAGGCGAGAGGCGTAGCCCGGGTGGAGCGAAGCGTAACCCGGGGATCTCACAACCGGATCGACCGGTCCCGGATTGCGCTTCGCTCCATCCGGGCTACGAAACTCACGCGAATTTCGGCTGCACCGTCGCCTGAGCCATCAACCTTTTGCGCTCGGAATTCGGCCAGAGCAGCAAGAGCCCGAGTAGGCCCGACGCCGCCATCACCACCGCATTGATGGTGAAGCCGGTCATGTAGCCGTCGAGCGGCACCGCCGCGTTCTGGATCACGACGCCCATCACCGAAGGGGCAATCATCCCCGCCAGCGTATAGATCGCGCCATAGATTGCGAGTACGGCGCCGCGCTGCTGGACCGGCGTGAATTCGCCGAGCATCGGCGGGCAGACGACATAGATCGAGCCGCAGAGCCCGGAGCCGACCACGAGGAATGCGATCTGCCATCCCGCGCCGTTGACGTGCGGCAGCACCGCGAGGATCAACCCGCCGACGATCAGCGGCACCGAGCCGAGCACGCCGCGAGCGCCGCGCGTGGTGTATCCGCGCGTCAGCATCACCTGCGAAATCCATCCTGTCAGCAGTACGATAGTGGCGCCGAATACCCAGGGCAGCACTGAAATCCAGCCTGCATCCTTTTGCGAAAAGCCGAGTCCCTTGACGATGAACGGCGTGAACCAGGTCAACCCGAGCGACAGCGCCCAATAGGCCCCGAAGGTCGCAGCGCAGCAGCCGATGAACGTCCGCGAGGTCAGGAGCTGGAAATAGGGAACGCGCGGATCGGCTGCGGCCATCGCGACCGTCTGCACCAACGGTCCCTCCTTGCCCATCACCAGCCACGCCACGACCCACATTAGGCCGACCACGCCAAGCGCGCCGAAAGCGTAGTGCCAGCTATGATTGACGATGATCCAGTTCAGCGCCGGCACCGCGAGGATCACGCCGAATGCGGAGCCCTGCGAGAGAATGGCGGTGGGCAGCGTCCGCTTCTCGTCGGGAAACCATTTGTAGACGGCATGCGCCGCCACCGCGAAGGCTGGCCCCTCACCGGCACCGAGGATAATGCGGCAGATCACGAGCGTGGTGAAACTGACGGTGCCGACCATCGGAAACTGCGCCACCGACCAGATCACCGCCATCGCGAGCAGCACCCAGCGGGTGTCGACGCGGTTGACAATGAAGCCGACGACGATGGCCGAGATCGAAAACAGGAAGAAGAACGAGGAGCCGAGCAGGCCGAACTGTTCCGGTGAGAGTTTCAGTTCGTCCATGATCGGCGCACCGGCGAGGCCCACCACGATCTTGTCGGCAAAGTTCACCAGCATGAACAGGAACAGCAGGAAAGTGATTTTCCAGGCGCCCTTCGGCGTCCCATCGGGCGTCGGTTGCGCGGTCATGGCTGGCTTCCCCGTCTAACTTTGCAGGCTCTGTAAGATCGGCCGGTTTCAATGCTACAAGGGCGGTCGCGGGCAACGCAACCGGGATTTTCCTGCAGATGCCTGCTTGCGCAACTGCCGGCTGCGGCGACAGGCGCACGCCACAACCGGATCACGATCACGTCGCGGCGCGATTGAGGCCGTGATCCGGGGCGCCCGCCCTGATATGTTGCATGCTATCACGTCAGGGGATTTTCATGGTCAGATCGGTCCATCGTCGCGCATGACCAACGGCAATCCCAGCGTGACCGGTCGTGTGCTTCACGTCGCCGGCCTGACCAAGAGCTACCGTACCGCCGGCGAAGAGGTCGCGGTGCTGCGCGGGGTGAACCTGACGGTCGCCGCGGGCGAGAGCGTCGCGCTGACGGGTGAATCCGGTAGCGGCAAGAGCACGCTCTTGCACCTGATTGCAGGGCTCGATGCCGCCGATGGCGGCGAGATCAGGCTGGCCGACGCACAGGTCTGCGAACTCAACGATGCCGGGCGCGCGGAATTGCGCCGCGACCGGCTCGGCCTGGTGTTTCAGCAATTCAACCTGATTCCGAGTCTCACGGTGGAAGACAACCTCACTTTCCAGTCGCGCATTGCCGGCCGTCACGACGCGGCCTGGCACCACGAACTGGTGGAGCGGCTCGGGCTCGGCAATTTCCTCAAGCGCTATCCCGAGCAATTGTCCGGCGGCCAGCAACAACGCGTCGCGATCGGCCGGGCATTGGCCGTAAAGCCGCTGCTGCTGCTGGCAGACGAGCCGACCGGCAATCTCGACGAGGACACAGCGGACGAGGTGCTGGCGCTGGCGCGCGATCTGGTGACGCGCAGCGGCTGCGGTTTTCTGATGGTGACCCACAGCGAGCGGCTTGCCGCCACGCTCGACCGGCGGGTCAACCTCCATGCCGGCGTGATCGCGTGAAGCGCGCGCTGTGGACGCTGGCCGTATTGCTGAGCCATTGGCGGCGGCATCCGATGCAGCTTGCGACCTTGCTGATCGGATTGATCTCGGCGACCGCGCTGTGGAGCGGCGTGCAGGCGCTCAATCAGCAGGCGCGCACCTCCTACGATCGCGCCGCCGCCACGTTTGGCGGGACGCGCACCGCCATGCTGGTCGCCCGCAGCGGCGCAAGCTTTCCGCAAAAACTCTTCGTCGACTTGCGCCGCGCCGGCTGGCCGGTCTCGCCGGTACTCGAAGGCCGGGTCCAGATCGAGGGACGCTCGTTCCGTCTATTGGGCATCGAACCGGTGACGCTGCCCGCGGAAGTCGGCAACGCTCCCACAATTGGCAAAGCCGGCCTGCTGTCCTTCATGATACCGCCGGGCGCGATGCTGGTGGCGCCGGAAACGCTTTCCGATCTCAATCTCGCGGAAGGCGCCCGTCCCCAGGCCAATGGCGGCGCATGGCTGCCGCCGCTCCGCGTGCAGCCGAACCTGGTGCCCGGCGTATTGGTCGTCGACATCGGCGTCGCGCAGGGCCTGCTCAGGATGCCGGATCAGCTCTCGCGCCTCCTGATCGGCAAGACGGCGGGCAGGCGTGCTACCCTTGAAAGCATCGCCGGTGACATGCTTCGCCTGATCGAACCCGATGCAGAGACCGACCTCGAACGCCTCACCGACAGTTTTCACCTGAACCTGACCGCGTTCGGCTTTCTGTCATTCTTTGTCGGACTCTTTATCGTCAATTCGGCGATCGGGCTTGCGTTCGAACAACGGTTGCCGGTGCTGCGCACCTTGCGCGCCTGCGGCGTCTCGGCGCGGATGCTCAACGGCGTGCTGGTGCTTGAGCTGGTATCGCTGGCGCTGGTCGCGGGGCTGATTGGCCTCGTGTGCGGTTACTTCATCGCCGGCGCGTTGCTGCCCGACGTCGCCGCCTCCTTGCGCGGGCTCTATGGCGCGCAGATTCCGGGACACCTGACGCTCAAGCCGCAATGGTGGATCGCGGGTGTCGCCATCAGCATAACAGGCGCGCTCGCTGCCGCCGCCGCCAGCCTGACCAAGGCGCTGCGGCTGCCGCTGCTCGCCACCGCCCAGCCTTTTGCCTGGCAACAGGCGCAGCGGCGCTGGCTGACTTACCAGAGCGCGCTGGCGCTCGCAGCGTTCATCGCCGCGGCATGCTTTCTCTGGTTCGGCGATTCCCTGATTTCAGGCTTTGCCGTGCTTGCGGCGCTGATGCTCGGCGCCGCGCTGATCCTGCCGATGTTTCTGGAATTCATGCTGTCGCTTGGTCAGCGCTATGCGCGAGCCCCGCTCGTCGTCTGGTTTTGGGCGGACAGCCGTCAGCAACTATCCGGGCTGTCGCTCGCCTTGATGGCGCTGTTGCTTGCACTGTCGGTCAATGTCGGCGTCTCCACCATGGTCGAGAGCTTCAGCCGCACGTTCATGGTCTGGCTCGACGGGCGGCTGGCAGCGGATGTCTATGTCAATGCCGCCAACGACGCACAGGCCACCGAGATCAAGGCGTGGCTGCGCGAGCGTCCCGAGGTCGAGGCGGTCCTGCCCGGCGGCCGCGCCGATACGCAATTGGCGGGCGCGCCGATCGAGGTACTGGGCCTGCCCGATCACGCCACCTATCGCGACAACTGGCCACTGCTGCAATCGGCGGACAATGCCTGGATCAAGCTTCGTCCCGGCAATGCGGCGCTCGTCAGCGAACAACTGGCGCGGCGCATGCACCTTTCGGTCGGCGACCGCATCGAGGTATCAGCGTCAGGCGGAAACTGGACCCTCGACGTGGTCGGCATCTATGCCGATTACGGCAACCCCAAGGGCCAGATCGCGGTGAACTTCGCCGCGCTGACGCGGCGCTTTCCGGAAATTCCGCTGACGCGCATGGGATTGCGGGTCGCCTCGCCAAAGATACCAGCATTGATCTCGGCACTGCAGGAAAAATTCGCGCTCGACGAGCGCAATGTCGCCGATCAGGCGACGATGAAGGCGGAATCGACGCGGATCTTCAACCGCACCTTTGCGGTGACCGCCGCGCTGAACGCCTTCACGCTCGGGGTAGCCGGCATCGCGCTGTTGACGAGCCTGCTGACGCTTGCCAATTCGAGGCTACCGCAACTGGCGCCGCTATGGGCGATCGGCATCACGCGGCGGCGGCTCGCGGTCATCGAACTTCTGAAGACGATGTCAGTGGCGCTGATCACCACCATCTTCGCGCTTCCGCTCGGTCTGCTGGTTGCGTGGTGTCTGCTTGCGATCGTCAACGTCAAGGCGTTCGGCTGGCGGTTGCCGTTTCATGTCTTCCCGCTACAACTGCTGTGGCTCACTGGCGTCGCGATGGCGGCCGCGCTCGCCGCTGCGGCGCTTCCCGTCATCAGGCTGGCGCGCATGCAGCCGACGAGCCTGATCAGGATCTTCGCCAATGAACGGTAGCGGCCCGATCACCCGCCGCGGCTTCATTGGCGGCACGCTCCTCGCGGGGCTCAGTGGCAAGGCGCTCGCGCAGGGCTTCGCCGGACTTGGTGAAAGCGCCGATGGATTTGCGCCGGTCGTGCCCGGCAGGACATTCGCATTTCCCGCCGACCACGGGCCACATCCGGAGTTTCGCATCGAATGGTGGTATGTGACGGCCAATCTCGCCGACGCGCGCGGCACAGCCTACGGCGCTCAATGGACGCTGTTTCGCCAGGCGATCGCGGCGGGCGGCGCGCAGGAGGGCTGGGCCAACCAGCAGATCTGGATGGGCCATGCTGCCGTCACGCGCGCCGATACCCATCGCTTTGGCCAGGCGTTCGCGCGCGGCGGGGTCGGCCAGGCCGGCGTCGACGCAAGACCGTTTCACGCCTGGATCGATGCCTGGGAGATGCGCGGGCTCGGTCCGGTGAACGACGACAATATCGCACCCCTTGAACTGAAAGCATCGGGCGCCGATTTCAGCTATGCGCTGCGCCTCGATGCGGATCGGCCGCTGGTGCTGCAAGGCGACGGCGGCTACAGCCGCAAATCGCTGCGCGAACAGGCCTCCTATTATTACAGCCAGCCGCATTATACGGCGACGGGCATTCTTACCATCGACGACGCGCCTGTCGACGTCACCGGGATGGCGTGGCTCGATCGCGAGTGGAGCAGCCAGCCGCTGGCCTCCGATCAAAGCGGATGGGACTGGCTCTCGCTGCATTTCAACGCCGGCGACAAATTGATGCTGTACCGGATGCGCCAGACCGACGGCCAGCATTACGGCTCCGGCAAATGGATCGCGCCAGACGGCACGGCCGAGACACTCGGCTCCGAGGACATCGCCATGACCCCGCTGACCGTCACGGAGATCGAGGGACGAAAGATCCCGACGGCATGGCGCATCGCGATTGCGAAAATGGCGCTTGCGATCGAATGCAGGCCGCTCAATCCGAGAAGCTGGATGGGCACGAGCTTTCCCTATTGGGAAGGCCCGATCCGCTTTGCAGGCAGCCACACCGGGGTGGGCTATCTGGAAATGACGGGCTATTAAGCACCCGCACGAAACAGGGAGAATTTCCGCGATGTATCACTTCACCGCGCTCGTCACCTTGCTGGCGATCCTGGTCTACTTCTACTCGTCCATTCTGGTCTCGCAGGCTCGCGGCAAGTTCGGCGTCAAGCTGCCGGCCATTTCGGGCAATCCGGATTTCGAGCGCGTGTTTCGCGCGCAGATGAACACGCTGGAGTGGCTGCCGATCTTCCTGCCGTCGCTGTGGCTGTTCGCGATCTATATCGGCGATGGCATCGCGGCCGGGATCGGGCTGGTCTGGGTGATCGGCCGCATTCTCTACGTGTTCGGCTATGCCAGGTCGGTCAAGGACCGCGGCCCGGGTTTCGCGATCCAGGCGCTGGCGGCGATCGCGCTCTGGGTGGGAGCGATCGGCGCGATTGTGTGGCGGCTGGTGCAGGCGTGAGGCGCGTGCGAATGCCCGCCACGTTCCCCGGATGCTGCGCAGCGCTCTCGGGATCGCGGTTCGCGCGACTCCGGCGGTGCGCTGCTAATCCGGGGTCCATATCTGCAACAGTGGGCCCCGGCTCTGCGGTGCACCGTCGAGGAGACGCTGCACCGCGTCCGGGGCACGACAGTCAGTATCACTTCACCAGCGGGCAGCCGGAATCCTTCGCTGCCGGAAACGCTTTGTCGCCGGGCACGACAGCGAGCTGCTTGTAGTAGTCCCACGGCTTCTTCGACTCCTGTGGCTTCTTGACCTCGAACAGGTAGAGGTCGTGCACCATGCGGCCGTTTTCCAGCACCTTACCGCCCTGCGCGAAGTCGTCGTCCACCGGAAGCTCCTTCAGCTTCTTGGCGACCGCCTCGGTGTCCTTGGTGCCTGCCGCCTTGACCGCCTTCAGATATTGCAAGGTCGCCGAATAGGTGCCGGCCTGGATCATGTTCGGCATGCGGCCGGTACGCTTGAAGAAGCGTTCGGCGAGGTTTCGGCTCCTGGCGTCGCGGTCCCAGTAGTAGCCTTCCGTCAGCACCAGGCCCTGCGCGGCCTCAAGCCCGAGGCCATGGACTTCGGCCAGCGTCAGCAGCAGGCCGGCCAGCTTCTGGCCGCTCTTGACGATGCCGAATTCGGCCGCCTGCTTGATCGAATTGGTGGTATCGAGGCCGGCATTGGCGAGGCCGATGATCTTGGCTTTCGAGCTCTGCGCCTGCAGCAGGAACGACGAGAAGTCCGACGAGTTCAGGGGAATGCGGACCGCGCCGAGCACCTTGCCGCCCTTGGCCCTGACGTAGTCGCCGGTGTCCTTTTCCAGCGCATGGCCGAACGCGTAGTCCGCGGTCATGAAGAACCAGCTATCGCCGCCGGATTCCACCAGCGCGCCGCCGGTGCCGTAGGCGAGCGCGTGGGTATCGTAGGCCCAATGAAACCCGTAAGGCTGGCATGAATCTCCGGTGAGACGCGAGGTCGCCGCACCCACGACGATGTCGATCTTCTTCTTTTCCTTCGAAAGCTCGTGAATTGCGAGCGCGACCGAGGAGGTGGTCAGCTCCGTGATCATGTCGACGCCTTCGACCTCATACCAGCGCCGTGCAATGGCGGTGCCGAGATCCGGCTTGTTCTGGTGATCGGCGGAAATGACCTCGATCTTGTGGCCCAGCACCTCGCCGCCGAAATCCTCGACCGCCATCTTGGCGGCCTCGAAGGACCACTTGCCGCCGTAATCGGCGTAGACCCCGGACTGGTCGTTCAGAATGCCGATCTTGACACCCTGCGCCGAAGCCGGCGCGGCGAGCAAAAGACCACCCACCGCAACGGCCGCCAACAATGCCGACTTCATCTTTTTCTCCTGGAAGTTTCTATCAGAGAGTTTTGCCAACAGTACTTAATAACCCCGCGACTGCCCACCCGGTTCAGATGAGCCAAAAGTATCGGGACTTGCGATGCGGTGCACGATGGCGTTGCGGCTACGTCGCGGCCGGCTTCTTGCCCTTCCCGTCCGCCAGATTCCGCACGATGACATAGAAGATCGGCGTGAAGATCAGGCCGAACAGCGTGACGCCGAGCATGCCGAAGAACACCGCTACCCCCACCGCTTGCCGCATCTCCGACCCCGAGCCCGAGGAAATCACCAGCGGCAGCACGCCGAGGATGAACGCGAACGACGTCATCAGGATCGGCCGCAGCCGCAGCCGGCAGGCTTCGATCACGGCATCCAGCCGCGACTTTCCTTCGAGTTCGATATCGCGCGCGAACTCGACGATCAGAATGGCGTTCTTTGCCGCAAGCCCCACCAGCACCACAAAACCGATCTGGGTCAGGATGTTGACGTCCTGGCCCATAATCCGCACGCCGATGGTGGCGGCGAGCAGGCACATCGGCACGATCAGGATGACCGCGAACGGCAGGCTCCAGCTACCATATTGGGCCGCCAGCACCAGATACACGAACAGCACGCAGATCGGGAACACGTAGAGGCCGGTGTTGCCGCCGGTGACCTGCTGATAGGAAAGGTCCGTCCATTCATACGAGAAGCCGCTCGGCAGCGTCTCCTCTGCCAGCCGCTTGATAGTAGCAATGCCGGTGGCGGAACTGGTGCCCGGCAGCGTTTCGCCCTGCAGCTCGGACGCGGGGAAGAGATTGTAGCGCGCGACACGGTCGGGGCCGGAGATGTCGCTGAAGTTTACGACGCTGCCGAGCATCACCATGTCGCCGGCGGCGTTGCGGGTCCGCAGCCGCGCCAGATCGGAGGTCTCTTTCCGGAACGGCAGATCGGCCTGCGCCGTGACGCGGTAGGTGCGGCCGAACAGGTTGAAGTCGTTGACATAGGACGAGCCGAAATAGGTCTGGATCGTATCGTTGATGTTCGCAATCGGCACGCCGAGCTTCTGCGCCTTGACGCGATCGATATCGACGAACAACTGCGGCGTGTTGGCCGTGAACGGCGAGAATACCTGGGTCAGGCCAGGCGCCTTGCTCGCCGCACCGACCAGTTCACCCGTTGCCGCGGCAAGCATCTCGGAGCCGCGGCCCTGACGGTCCTGGACCCGCATGGTAAAGCCGCCGCCGGTGCCGATGCCGGGTATCGCGGGCGGCGGGATGACAATGATGAACGCGCCCTGGATGCTCGCCAGCCGGCCGCGCAGATTGTTCGCGATCGCGCCTGCGGACAACCCTTTCTTATGGCGCTCTTCCGGGTCCTCGAAGACGGGGAACAGCGCGGCGGCATTGCTCGCCTGCGTCCGCGTCGCACCCGAAAAGCCCGCAAATGCCGCCACACGAATGATGCCCGGGGTATCCAGCGCAATTCGCTCGATCTCACGCACGACCTCGGTGGTGCGCGCCAGCGACGCCGCACCCGGCAACTGCACCGAGACGATGACGTAACCGCGGTCCTGCGCCGGAATAAAACCTTGCGGCGTTGTCATCAGCAGCCACCCGGCGCTGCCGATCAGCGCCGCGTAAAGCACCAGCATCACGACGGAGTGCCGGATCACGAAATCGGCGGCGCTGGCATAGCCATGCGCCAGCCGGTCGAAACCGCGATTGAAGACGCCGGTAAAGGCGCCCCAGCCGCGTGCGATGAAGTTCCAGCGCGCCGGCGGCCGCTTGTCCGCATGCGGCTGCAGGATCTGCGAGGCCAGCGCCGGCGAAAGCGTCAACGAGCAGAAACAGGAAATCGCGGTCGCGACCGCGATGGTGACGGCGAACTGTTGGAAAAATTGCCCGGAGATGCCGCCGAGGAAGGCGGTCGGGACGAACACCGCGCACAGCACCAGCGCAATCGATACTAGCGCGCTGCCGACCTCTTCCATGGTGCGGAGCGCGGCGTCGCGCCGGCTCATGCCGTGCTCGAGATGGCGCTCGACGTTCTCGACCACCACGATCGCGTCGTCGACCACGATGCCGACCGCGAGCACCAGGCCGAACAGAGTGAGATTGTTGATCGAAAATCCGAGCGCCGCCATCACCGCAAAGGTGCCGACCAGCGACACCGGGATCGCGATGATCGGAATGATGGCGGGGCGCCAGCCTTGCAGGAACACCAGCACCACGATCACGACCAGCGCCATGGCTTCGTAGATCGTCTTGATGAGTTCGCTGACCGACTGCGCGATGAATTCGGTCGGGTTGTAGCCGATGTTGTAGTCAAGCCCGCGCGGAAAGCTTCCCTTCAGCGTTTCCATGGTGTTGGAAATGCTCTTGGCGGTGGCCAGCGCGTTCGACCCCGGCCGCTGGGTCACCAGCATCGCAACCGCCGACTTCCGTAGCAGGAAGCTGTTGGTCGAATAGGCCAGCGCGCCAAGCTCGATCCGCGCGACGTCGCGCAGCTTGACCGTGCGCCCGTCGGCGCCGGCCTTGACCACGATCTCCTCGAACTGCTTCGGGTCCTTCAGACGGCCGGTAAAGGTGAGATTCGGCGAGAAGGCACGGTCGGCGATCGGCGGCTCCGCGATCTGCCCGCCCGCGATCTGCACGTTTTGCGAGCGGATCGCCGCCACCACCTCGCCTGCGGTCAGGCCCAGCGTGGAGATCTTGTCGGGATCGAGCCACAGCCGCATCGAATAGTCGCGCGCGCCGAAAATCTGGATGTCGCCGACGCCATCGAGCCGCAGCAACTGGTCGCGGACCTGCAGCAGCGCGTAATTGGAGATGTAGAGCTGGTCGAACGTGTCGTCCGGCGACAGCATGAACACGACCATCAATATGTCGGGGCTGTTCTTGCGGGTGACGACGCCGTTGCGCTGCACCTCTTCGGGCAGCCGCGGCTGCGCGATCGCGACGCGGTTCTGCACCAGCACCTGCGCCTTGTCGAGATCGGTGCCGAGCTTGAACGTCACCGTGATCGTCAACTGCCCGTTCGAAGTGGCCTGGCTGTAGAGATACAGCATGTCCTCGACGCCGTTGATCTCCTGCTCGATCGGAGCCGCAACCGTATCGGAGACGGTTTGCGCCGAGGCACCGGGATATTGCGTGGTGACCGTGACCGTCGGCGGCACCACTTGCGGATATTCCGAGACCGGCAGCGTGGTGTAGGCGATCGCGCCGACGATCAGGAGCACGATCGACAGCACCATCGCCAGGATGGGCTGGTTGATAGAGAGACGGCCGAGATTCATGTCTTGGCACCGGCCGGTTTGACCTCGCCCGGCTGCGGGGTGACCTTTGCCCCCACCCGTGCCCGTTGCAGACCGTCGATAATGACGCGGTCTTCCGGCTTCAGGCCCTCACGGATTACGCGCAGGCCTTCATCGAGCGGCCCAAGCGTTACCGGCTTCGCCTCGACCGTGTTGTCATCCTTGACGACGAACACGATCTTGCGCGACTGGTCGGTCGCGACAGCCGTATCAGGCAGCAGCAACGCCTCATAGGGCGCACTGCCGATGATCCGGACCCGGCCGAACTGGCCGGGCAGGATCGAGAGATCCTTGTTCGGAATGACGGCGCGGCTGCGCAGCGTCCCGGTCGAGACGTCGAGGCGATTGTCGAGGAAATCCATCTTGCCCTCATGCGAGGGCTTGGTCTCGCCGGTCAGCGTCACCTGCACCGGGTTCGGCGTGTCGCGCGAGCTCGGGCGCTTTCCTTCGAACCATAGCCGGCTGTTGCGCTGGTAGGTCGCCTCGTCGACATCGAAATAGATGAAGATCGGATCGAGCGAGACGATCGAGGTGAGCAGCGTCGCGCCGCCCTCGCTGCCCTGCACGAGATTGCCGGGCGTGACCAGATGGCGGCTCACCCGGCCGGTGATCGGCGCCATCACATGGGTGAACTCGATATTGAGCTTGGCGGCCTTGAGCGCGCCTTCGGCCTGCATTTCCGCGGCGCGCGCTGCCTGCAAGGTCTGGCGACGCTGGTCGACGATGGAATCGGACACGGCTTGCGTCTGGTTCAGGGTCAGGGCGCGGTCGAGTTCGCGCCTGGCAAGCTCCGCTCTCGCGCGCGCGTCGGATAGCTGGCCGTCGGCCTGCTCGGCGACCGCCTCGAACGGACGGGCGTCAATCACGTAAAGCAGGTCGCCCGTGCGCACGATGGCGCCATCGCGGAATTCGACGCTCTTCACGAAACCGCCGACGCGGGCGCGAACCTGCACTTCCTGAATTGCCTCGAACCGCCCGGTGAATTCGTCCCAGTCCGTGACGGTGCGCTTCACCGGCTGCGCGACCGTGACGGGCGGCACTGCGGGAGCCGCCTGCTGCGCCGGCGTGTCGCCGCAGGCCGACAGCGCAAGCGCGGTCAGGGGGGCCAACCATCTGAGCCCGCGAAGTGGAAGTGAATGAATTCTGATGTTCTCCGGCGCGGCCGGATCCAATTGCTCAGTCGCGATCAATCCCATCTCCCCTGCACTCTCAACGTCCTGACGATGGAAGCGGCTGCCGTGGAACCTTGTGGCGGAGGCCACAGATGTGATCGGTCCCCAGTTTCGTCAAGAACCGGCCGGGATCAAGCACAATCGCTATGCATCGATACCGCTCACGTCGCATCGGTGCTTGGCAGACCGATGACGAAAACGTGACATCGCGCGACCGGCGTGATCCTTCACGCGGAGTGCGTTTGGCGCACCCCGGCGCCCTGGACTTCTCGTCGAAATCGCCATTCCCGCAGCACGATCTTCGGACATGACGCCGGGAATTTCCTCCGCTAACCTTGCCGCCAAGGCCCGCAACAAGGGCTAAAAATGTCCGGGGAGGACAGCCGTGCACAAAGGGCGTGTCGTATTCGGCGCGATGGATGAGGTCGTGTTCGGGCGGCCGGCATCCGAGGCGCTCGTCGAGCAGTTGAACCGGCTCGGCACCACACGCGCCTTCCTGATGGTCAGCGGCACCCTCAACCGCGAAACTGACGTGATCGAGAACATTCGCCGCGTGCTGGGACCGCGCTGCGCCGGCACCTTCGATGCGATGCCGCCGCATACGCCGCGCGCGGCCGTCGTTACCGCGGCAGACCAGGCCCGCACCGTCGATGCCGACATCATTGTTACCGTCGGTGGCGGTTCGATCACCGATGGCGCCAAGGCGGTGCAGCTTTGCCTCGCCAACGATATCCGCAGCCCCGACGATATCGACAGGATCAGGGCGGGTCGCGGCGCTTCGCCGCAGCTCGTCGCGCCGACGGTGCGCCAGATCAGCGTGCCGACGACGATTGCCGGCGGCGAGTTCTCTGCCACGGCAGGCGTCACGAACGAGAACACCAAGGTCAAGGAAGCGTTGCGCCATCCGCTGTTGATGCCGCGCGCGGTGATCCTCGATCCCTGGCTCAGCCTGCACACGCCGGAATGGCTGTGGCTCTCGACCGGCATCCGCGCCGTCGACCACTGCGTCGAGGGCATCTGCTCGCGCGAGGCGCACCCTTACGGCGACGCCCAGGCGCTGAAGGGTCTGTCGATGCTGTCGCAGGCGCTGCCGCGGGTGAAGGCCGACCCTAACGACCTCGACGCGCGGATGGATTGCCAGATCGGGACCTGGCTTTCGACCGGGCCGCTGGCTTCCGGCGTACCGATGGGCGCCAGCCATGGCGTCGGCTACGTACTCGGCGCGGAGTTCGGCGTGCCGCACGGCTACACCTCATGCGTGATGCTGCCGTCGGTGATGCGCTGGAACAAATCAGCCAATGCCGAGCGGCAGGCGCTGGTCGCAGCCGCGATGGGGCATCCGAACGATGACGCCGGCGACGTGCTCGACGCCTTCATTCGAGGCCTCGGCATGCCGCGCAGCCTGCGCGAGGTCAAAGTCGGGCCTGAGCATTTCGACCGCATTTCACACCAGGCGATGGCGACGCCGTGGGTGCCGCGCAACCCCCGCAAGATCGACGGCCCGGCGCAGGTGCGTGAAATTCTCGAACTGGCTGCATAAGGAGACGAGAGGCAAGATGTACACCGGCAAGCATGCTCATCTTCGTCCGCTGCAACCCGCCTTCATCATGGCTGATACCGGCGAGACCGTCACCTATCGCGAACTGGACGCGCGCTCCAACCGGCTGGCGCATCTGTTTCGCAGCCGCGGCCTCGAGCGACTCGATCACTATTCGATCTTCATGGAGAACAACAACCGCTACTTCGAAGCCTGTGCCGCGGGCGAACGGAGTGGATTGTATTATACCTGCGTGAACTCCTACCTGACGGCGGGCGAACTCGCTTACATCCTCACCAACAGCCAGTCGCGCATCCTCATCACCTCAAGAGCGAAACTCGACGTCGCCCGCGAGGCGCTGAAGGAATGTCCGAAGGTCGAACTTTGCATCATCGCCGACGGCGAAGGCGAAGGCGACCGCATCGTCGGCCTGCAACAGATAACCGCCGGCCTGCCGAAGACCCCGATTGCGGACGAAAGCGTCGGCACCGCGATGCTTTATTCCTCCGGCACCACCGGCCGGCCGAAAGGCATTTTGCGGCCGCTGCCGGAGCAACCGCCGGTACAAAACCTGCCGATCTTCGATTTCCTGCACAAGATCTGGCAGTACCGCGAAGGCATGATCTACCTCTCGCCTGCCCCGCTCTATCATTCTGCGCCGCAGGCAGCCGTCAACCTGACAATCCGTGCCGGCGGCACCGTCATCATCATGGAAAGTTTTGATCCGGAAAAATATCTGGAACTGGTTCCGAAGTGGGGCGTCACCCACACCCAGCTTGTGCCGACGATGTTCTCGCGCATGCTGAAACTGCCGGAAGAATTGCGCGCGCGCCATGACCTGTCATCCCTCGAAATCGCGATCCACGCCGCCGCGCCCTGCCCTGCTGCGGTGAAGGACGACATCATCAGATGGTGGGGACCGATCATCCATGAATATTACGGCGCTACCGAAGGGCTCGGCTTCACCGCCTGCGACAGCGAGCAATGGCTGTCCCACCGCGGCACCGTAGGCCGAGTGCTGCTCGGCGATCTGCATATCCTCGACGAGAACATGCAGCCCTGCCCGATCGGCACGCCGGGGACGGTGTGGTTCAAGACCGCGACGCCGTTCGAATATTTCAACGATCCTGCGAAGACCCAGGGAGGCCCGCTCGCCCGACGGCAGCATGAGCACGGTCGGCGACGTCGGCTATGTCGACGATGACGGCTATCTCTATCTGACCGATCGCGCCACGTTCATGATCATCTCCGGCGGCGTCAACATCTATCCGCAGGAATGCGAGAACCTGCTGATCACCCATCCCAAGATCGCGGATGCGGCGGTGTTCGGCGTGCCCAATCCGGATCTCGGCGAGGAAGTGAAGGCGGTGGTGCAGCCGATGCCGGGGGTCTCACCGAGCCCGGACCTGGCCGAGGAATTGATCGCATTCTGCAGCCTGTCGCTGTCGCGCCAGAAGGTGCCGCGATCGATCGATTTCGAGGCGGAACTGCCGCGGCTTCCAACCGGAAAACTCTACAAGCGCCTGTTGCGCGACCGCTACTGGGGCCACAAGACCTCGCGGATCGTGTGACGCACATGATCCGAGGCATGGTGGTGCAGTGCGTCATCGTCATGTCTGACATTTTGGCGTGAGCCGCAGCGCAACGACCGCGCCGCAACGGAGTTGCGGATTTACTGCAAATTGTGGGCAGTCACCGCAAGTTCCGCCACGCGGATTTTGGTTAGTCCGAATTACCAATCTCTGCATCGGCTTGGCTGGTTGCGGGGACGCGCCGTCATGCTATCGTCTGAGGCAATCGGCCATTTGAGACCGAGTGAATGTGGGAGGGGACACCATGCGGAGCGTGCAAGCGCTTGCCGTCGCGGCATTGTTATTGCTGCCGGCTTTTGACGTCGCATCGGCGGGCGAACCGAAACAGGGCGGGACCCTCAGGGTTTATCACCGCGACAGTCCGGGCAGCGCCTCGATCCATGAAGGCGCGACCTTTTCGATCAACATTCCCTTCATGCCGGTCTTCAACAACCTGGTGATGTTCAAGCAGGACGTCCCGCAAAACAGCGTGGAGTCGATCGTTCCGGATCTGGCGGAAAGCTGGGCCTGGAGCGACGACGGCAAGAAACTCACGTTCAAACTGAAGCAGGGCGTCAAATGGCATGACGGCAAGCCGTTCACGTCGGCCGATGTCAAATGCACGTTCGACATGCTGATGGGCAAGTCGCAACAGAAATTCCGCCAGAACCCGCGAAAGTCCTGGTACGATCAGGTCAGCGACGTGACGACGAACGGCGACTTTGAAGCATCGTTCAGCCTGAAACGGCCGCAACCGGCGCTATTGTCGCTGCTCTCCTCCGGCTACACGCCGGTTTATCCCTGCCACGTCTCGCCGGCCGAGATGCGTACCAAGCCGGTCGGCACCGGGCCGTTCAAGTTCGTCGAGTTCAAGGCCAACGAATCGATCAAGCTCACCAAGAATCCCGATTACTTCAAGAAGGGCCTGCCGCACCTCGACGGCATCGAATTCACCATCATTACCAACCGTTCGACCGCCATTCTCGGATTTGTCTCGGGCAAGTTCGACATGACTTTCCCGACGGAGGTGTCGATCCCGTTGCTGAAGGACGTCAAGTCGCAGGCGCCCAACGCCGTCTGCGTGGTCGAACCGGTCAACGTCTCGACCAACATCATCGTCAACTCGTCCTCTCCGCCGTTCGACAATATCGACATTCGCCGCGCGCTCTCGCTCGCGCTCGATCGCAAGGCCTTCATCTCGATCCTGTTCGAAGGCCAGGCGGATATCGGCGGCGTCATGCTGCCGGCGCCGGGTGGGCTGTGGGCGATGCCGAACGAAATGCTGGAATCGATTCCGGGCTATGGCCCCGATATCAACGCCAACCGGGAAGAGGCGCGCAAGCTGATGCAGAAGGCGGGTTACGGCCCGGACAAGCGCCTCGCCGTCAAGATCGCGACCCGTAACATCCCGATCTACCGAGATCCCGCCGTCATCCTGATCGATCAGATCAAGAGCATCTATATCGACGGCGAACTCGACGTCGTTGATACCGCGCAATGGTTCCCGAAAGTCGCCCGCAAGGATTATTCGCTCGGCCTGAACCTTACCGGCAACGCCGTCGACGATCCCGATCAGTCGTTCTACGAAAACTATTCCTGCGGATCGGAGCGAAATTATACCAACTATTGCAACAAGGAGATCGAGAAGCTGTTCGATCAGCAATCGATGGAAAAGGATGTTGCCAAGCGCAAGAAGCTGGTCTGGGAGATCGACAAGAAACTTCAGGAAGACGTGGCGCGGCCGACCATCCTGCACAGCCGCGCGGGTTCTTGCTGGCATCCCTATGTCAAGGGCATCACCATCATGGTGAACAGCTCCTATAACGGCTATCGTTACGAAGACGTCTGGATGGACAAGTAACGGCAAGCCGCAACCATAGCGTTTTCGAGCGAAGTGGATCCCGGTTCGCGTGAAGAAAATGCGTCAAAACAAGAAGCTGGAGCCCGGTTCTGATTCAATCAGAACCGGAAGGCTCTAGCCGGCCGGTCAGGGAGAGCAACAAGGTGTTTGCTTACATCGTGCGACGCCTCGTATTGATGCTCGTGACCCTGATCGGGATCTCGATCATCATTTTCGTGCTGCTGCGCGTCGTCCCCGGCAACATCGTCGATATCCTGTTCGACGCCGCAGGCTTCGTCGATCCCACCGACAAGGCCAATCTGGAAAAGGAACTGGGCCTCAATCTTCCGATCTACGTGCAGTATCTGCACTGGATCGGCGGGCTGCTGCACGGCGATCTCGGCTATTCCTATGTGTCCGAAAAACCGGCGCTGGAGGAGATCCTGCCGCGAATTCCGATCACGGCCCGGCTGGCGGCCCTCGCGCTGCTGTTCTCCGCCTCGATCGGCATTCCCTTAGGGGTCATCAGCGCCGTGCATCAGGGCTCGCGGCTTGATTATACCCTGCGCGTCGTCAGCCTAAGCGGGCTGTCGCTGCCGTCCTTCTGGCTCGGGCTGTTGATTTTGATGGCGTCGGTTTCCCTGTTCGGAAGCATGCCGATCTACAACCCCAACCCCGCGACCTGGACCGAAGCTTTTGCGATCTATGCGGTTCCGGCGATGGCGGTCGGCTTTCGCAGCGCGGCACTGACGATGCGCATCACGCGCTCCTCGATGCTCGAAATCCTGCGGCAGGATTACATTCGCACCGCGCGCGCCAAGGGCGCCTCGGAATCCTCGGTCAATTATCGTCACGCGCTGAAGAATGCCATCCTTCCGGTTATCACCGTGATTGGCATCGAGGCGGCCTTCCTGATCGGCGGGCTGATCGTCACCGAAACCGTATTCAATATCCCCGGCATCGCGCGTTTCCTGGTCGAGGCGCTGCGCTGGCGCGATTACCCAATCGTCCAGAATCTCGTGATGCTGATCGCCGTCGTCGTGGTGGTCGCGAACTTCACCGTCGACATGCTTTACGCCGCGATCGATCCGCGCATCCGGTATGGGGATTAGCAGCTTGGCCACCATCAACTTCGATAGCGAACTGAGACGGGCCGGCGCCCATTCGACGCATGGCTGGCGCCGCCTGACGTTCCTCGCGCAACGCTACATACTCGGCACCATCGGCCTCTTCATCATGGTGATGTTCGTCTGGGTGGCGATATCGGCCGATCTGATCTGCCGCTTCAGTCCGCTCAGCGTCGATTCCGCTCACCGGTTGGCAGCGCCCGACGCAGTGCACTGGCTGGGAACGGATTCGTTCGGCCGGGATGTCTGGAGCCGGATCGTCCACGGCGCACGAATCTCGCTCGCCGTCGGCATCGGCTCGACGTTGCTGGGCTCGTCGATCGGCGTCATCGTCGGTCTCGCATCCGGTTATCTGTCGGGCTGGGTCGATCTGCTGTTCCAACGCATTACGGATATCCTGCAGGCCTTGCCGCTGCTGGTGCTGGCGCTGGTGATGACGGCGGCGCTGGGCCCCTCGCTGCCGAACGTGATCATTGCGATTGCGATCCCGCTGATCCCAACGGTCGCCCGCGTGATCCGCGCCAATACGCTGGCGCTGCGCGAGCAACCGTTCGTCGAGGCCGCCAAGTCGATCGGCATGAGCGAAACCCGCATCGCTTTCCGCCACGTTCTGCCCAACACGCTGGCGCCGCTGATCGTGCTGGCGACCGCGCAACTCGGATCCACCATTCTCACTGAAGCTTCGCTGTCGTTCCTCGGCCTCGGCATTCCCGAGCCCTATCCGTCATGGGGACGGATGCTATCGGAATCGGCGGCGGAATATGTCCGCACCGCGCCATGGCTGGTGATCTTCCCCGGCGTCGCCATCAGCCTCGCGGTGTTCGGCACCAATTTGTTCGGCGACGCATTGCGCGACATCCTCGACCCGAGGCAGCGCGGCTGATGACCGAGACGAAGAAGGAAGACACGGTTCTCGACGTAAAGAACCTGCAGACGGTGTTCTTCACCAATTCGGGATTGTTCCGCGCGGTCGACGACGTCTCGTTCAGCGTCCGCCGCGGCGAGACGCTGGCGATCGTCGGCGAATCCGGCTGCGGCAAGAGCGTGACCGCGCTGTCGGTGATGCGGCTGGTGCCTGACCCGCCCGGCCGAGTCGTCGGCGGCTCCGTAACGCTGGAAGGGACCGACCTGCTCAAGCTCGATGAAGCCGAGATGCGCAATATCCGCGGCAACCGGATCTCGATGATCTTCCAGGAACCGATGACTTCGCTCAATCCCGTCATGCGGATCGGCGACCAGATCACGGAAGTGCTCCACCTGCACCAGGACCTGACATCAAAGCAGGCGTGGGCGAAGGCGGTCGAGATGCTGCGTCTGGTCCGCATCCCCGAGCCGGAACGCCGGGCGCACGAATATCCGCATCAGCTCTCCGGCGGCATGCGGCAGCGCGCCATGATCGCAATGGCGCTGGCGTGCCGGCCGACGCTATTGATCGCTGACGAACCAACCACGGCGCTCGACGTGACCATCCAGGCACAAATCCTGGCGCTGATCGTCGATCTGCAGAAGACGCTCGGGACTGGATTGATCCTGATCACGCACGATCTCGGCGTGGTGGCGCAAACGGCGCAGCGCGTTATCGTGATGTATGCCGGCAGGAAGGTCGAGGAAGCGACCGTGGAGGACCTGTTCGAGAATCCAAGGCACCCGTATACGCGGGGGCTGATGGCTTCGATGCCGGCGGTGATTTCATTCGGCGCGAGGACCGATGCGCGACTGACCGAGATTCCCGGCATGGTGCCGTCGCTGACAAACCTGCCGCCGGGCTGCGCCTTTGCGCCGCGCTGCAGCCTCGCCATCGATCGCTGCCGCGCAGAATACCCGCCGCTGCAGGAAGTCGACGGCGACCACTTTGCGGCGTGCTGGCGCGCTGCGGAATTGGTGGGCGCGCCATGACCGATCAACGTCCCCTGCTTGAAGTCACCGACCTCGTCAAGCATTACGCAGTGCGCGGCGGCGTCCTGCGTCGGCGCGTCGGCACCGTGCATGCGGTGGACGGCGTCAGCTTCTCCGTCGGCCGGGGCGAGACGCTCGGGCTGGTCGGCGAGTCCGGCTGCGGCAAGTCGACGGTCGCGCGCACCGTGCTCCGGCTGGTGGAGCCGTCCAGCGGCGCCATCAAGCTCAACGGCACCGACATCACCGGTTTGAGCAAGTCCGAGATGCGGCCGCATCGGCGCTCGATGCAGATCGTGTTCCAGGACCCGTTCGCCTCGCTCAATCCACGCATGACCGCGGGCGATATCGTCGGCGAACCGCTCAGCGTCCACGGCCTTGCCACCGGCCGGGCGCAACAGGAACGGGTTGCCGAACTGTTCGCGCAGGTCGGCCTCAGGGCCGATCAGATGAAGAGCTATCCGCACCAGTTCTCCGGCGGACAGCGGCAGCGCATCTGTATCGCACGGGCGCTGTCGCTCGGACCAAGCCTGATCGTGTGCGACGAGCCGGTATCTGCGCTCGACGTCTCGATCCAGGCGCAGGTCATCAACCTGTTGATCGACCTGCAGCGCAAGAACGATTTTTCGTACCTGTTCATCGCCCATGATCTCGCCGTCGTCGCCCATATCAGTCACCGCGTCGCCGTGATGTATCTCGGACGCATCGTCGAGATCGCCGACAAAGCCGAATTGTTTGCGAACCCGCGTCATCCCTATACGCAAGCGCTGCTGGCATCGGTCCCGATCGCCGATCCAAAAGCAAAGCGCCTTGCGCCCATGGTCGACGGCGACGTGCCCAGCCCGATCAACCCGCCGTCCGGCTGCGCCTTCCACACCCGCTGCCGCTATGTCATGGACCGCTGCAAGGTGGATCGGCCGGCGCTGGTGGAAGCCGGCGAACGGCACGAGGTGGCGTGCTGGTTGAATGAAGGCACGGGACGGCCGGAGTAGAATTCGTAGGGTGGGCAAAGCGCAGCGTGCCCACCATTACGCGCGGAATGCTAAATGGTGGGCACGGCGCAAGCGCGCCTTTGCCCACCCTTGTATTAGCGCACCAGATTATACTTGCGTCGTTCCGTGAGGAATGGCCCAGCCTGGGTGGCCACCCGGGCTGGGCCGCCGATCGATCGGATCGATGCCCACCGAAGCCTTGAGGGCTGTCTGTCGTAGCAAGATCGCGGTCGGCACTTCATCGGGACCCGGATGGTTGAACGAACTTTAGGTTCGCATTCACAAGGGAGGGTCGACGAAGATGGCTAAGCGTATCACAGTCTGTGCCGGGATCGATACCGGCAAACGGAAGCTCGACGTGGCAATCGATGGCAACTGCGAGCAGTTGCAGGTCGAGAACACGGCGGAAGGTCACAAGGTGCTATTGGAGTGGCTGCGGCGCCACAAGGTCAAGCGCATTGGGATCGAGGCGAGCGGCGGCTATGAACAAGCGGTCGTCGTCGAGTTGCGACGCAAGCGGTTTGTCGTGGTGGTGTTTCAGCCGGCGCAGGTGCGTGCCTACGCCAAGTTCCACTTGCAGCGAGCCAAGAACGACAAGATCGATGCCGCGCTGATCGCGGCCTGCACTGCTGCGGTCAAGAAGATCCATCCCGCCCCCGATCCCCGGCTGCAGCCTTTTGCCGAACACCTGACGTTGATCGAGCAGATCGGCGAGGATATTAAACTGTACAAGAACCGGCTCGAGACCTGCCGAGATCCGCGTATCCAGAAGGTCTGGAAGGAAGAGATCGCCCGCCTGGCCAAGCGGGCGAGGGTCGAACTCAAGGCTCTGGTGGCCGCGATCCGCGAGCATCGCGACCTCGCCCAGCGGCTCGACCTGATCTACAGCGTCGGCGGCGCCGGGCTGCCGACCGCAGTCGCGATCCTGGTGCGCATGCCCGAGATCGGCCAGCTCAGCCGCGAGCAAGCCGCAGCCCTCGCCGGGCTCGCGCCCTATGACGATGACAGCGGCGAGCAAGTCGGCGCTCGTCACATCGACGGCGGGCGCAAGAGGCTGCGCCGGGCGCTCTATACCGCCGCGCTGCCGGCATCCTTTCGCTGGAACCCGCAGCTTATCGCTCTTTACAAGCGGCTGAAGGCCGCCGGAAAAGAACACAAGCGCTGCCTCATCGCCTGCGCCAGGAAGCTGCTCATCTTCGTCAACACCGTCGTGGCCCGCGGCACGCTGTGGCAAGATGAACCGCCTCCAACCGCCGTAATCGCCCGGACCGGATGAATTCGGTTTCTTGGTTCGACCGCAGCACCGTTTCTTCGTCCCGACCTGCCGCTCCGACGACGTCGCGCGCAGACGCCGTCAAGGATGGCCGTCGCTCTGCTCCCTCCACCGCCACGCTGTCGTCAGGCCACGCCTTGACGGCGGTGAGCACGGCGTCAGCCTCACCGGCGATCGGGTGAAGCTTTAATGGTTGCTACGCAGCTAAGCCACCGCCTCGATCTCAACTACAATCTTCCCCGTCGTCACCTGCTCGCCTTCGGCCACGTCGATGGCTAACACCGTGCCGGCGACACCCGCCGTATGCACATGCTCCATCTTCATGGCCTCCAGCGTCATCACAGGCTGGCCGAGCGCGACCTGCTCGCCCGGCTTGACCAGCAGCGCCACCACGCGGCCGTTCATCGCCGCGCGCACCTTGCCGTCGCCGCCGGCCGCCGCAGCCGACACCGGCGCTGCCAGCGTCAGGTCGCGAACGGCAATCGTGACACCGCGATGCAGGATATGCAGGCGGTCGCCGGCGCGCAGGAATTTTGCTGAAACCATCATGCCGTCGGTACGGAACCGGATCGTATCGGAGCCGAGTTCGTCTATCTCGAACTGCCGCTCGCCGCCATCGACGGCAGCGACATAGCCGCCGTCGCGCTCGCGCACGATGTCGACCTCGTGCACGCCATGGCCAAGCTCGATCCGCATCGTCAGCGGAAACGTCGCCGCCAGACTTCGCCCGCTGCGCCAGGGCGGCGCGTGCGGATCGGTAACGTAGAGCAGCAAGGCGGCCAACGCGGCCTCCGCCTTGTCGTTTGCGCGAGGTGCCAGCAGTTCATCGCGATGATTGCCGATAAAAGCCGTGGTCGCTTCGCCCTTGGCAAAGTCGGGATGGCGCAGGCAGGAAATCAGAAATCCCTGATTGGTGATGACACCAAACGCCGCGGTCTGCTCCAGTCCGCAGATCAGCCGGCCCCGGGCCTCGTTACGGTCGGCGCCATGGCTGATGATCTTGGCGATCATCGAATCGTAGTAGGGCGGGATTTCCGAACCGGATTGCAGCGCGTGCTCGACGCGGACGCCGTCCGGCATCTGCCACAGCGCCATCCGGCCCGACTGCGGCATGAAATCATGGTCCGAATCCTCGGAACACAACCGCACCTCGATGGCGTGGCCGGAGAATCTGATATCTTCCTGCCTGAGGCCAAGTGGCTCGCCCGCGGCGATGCGCAACTGCAGCTCGACCAGATCGAGCCCGGTGATCGCCTCGGTGACGGGATGCTCGACCTGCAGCCGCGTGTTCATTTCCATGAAATAGAACTCGCCGCTTGGGTCGAGCAGGAATTCCAGCGTGCCGGCGCCCTCGTAGCCGATCGCTTGGACCGCGGCGACAGCGACTGCACCCATCCGCGCCCGCAATTCCGGCGTCACCTTCGGCGACGGCGCTTCCTCGATCAGCTTCTGATGCCGGCGCTGCACCGAGCAATCGCGCTCGCCGAGATGAATGGCGTTGCCGTAGCGGTCGCCAAACACCTGGATCTCGATGTGGCGGGGATTGACGATGGCGCGCTCCAGAATCACGGTGGGATCGCCGAACGCGCCCTGCGTCTCCGACCTCGCGCTGCGCAGCGCATCCGGAAATGCCGCGGCATCCGCCACCAGCCGCATGCCGCGCCCGCCGCCACCCGCGATCGCCTTGATCATGACGGGGAAGCCGATCTTCCTGGCTTCCGACAGCATCACGGCGTCGCTCTGGTCCGCGCCCTGATAGCCGGGCACGATAGGTACGCCGGCCTTTTGCATGATGTCCTTGGCGCCGGCCTTGTTGCCCAACGCCCGGATCGCCTCCGGCGACGGCCCGATAAAGACCAGTCCGGCATCGCGGCAGGCCTGCGCAAAGTCCTCGTTCTCGGCGAGGAAACCGTAACCGGGATGGACTGCACCGGCGCCGCTGGCCTTCGCGGCGGCGATGATCGCATCGATCTTCAGATAGGATTGCGCCGGCAGCGCCTCGCCGATCCGCACCGCCTGGTCCGCCTCGCGGACATGCAGCGCATCGCGGTCGGCATCGGAATAGACTGCGACCACGCCATAACCAAGCCGCCGCGCAGAGCGCATGATCCGCAGCGCGATCTCGCCGCGGTTGGCAACGAGAACCTTGAAGAACGGCGTTCGCTTCACGTCAGTTCCGCTCATGGCCGCGCGACCGAAAATTGCATGCGCTGGGGCGTGCGGGCCTCGGCCTCACGACAGATCGCCAGCACTTCGGAAAGCACGCTGCGGGTATCGCGAGGATCGATCACGCCGTCGTCCAGCAGACGCGCGCTGGTCGAGAACACGTCCATCTGGCCGTCGAACACGCCCGTGATCTGCGCCTTCATCGCATCCAGCTTCTCCTTCTCGATCGGCTTGCCGCGCCGTACCGCAGCAGCCTCGGTCACGATCGCCATGGTTTCCGCCGCCTGCTCGCCGCCCATCACGGCAGTCTTGGCGTTCGGCCAGGAGAAACAGAAGCGCGGATGGAAGCCGCGCCCGCACATGCCGTAATTTCCGGCGCCGAACGACGCGCCGCAATAGATCGTGATCTGCGGCACGGTCGCCGAGGTCACCGCCTGGATCATCTTGGAGCCATGCTTGATCATGCCGGCCTCTTCATAGGCCTTACCCACCATGTAGCCGGTGGTGTTGTTCATATACAGGATCGGCGTGCGCGACTGGCAGCAAGCCTGGATGAAGTGCGTCGCCTTGTTGGCGCCGGGCACGTCGAGCGGGCCGTTGTTGGTGATGATCCCGATCGCCTGCCCCTCGATGCGAGCGTGGCCGCATACGGTGGCGGGACCATAGTTCGCGCCGAACTCGGTGAAATCGGAATCGTCGACAAAGCGCGCGATGGCCTGGCGCATGTCGACGGGACGCTTGTGGTCCATCGGCATGATACCGAGCAGCTCCTCGGCGTCATAGCGGGGCGGCTTGAAGGTTACTTCCGCCGGTTTCGACCGGTCCCATTCCAGATTGGCCATGATGTCGCGCGCGATGCGGAGCGCGTCGCGATCGTCTTCGGCCAGATAGTCGCCGAGACCGGAAATGGAGGTGTGCATCTCGGCGCCGCCGAGCTCTTCCTCCGTTGCGACCTCACCCGTAGCAGCTTTCAACAGCGGCGGGCCGGCGAGGAATGCGCGGGTGCGGCCACGCACCATCACGATGTAATCGGATAATCCAGTCTGATACGCGCCGCCCGCGGTCGATGATCCGTGCGTCACAGTAACAACGGGAAGGCCCGCCGCCGACAGCCGCGCCAGATTGCGAAAGATGTTGCCGCCGCGGATAAAATCCTCGACCCGGTAGCGCAGCAGGTTGGCGCCGGCGCTTTCGACCAGTTGCACATAAGGCAGCTTGTTCTCCAGCGCCAGTTCCTGCACCCGCAGCGTCTTGTCGAGGCCGTACGGCTGCAGCGCGCCG